>JAACFE010000003.1 GCA_009937525.1 Gammaproteobacteria bacterium
CTGGCGGAGAGGGTGGGATTCGAACCCACGAAAGGCTACTAACCTTTGCTGGTTTTCAAGACCAGTGCATTCAACCGCTCTGCCACCTCTCCGGATTTTCATGTCCGGTCGTCCTTGACCAGTGCATTGACTCGCGCCGTCCATGGCGCTCGCCCTTCGGGCGCGCTTCGCGCGTCCCAATCGGCATTCCCGCCGATTGGTCAACCGCTCTGCCACCTCTCCGGCTGTTCATGTCGATGCGCCGGGCATTGTGCTTGCAGGCAAGGCGTGATTCAACTCGGGAGCGTTGATTTGCGGGGGATCGATGCCATTACCGTGTTCTGGTCGGACGCCTGCGGCGAACCTCCTGGCGATATCGCGGTCTGATCGATGCTGAAGGCCAGCAAATTACTGAATAAGTTACTTAAATAATAATTATGAAGCTGTTGAATAAACTAGTTATTTTTTCTTTTTCGATGCTGCCCCTGGTGGCGCTGTCGCAGAGCGAACCTGGCACGTCCGAGGCGGTCGCACCGGCTGCATCCGCATGTGAACAGGACGGACGATTCCGGGAATTCGACTTCTGGGTCGGCGAATGGGTCGTGCATGACACCAGCGGCACGCTGGTGGGCGAGAACAGCATTACGCGCCAGGAAAACGGCTGCGTGCTCGTGGAACGCTGGCGTGGCGCCAAAGGCAGCACGGGCATGAGCATCAATTACCTGGACAAGACCAGGGATGAATGGGTCCAGAGCTGGCACGCTGCGGGAGGCTACCAGATCATTATCAGTGGCGGATTGACCGACGAAGGCATGCTGCTTAGCGGTACAATCCACTACATTGCCAACGGCCAGACGGCGCCGTTCCGGGGTTTGTGGACTGCGATGCCAGACGGGCGCGTGAGGCAGTATTTCGAGCAGTCGAACGATGACAGTGCCACATGGCAGCCCTGGTTCGAGGGTTTCTACAGCAGGAAGGCGGCCGAATGACGGAGGCAGAGGGTTCATGGTGAGATTTTCGTCGCTGGAAAGAGGGGCCCCGGCGGGCAATCCGATCGCCAGTGCACTGGTGATTATCGTCGGCTCGCTCGCGATCGCGGCGTCAATCGTCGTCGGTTTCTTCGCATTCGTGATCCTGAGTTCCCTGCTGCTGCTGATCGCGGCGGCCGTGAGCATCCGCTTGTGGTGGCTGCGCCGCAAGATGGCCCGGGATCCGGTTTTGCACGCCACCCGTAGCGGCCGTCCGGTCGGTACCCAGCAGACGATCGAAGGCGAGTACCACGTCGTAATCGAGGATCAGGATGGCCGCCAGGGCTGATCCGGCATAGTCAAACCCCGAAAAACCTCGTAAAGTCGCGTTCCATGCGCAACGACATGTCTGATCAGGATCGGCGCCGCAAGCGCAGGCGCCGACGAATCCAGGTCATCATCATCTACACGGCGATTGCGATCGGCCTCGCGTGGTTCTTCGAGTCCCAGGCCACCACCACGATCATATTCGTCCGTCATGCCGAAAAAGCGTCTGCCCCGGCTGGCGATCCCGGCCTGAGTGAGGCTGGCCAGCGGCGTGCAGCCGAACTGGCGCGACAGCTCGTCGACGCCGATGTAATTCGCGGTGTCGATGTCGTCTATTCCACCCCGCTGCGGCGAAGCAAGGAAACCGCGCAGGCAGTCGCTGACGCCCTCGACCTGCCGGTCAATACCTACGATGTCGACGATGTCGAACCGATTCTCGAGAGCATCCTGAAAATGCACAAGGGAAAGATCATCCTCGTTGTTGCGCATAGCAATACGCTGCCTGTGCTGATCGCAAACCTCGGCGCCAGCAAGCGCGTGCCGCCGATCGCGGAGGACGAGTACGACAACATCTACATCATCTCCATACCGTGGTTCGGCAAGACCAAGACGATCCGGCTTCGGTACGGCGAGCCGTACAGTCCCGATGGCTCGGCGCTCTCGAAGGCCCTCTGAGTCCTGAGGCACGATGCTCGCCCAGCAGCAGATCCACGTCGACACGCGGGGCAGGGGAACCTACGACCTGAGCGCGGAGGTGCAGTCCATGGTGCGGCAGTCCGGGATCCGGTCCGGCATCTGCCATGTATTCATACGCCACACGAGCGCCTCGCTCATGCTCTGCGAGAACGCGGACCCCGCGGTGATGAGGGACCTCGAGGCATTCATGGCGCGACAGGTTCCCGATGGTGACCCGATATTCACGCATACTGCCGAGGGGCCCGACGACATGCCCGCCCACGTGCGCAGCGTGCTGACGCAGTCGGATCTGAACATCCCGGTGATCGAGGGTCGCTGCGCGCTGGGCACCTGGCAGGGCATCTTTCTGTGGGAACACAGGCACCGCGGCCACCGGCGCACCGTTATCGTTACCGTCCAGGGCGAGTAATCAGTCCGCGTCGCCTTCGCTGTGAATGCCCGCAGTCTGACGCAGCATGATCGCCTTCTTGATAAATTCCTCGTGGCGGCCGATGCGCAGGTCGGCCTGAACGACATCGTGGATCGTGCGGTCCTGCCGGATGAGATAGGTAGTGCGCCGCACGCCGACGCCAAACGGGCCGTCGACGTCGTACATTTTCGCCGCGATCTTGTCAGGGTCGCAGAGCAATTCGAACGGCAGGTCGTGTTTGTCGCGGAAACGGGCGTGGCTGTCCGCGTCCTGCGGGCTTACTCCCGCGACCTGCAGTCCCACGGACTGGATGTCGGAATGAATGTCGCGGATCGAGCAGGCTTCCGCGGTGCAGCCGGGCGTGAAGTCGGCCGGGTAGAAATAAAGAATGAGGGGGCCGTTCCTCAGCAGATCAGTGAGGGATATTTCTTCGCGTTTATCGTTTTCCAGCACGAATTCCGGCGCTTTCTCGCCCGCTTTGAGCATCACTCGTCTCCTGTAAACAACGTCTGCATGATCCGGTAGTCGGTCCTTGCCATGCCCAGCGACGCGTAAGTCTGCCGGGCGCGGGAATTCTCGCGCTCGACGTACAGACGTATCCCGCAGACGCCGGGATCCTTCCGCGCGAGCGACTCGACATGCCGATACAGCGCCGAGAATACGCCGCTCCGCCGATATTCGCCATGCACGTAAACACTCTGTATCCACCAGATCATGCCGTTGCGCCAGTCGCTCCATTCGTAAGTCACCATGATCTGGCCGACAATACGGCCGCGGCCCTCCGCCACCCAGTAGCGGCCCTTCGAAGGGTCGGCGAGCATCGCTTCGACACCCGGACCCACAACGCCCGGAAGGAGTTGAATGCCTTCGGTTTCCGCTGCCAGCCGCGAGTTGAATTCGGCAATCTGCCCGGCGTCGCTTTCGAGCGCTTCGCGAATTTGCATGTCCATATTGCGATTCCTGCCCGCAGGGTTGAACTTGTCACTGTGCGTCCGGATCTGCAAAGGTAGCGCAATTGTTACGCTGGCGCAGACTGGATATCCGGGGTGTTGCGCCATACTATCTGCGCAAGCCGACGAGTGCAGGAAACGATGAACGACACGCAAAAGACCGCGAAAAGAGACGGCGACTACCTGAGTACGCTCGCGCGCGGCCTCTCCGTATTGCGCGCGTTCACCAAGGAGCGTCCGGAGATGACGCTGAGCGAGGTAGCGGCGGCAACGCAGTTGAGTCCGGCCGTCGCGCGACGCTGCCTGCATACGCTCGTCGAACTCGGATACGTCGGCAAGCAGGGGAAACTGTTCCTGCTCACTCCCGAGGTTATGGGGTTTGCCTCAGCGTTCATCGAGTCGATGAATATCGAAGAGGTCGTGCAGCCTTATCTACAGGAATTGAGGGACAAGACCGGGGACAGCGCCTCACTCGCGGTGTTGTCAGACCTCGATATCCTTTATCTGGTACACGTTTCGACGACGCGCATGATTCGGCTCGTTGCGGGCTTCGGCACGCGCTTTCCGGCCTACGCGACGTCGCTGGGGCGTGCCCTGCTGGCCTACCAGCCGAAGCAACGTATAGACGACTACCTGCGGCGCGTGGAGCTTACGAAGCTGACGGTCAAGACGGTGACCTCGAAGGCCAGGCTCAGGAAGATCCTGGCGAACTGCAAGAAAGACGGTTTTGCATCAGTGCAGGATGAACTCGACTACGGGATCGTCTCGGTCGCCGTCCCCGTGTTCGGTACGGACGGTACGATCCTGGCGGCAATCAACTGCTCGACGGCGACGACCCGGGTTAACAAGGACGATATGGTTGCATCTCGAGTCCCGGAATTGCGGGAGGCGGCCAACAAGATCGAGGTGGAACTTCGCCGGTATCCGATCCTCGCGCACTCCATCAGCAGCGCGGCATCCTGATCAGCCGGAGTGCGACTCGACGGTTCGGCAAAACTCCCGGACCGCGTTGTTGTAATCGTTGGCGGCGGTCAGGTTGCAGAGGTGGCCGCCATCCTCGAGCACGACTTCCCGGCAATCGGGCAGCCTGCTCAGTAATTCCGCGGCATGGCGCTTGCGGTTCACGCTTTCCGTCGCGCCGGTTATCAGCAGCACCGGCCTGTGGAACCGGGGCAGCGCGGACGATACGTCTATCGGGTATGCGTAGCCGCCGGGTTCGAACGACAGCAGGTCCCGGCCGAAATAGCCGTCGACGATCTTCCGCAACAGGATCGCCTCATTCGAGAACCGCGCATCCAGTCGCATCATCGGGTGCCGCAGCCAGCGGTGACGGACTTCGTGAAGGTTGCCCCGTTTCGCGAGGTCTGCATATTCCTGCACCGGAATGCGTTCGGACTCATCCTCATCTGCATTGAAGCCGTCTACGGCGGCGCCCTGCAGGATAAGAGAGCGCACGCGCGCGGGTCGGGTCACCGCGTACCGCAACGCGATGCGGCCACCCTGCGACATGCCCAGCACGTGCGCGGACTCCAGGCCCATGGCGTCGAGCAGCGCATCGATGTCATCCACTTCCCGGGCCAGGTCAGGCGGGGCATCGGATCTGCCGAAACCGCGGCGGTCATAGCGCAACACCAGCAGGTCATTCCTGAGGCCGGCGACCTGCGCATCGAATATGCGATGGTCGAGTGCCCAGCCATGAATCATGAGTAAAGGTGGACCGTCTCCCGTCGTTTCCAAGTACAGACGCCCATCGCGAATGGGCACCCAGAGGCCGGTTCGACAACCGGCCGGCGGGATGAACTCAGCCTGCATAGTCCACGGCCGATTGGGCTGCCACCCACATGTCATGCGCAGCCGGGTTGTTCATTTCTTCGTACAGGTGCCCGACGAGGCCTGCGCAACGGGCGGTCAGTACGATGCCTCTCATGAGTTGTGACGGAACGCCGGCCTCTCCGAGAACCGCGCCAATAGCCGCGCTGATATTCGTGACAAGCGGCTTTCCTATGACCTCCTGCAGGCTTGCTTCCAGCAAATGCATTGCCGCGATGAACTCGCCTTTTGCGCCGGCGTTTGTTGAAACCTCGATGAGCCGTGAGACGCGACGATCCGTATCGTGGTGTATCGGATGCCCGAAACCGGGGACCGGACGCCGGATCTCGCGATACGCACGAATTTCCGCGACTGCTCGTTTTCTGCGGTCCTCTTGCTTCGCGCTGACGATGCGCTCGAGGATTGCGCCGCACTCGCCAGCGGTGCCCGCGTAACGATCGCCGACGCCAAGCAGACCGGCGACGACCGCGCCCTGGAAAGACTCCGGCGCACCGTAGTGGGTGAGACGCGTGGCGACTGCAGAAGGCACGAGGCCGTGCTCCATGATGGTGACGAGTACCGAATCCACGATCTGGCACTGCATCGGCGTCGGTTCCTCGCCGAGTGCCTGCAGCAGAAGGAGCTGCGTAAAGCTGTATCTTCCGATCAGGTCGTCGACAAGATTCTTTTTTCGAATCATTATGTTATCGGCATCGTACCCGCATATGGCCGTCGTTGCCCGCGTCTTCGAATCGGCGCTGTTCATGGTCGCATTCCTGTGCCAGCAAAAGTTCGCATAGCGAAGTTGATTTCGGTATGCGAAAATAATAGCATTCTTTGACGATCGAAAAAAGCCGACATGGGGGTCTAATTAAAATGTCACTCAGACTATTACTCGTTGCGCTGGCCGCAACCTTCACCATACCCGAGGCATTTGCCCAGGGATCGCTGATAGAAGAGGTGGTCGTTACCGCCCGTAAGCGCGCAGAGTCCCTGGAGGAAAGCCCGGTATCCGTCCGTGCATTCACAGCAACGGAAATTCAGTCCGCCGGCATCGAAACGCCGCGCGATTTCATCGCTTTGACGCCGAACGTCACGCTGGTCGAAACACAGAATGCCGGAAACGCGTTCATCAACGTTCGTGGCGTATCGCAGGCCCGCAACAGTGAGATGTCGGTGGCGGTTCTCGTGGATGGCGTGCTCATGCCGAACCCGGCGCAGTTCACGCAGCAGTTGATCGACGTGCAGCAGATCGAGGTGCTGCGCGGACCGCAGGGCGCTCTGTACGGCCGCAATGCGATAGGTGGCGCGATCACGATCGTGACCAAGCAGCCCGGAGAGGACTTCGAGGGGCGCGTAGAGCTCGGCGCTGATTCCGGTCCCGGCTTTACGGTCCGCGGAACGGCAAGCGGCCCTCTCGGTGGCTCTGATGCGTGGAAGTATCGTGTGACCGGGTCCTACGTGGACACGGACGGTTACATCGACAATGAATTTCTCGGGGAAGAGGCGGATCCTTACCAGGACACGTCGGCGCGCGCCCGCTTGCTCTACCAGCCAAACGAGACGTTCTCGGCGGACATCAGGCTGAGCGCGTCGATGCTGGAAACCCAGGCCCTGTATTTCACGATCGATGCAGAGGTGGATGACACCGAACTCCCTGTTCGCGTGAACAACCCCGGTTCCAATGACCGTGATATCTATAACTTCAGCCTGAAACTCGAGTGGGCACTGGATGCGGGCACATTTACGTCGATAACGGCTTACGACGATCTCGAAGAACTGCTGACCGGTGACCAGTTCAATTTCGTGCCCCGCGACGAGTCGCTGATCAACTTCTTCCCGATCGGACCGATCATTCAGGGGATTACAGGCGACCCTGTAGCCGACCTCAGCCAGACGCAGTTCCTGGACTCGGATTCCTGGAGCCAGGAGTTCCGCTTCATATCACCGGCGGAAGACCGCTTCCGCTGGATCGCCGGGGTCTACGCAATTGCGACGGACCGCTACATCTCGACGGGCAACCAGGTCGATCGTGGAAATGGTGTCTTCCCCGTATACCGGACGCCGCGGATCTCGCTGTTCGTCCCCGGGGGAGAATCCGATCCCAGCCCACAGCTGAGCTTGCTTGCGGACGAGCAGGATAACTTTGCGTGGGCTGTTTTCGGCGAAATAGCCTATGACTTCACCGATACGTTCGAGGCCTCGTTCTCGCTCAGGTACGACGAGGACACGCGTGAGAACACGACATTAACGGAGCCGCTCTTTGACCCAACGGGCCCGCCCGGAAACGGTCTCACGACTTTCGGTGAAGTCCGCAAGGAGACCTGGGACGAGCTGCAGCCCAAGCTGACTCTGCGCTACCGGCCGAGTGATGCATTGACGATATACGGCGGCTACAGCCGCGGCTTCCGCAGCGGCGGCTTCAACCAGAGCGGCGTCGGCGCGGCCGTTCCCGAGCCCGGTGTCGAGGATCTCTTCGACGCACAGGTAGCCGATACCTACGAAGCCGGTATCAAGGCGCTCTACGGCGAAGGTCGTTTTTCGACATCTCTGAACTTCTTCTACACGGATTTCGAGAATGCCTATTTCTTCTTCTTCGATCCGACGACGAGTACGCAAAATCTCGGTGGAATACCGGAGGTCGAGTACGTCGGCTTCGAGCTCGAAGGCAATGCCCAGTTCAACGACTACCTGAGCGCCTACTACGGCGTAGGCTACACAGACAGCGAAATCAAACGCGCCGCCGATCCGGCCGACAACGGCAATCAGGCGCCGCTGGTCACCGACCTGACCCTCAATCTGGGCGGCCAGTTCCGCTATCCCGCCGGATTCGGCGGCGGCGAGTCCGATTTCGTCGTGCGACTCGACTACCAGCATATCGGCGATACCTGGTGGGATCCCGGCAACATCTCCGTACGCAGTCCTGTCGATCTCGTCGACCTGCGCCTTGGCATCGAGGTCCTGGACAACTGGTCGCTGATGCTCTGGGCGAAAAACCTGACGGACGAGCGTTACAACGCCGAGTTTTCGCCCGGGCCGGCTCCCGGTTTGAACTTCCTGTGGCCGGCGCCACCGCGCCGCTGGGGTGCTACATTTATCAAGCACTTTAATTGACAGAGTTGACTGGAGGTACTTAACGATGAGTGCTAAACCGAAAATCACCAGCAGGCTGCATCACAACGCGCACGTCACGACCGATATGGAGGCCGTGCGCAAGTTCTACGAAGAAATCATCGGGTTTCCGCTCATAGCGACCTGGTGCGAGAAGACGGACCTGTTCGGCAAGGAGCGAGTCTACATGCACTGCTTCTTCGAGGTCGGCAACGGCGAATGTCTCGCCTTCTTCCAATTTGCCGACGAGGAAGACGGCAAGGAATTCGGCCCCGAACTGCCGCTTTCAGGTTTCCGCCACCTGGCGATGAAAGTCGACCAGCAAACCCAGGATGGCATCCGCGACCGGCTCGCAGCAGCGGGCTACAAGGAGCCTGACACCTACATCCTCAATCACGGCTACTGCTATTCGTTGTACGTGTTCGACCCGGCCAGGCTGCTGATCGAATTCACGGTCGATCATGAAGACGTCGACAAGATCAATGCCGAGAGGCGCGCCGATGCCCATGAAGAACTGGAGCGCTGGCTGGCCGGCGATCACTCGCCGAACAACGAAGCCTACCACCGGGCTGCCGACTAGAGAGGAGCGATCGTGACAGCAAAAGTTTGCGTTGTTTATCACAGTGGATACGGACACACCGCCAAGCAGGCAGAAGCAGTTGCCGACGGGGCAGGGCAGGTCGACGGCGCCGCCGTGACCAGCGTTTCCGTTTCTGACCTCGAGGATGCCGAGAGTGATGCCTGGTCGCAGCTCGACGAGGCGGATGCGTTGATCTTCGGCTGCCCGACCTACATGGGTTCCGTGTCGGCGGAGATGAAGAAGTTCATGGAGGCCTCCTCCGGCCGCTGGATGGAACATAAATGGGCGGACAAGCTGGCGGCGGGCTTCACGAACTCGGGCTCGCAGAACGGCGACAAGCAGAACACGCTGGTCTCCATCGCGACGTTCGCCGCGCAGCACGGCATGGTCTGGATCAACCTGAACCTGATGCCGGGGAACAACAACTCGAATGGCAGTGTCGACGACCTCAACCGGCTCGGCTCATTTATGGGAGCGATGGCCCAGTCCAATATCGACGAGGGTCCTGACGTGGTTCCGCCCGCTGCGGATCTCGAGACGGCGCGCAAGCTCGGTGAGCGTGTCGCCTTGTGTGCGAAGCGCTGGGCATAACAAATCGCTGACGTTTTCGTCTCTTAAAGGAAGCTAATGATCTACGATCCGGAAATCGAAACACGCCCCGTCGAGGAGCAGTTCGACCTCGATCGGGTGAGCTATCGTCGCCAAATACGGTATCTCCTCGACAATTCCAGGTTCTACCAGGTCAAGCTCAATGAAGCGGGCTTTTCGAACGCTGACGATGTCGGGGAGCTGGACGACATTGCCCGGCTTCCGTTCACAGAGAAAGACGAGCTGCGCAAGACCCAGGCGGCGGCGCCGCCGTTCGGGGATCATCTGACCTGTGCGCCCGAGGACCTGCTGCGCGTATTCAGCACCAGCGGTACCACCGGTGTGCCTTGCTACCTCGGCCTGACGCGCAACGATATCGACATGTACGCCACCAACGTGGCGCGAGGGTATTCGGCCGCCGGCTTTTCGAAAGGGCAGCGCATTGCAGTCGGCTTCAATGCGGGTCCTTTCGTGGCCGGCGCCGTTTATTACGGCTTCGACAAAATCGGCTGCACCGTGATTCCGGTGGGGACCGGCAATACGGAACGCCTCGTTACGGCGATCCAGAAGCTGGGCGCCACGGGCATCAGCTGCACGCCGTCGTACGGCCTGTACCTGATCGATTGGTGCCAGGACCAAGGCATCGATACGCAGTCGCTCGGCCTGATGAATATGATCACGGCCGGTGAGCCCGGCGGCGGTGATCCCCTGATTCGCGGCAGGATAGAAGACGCTTTCGGCTGCAAGGTGCGCGAATCGATGGGTATCGGCGACATTTCCCTGTCCACGTGGGCGGAAGACGACGATGGCAACGGTATGCACCTCATGGCCCGCGGCTTCGTGCACGTCGAGCTGATCAATCCGGGTAGCGGCGAGCCGATTGCGTGGGAAGACGGCGCGGAAGGCGAACTGGTGTATACCGCGCTTCAAAGAGATGCCATGCCCCTGCTGCGTTTCCGCAGCCGCGACCACGTCGTGGTGAACATGAATCGTAATCCGAGCGGCAGGACGGGCCCTCGTATTCGCTGCATAGGCCGCACGGACGACATGCTCATCGTGCGCGGCGTCAACCTGTTCCCGTCGGCGATTCGCAGCATTCTGAACGAATTCACGCCGGACGTGTCCGGCATGCTGCAGGTGAGGCCGAAGGAAGCCGGTGTTCTGCAGACGCCGCCGCTGCCCGTCGTCGTCGAGCTCGGCGAGAACTTCTCTGGATCTGCCGATGACCTGCAGAAGCGACTGCAGACAGAGATACGGTCGCGCCTGCTGGTGACGATGGACCTGCAGCTGGTGCCCTACGGCACGATTCCGAGAGAAACCTACAAGTCCAAGCTGATAGACTATTCGGACGTCGAATCTGCAAAGGCCGCGTCAGCTTAGGAGCATGTCGAGAGAGATACCGATGTTTGCCTGCACGATTGTGGGCAGCTACCCCCAGCCCGAGTGGCTCATCGATCGCGAGAAGCTGTCGAAGCAGTTTCCGCCGCGTACCCGGGCGCTGGAACTGTGGCGCATCGGCGAGCCGCACCTGCGTGCGGCGCAGGACGATGCGACACGCCTCGCCATCCTGGATCAGGAGCGCGCCGGCCTCGACATCGTCTCGGACGGTGAGATCCGCAGGGAAAGCTATTCGAATCATTTTGCCACCGCGCTCGAGGGCGTCGACCTGGATAATCCTGGCAAGGCGCTGGATCGCAGCGGCGAGCCGGTTTTCGTGCCACGTATCGTCGGACCGATCCGGCGCAAGCGCCCGGTCGGTGTCGAGGACCTGCAGTTCCTGAAAGCCAACACCGATCGCAAGGTCAAGTTCACCGTGCCCGGGCCGTTTACGATGACCCAGCAGGCGCAGAACGATTACTACGCGTCGGAGCGGGAGGCGGCGCTCGACTACGCCGCTGCCGTGAACGAAGAGGTCGCCGATCTGTTCGCTGCCGGCGCCGATGTCGTGCAGCTGGACGAGCCGTACATGCAGGCGCGCCCGGAGAAGGCCCGGGAGTATGGGGTCGAGGCGCTGAACCGTGCGCTCGAAGGCATAGACGGCGTCACCTGCATACACATCTGTTTCGGCTATGCCGCGCTGATCCACGAACGGCCCGAGGGCTACTCGTTTCTTCCCGAACTCGCGAACACGCATTGCCACCAGGTCTCAATCGAGACCGGCCAGTCGAACCTCGATTGCGAAGTGTTGCGGTCGCTTGACGACAAGCGCATCCTGCTCGGCGTGCTCGACCTGTCGACGCAAGAGGTGGAATCCGTCGACACCATCAAAGAGCGGGTTCGACGCGCGCTCGAGCACGTGGATCCGGACCGGATTCTTCTCGCGCCGGATTGCGGCATGAAATACCTGTCACGCGATGCGGCGTTCGGCAAGCTCAGGAACATGGTGATTGCCGCTGCGCAGCTGCGCGACGAGATATAGACCGGTGGCGGGCTATGGCCGATAACAATAAACAGATTCTCACCACGCACACAGGCAGCCTGCCGAGGCCCGAGGACCTGATCCAGATCATGTGGGCCAAGGGTGACGGCATCCCTGTTGACCAGGCAGCGCTGGACGAGCGCGTCGCGTCGGCGGTGGACGAGATCGTCGAGCGGCAGGTCGCGGCAGGGATCAGCATCGTCAACGACGGCGAAATGTCGAAGCCGAGCTATGCTACCTACGTCAAGGACAGGCTCGACGGCTTCGGCGGCGAATCGATACAGAACTACTTTTTTGCCGATCTCGCCGATTTTCCCAGGAGCGCCGAACTCGTTGCCGCGAATCCGGGTCGGCGTAAGCGATCGGCGCCGGCCTGCAACGGTCCAATTACGGTTAAAGACAGCGAAGCGGCCGCACTCGACATGGTCAACCTGAGCAACGCGGCATCCGCGCGATCCGTGCACGGCACGTTCTCGAGCGCGGCATCGCCCGGTGTCGTGTCGATCTTCTTCGGCAACGAGTACTACAGGACCGATGAGGAGTATGTCTTCGCGATCGCCGAAGCGATGCGGCACGAATACGAAGCCATAGCGGCGGCCGGCGCATACGTGCAGCTGGATTGCCCGGATCTTGCGATGGGGCGGCACACGACCTACGCAGACCTGAGCCTCGACGAGTACCGCAAGAAGGTGGCAATGAACATCGAGGCCCTGAATCACGGCGTGCGCAACATTCCGGAGGAACAGCTCCGTATGCACCTGTGCTGGGGAAATTACCCGGGCCCGCATCACTGCGACGTAGCGCTGTCTGAAATCATCGATCTCGTCTGGGCGGCCAGGCCGCGCACGATACTTTTCGAGGCGGCCAATCCACGTCACTCGCACGAATGGACGCTGTTCGAGAACGTCAAGGTGCCGGACGAGAAGATCCTTTGTCCCGGCGTCATCGAGCCGCAGTCGAACTACATCGAGCATCCGGAGCTCGTTGCCCAGAGGATCGAGCGGTATGCGAGGCTGGTCGGTCCCGAGCGCGTGATGGCGGGCGTCGACTGCGGTTTCAGCATCCACGTGGGCATGCAGGGTATCGATCCCGACGTTGCCTGGGCCAAGCTTTCCTCACTGGCGGATGGAGCGCGAATAGCCTCGGAGAGGCTCTTCAGGTCATGACAGACCCGATCGATCGCGGCGTTGAGCAAATACATGTCGGGCAACCGGCGACGGACGGCGCCGGCGTCCGCATGACACGTGTTATCGCTACAGCGGAACTCGATCACTTCGACCCGTTCCTGCTGCTCGACGAGTTTCGTTCTGATGATCCGGGCGATTACATCGCAGGTTTTCCCGACCATCCCCATCGCGGATTCGAGACTGTCACCTACATGCTCGCGGGTGCGATGAAGCACGGGGACAACCAGGGCAATACCGGGCTGCTCGGGCCCGGAAGCGTGCAGTGGATGACGGCGGGGCGTGGCATCGTACATTCCGAGATGCCGCAACAGGAAGACGGCCTGATGTGGGGCTTCCAGCTTTGGGTCAACCTGCCGGCGGAGCAGAAGATGGTCGAGCCCCGCTACCAGGACATCCCGGCGAGCGACATTCCGGAGACTCGCGTCGGAGACAATGTCGCGGTTCGCGTCATTGCCGGCGAACTCAATGGCGTCCGGGGACCGGTGGCGGGGATCGCAACCGAGCCTTTCTATTTCGACGTCCGTTGCGAATCGAAGGCAGAACTGCGGCTGCCCGCGCCCGAAGGCCATAACGTGTTCGTGTATCCCTATGCGGGCGAGATAGCCCTCGGCAGAGGAGGTTCTGCTTCGGTTGGACGTGGAAATATCGCGTTGCTGGGGCCGGGTAATTCCGTCTTCGTCAGCTGCGAAGAGCCTGCGAGCTTCATCCTGGTGGGCGGCAAGCCACTGAAGGAACCCGTTGCGCGCTACGGGCCGTTCGTCATGAACACGGCGGATGAGATCCGCCAGGCGATAATGGATTTCCAGGCCGGGCGTTTCTAGACCGGGTATCGGCTCTTCTCAGTGGCGGCCAGCCGTACGCGCGACAGCGCAGGCGACGTCAGGATAACTTCCCGGCTCGTCCCCAGAAATGATAGAAGCTGAACGGGCTGTCCTCGTGCGTTTCCACGTCGAATCCCAGTGCCTCCAGCTTGTCGGTAAATTCACGCTTCCGGAACATCTGCTCATAGGGATGATCCGCGAGCTTCTTGAAGGGTATGCCGATGCCTCGTTCCCAGGTTTCGACGCACAGGTCCTCGAACAGAAACTCGCCATTGACTTTCAGGATCCTGTGCACCTCTGCCAATGCATCCTTCCAATTCGGCACGTGGTGAACGATTCCGAAATCGACGACCAGGTCGAAACTGGCGTCCGGAAACCCGAGGTCCGTGACATCGCCTTCGAGGAATGTGGCATTTGGCAGCGCGCTCGCTTTGGCCCGGGCTCGTCGTATCATCCGCGGATCCAGGTCGATCCCGACGTATTTTTGAGGCGCGAACAGGTCGTAGATTATCCTGGCTCCCGTTCCCTGGCCGCAGCCGATTTCAAGAACGTTATCGGCCGCCGATCCCGAGAGCCGCTTGAGGCGGGGCGCTTCGTAGTGCCGCTGAACGAATCCGCGCAACGGATTGTTCATCGCCCAGTATTCGATTCGGTTCAATAACATGTCGCGGCAGTAGCGTGGCCGTCAGTCACCCTGTTCGGTCAGGGCGACTGCACACGTGACGAAGCCCGGAGAAAAAACAGCCGGCCCGACAGCAGTCCCTGCCTTATCCGAGCTTCCTCGCGAGTACGCGATCGACGCTCAGCTTTCCTCCGCCGATGAACAGCAGCGGAACCAGCATGGCGAGGAACAGCAGCGGCACGCGGTAGTTGCCGAAGCCCTTGTCCGTTATGGCGTAGCCCTTCCAGAGTTCGGCCAGGCTCGACCATTCGTCGGGCCAGTGTACGCCGAAAATCGCAACGATCGTCAGAATAATGAGGCTGAACGCCCAGAACCGCGTGAACAGGCCGATGAACAGGCACAGGCCGCCGATCAGTTCCGTCCAGGTTGCGAGGAACCAGCTGATTTCGACCGGGACCACGTTGAACGGGAACGGGAAGTTGTCCTGCACATTGCCGAACCAGTTGCTGCCGTTGAACTTGGTCAGTCCTGCCTTGAAGAATTCGTAGGCCATGAGCAGCCGAATGGGGAGCAGCGCCACCCAGTCGCCTGCCGGGTCGAGTATGTCGACGACGGCTTTCCACAATGCTTTGAGTTTATCCATGACAGGCTCCTTTATCCGGCGATTCGGGTGCCGGTCAGAATCTCGAGAGATCGCATTTCGCTGAGCGCCGATGCGCCATGCCCGATGAATGCACCGACGTCGGGATAGTTGATGTCGGCTGCCAGCTTGCGCAGCATTGCTTCGCCGGTCTGGCCCGTCTCGTTCTCCTCGATAGCGTTGAGCAGGCCCGCGGTTACGGCATTCAGTTCGAGGAAGCCGACCTTGTCGTCACTGCCGCGGTAGACAGCCAGGTATACGGGCTCTTCTGCGGGTGCGTCGGGCAGATAGTCTGCCGAAATGCGGTGCACCGGGTACTGGTAGGCGAACGCCCAGGCCAGCGCGGACTTGACCGGTATGCCCGCGAGCAGGTCGCCGTCCGGATCGACGCTTTCGAGATCGTTGGTCTCTTCGGATACCGACAGCGCGAGTTCGATGTACTCGTAATGCGCAAGTTCGACGAGGAACGGAAAGTCGTCCGGCTCGGGCTCGTACTCGTTCTGCAGGAAATCCAGGAACTCGGCCGGCAGCTGGAGGAAATAGGGCGTATGGGCCTCGTGCCGCTGCATGAATCGCCGCACGAGCCGGCGCCACTTTTCGTCGCTGTGGAGCTTGTTGAGAACCGGGAACATGTTCGACAGCAGGCTCCGCAGGTTATTGAAAAA
This sequence comes from Gammaproteobacteria bacterium, assembly GCA_009937525.1. GTDB lineage: Bacteria > Pseudomonadota > Gammaproteobacteria > Steroidobacterales > Woeseiaceae > UBA1847. The sequence goes on from JAACFE010000003.1 coordinate 15,772, forward strand.
GAGCTCGCGGTAGATCGCCATGCGGCGTTCCTCGATGCCCTCGGGCGCAGGTGCTTTCTGCGGGTCGCGAATGTGTGCCGCGAATGCGTACTGCTTTTCCTGGAATTCCGGCCGCTCAGCCATTTGCGGCCTCCGCCGGTTCGGCCTCCCGCTGCAGCTTCTTGATACGCCGCACTTCGCCCAGCAATTCCTCCATGGGCGGGAAATTGAAGTCGCGCTCGAGCAGGGTGGGTACCGGACCGAAGTGGGCATAGGCGTCGGCGAGCAGCTGCCACGCCTGGTCGTCGACAGCGGCGCCGTGCGTATCGACGCGCAGGTCTTCGGCCTCGACGTAGTGCCCGGCAATGTGAAAGTAACGAATCTTCCCGGCCGGCATCTGCAGCATGTACGCATGCGGGTCGTAGCCATGGTTGATGCTGTTTACGACGATGTTGTTTATGTCGAGCATCAGGTCGCAGTCGGCTTCCTCGAGCACTGCGTTGACGAAATCGGCTTCGGACATCGAGGTATCGGTAGGCGCGTAGTACGAGACGTTCTCGAGGGCGATACGCTGCTCGAGCATGTCCTGCACCCGGCGAACGCGCTCGGCGACGTAGCGCACGGCTTCTTCGGTGAACGGGATCGGCATGAGGTCATAGAGCTGGCCGTCGTCGCCACAGTAACTCAGGTGTTCCGAGTACATGCGGATGCCGTGTTCGGCCATGAATACCTTGATATCGCGCACGAGCTGCTCGTCCAGCGGCGCGGGGCCGCCAATGGACAGGGACAGGCCGTGGATGACGAACGGATAACGTTCGGTGAACCAGCGGAACTTCTTGCCCAGGGCGCCGCCCACGTGGATCCAGTTCTCCGGCGCAACCTCCATGAAGTCGACCTCCGAAGGCGGATCCGCCATCAACTGGTCGGCAATCGGCCGGCGCAGGCCGAGACCGGCGCCGCTGACGGGATACTGTGAATGGCTGTGATTCATGGTTCTACCTGCTGGATTACGACAACAGACCAGCCCGGCGCCGGTTTTATTACAGGCGACGCAGGCGTTCCAGATAAGACGTTTCGTCGGGGGCGCGGTTCGCGCTCTGTGCTTCCCAGAGGGTCTCGGCAAGGCACTCGATCATACGGTGTTCCGCCGCATGCGGATCTCCGTCACGCGCCGAGAGAGCCGCATGGATCTTCGCGATGCCCGGTGGCCTGTCCGTCGCCACCTGCTCGCGGATGCCGAGATGCAGCCCCATGTGCAGGAACGGGTTGGTCCGGCCGCCTTCGGGCGTGTAGTCCCTGTCGAGGTCTTTGCCCGTCACGGCATCGTGATACTCGGGGTGTTCCGCGATCACGGCGGCAATCTGCGCTTCGAGTGGCGACATAGGCTGGCCGGCGACCTGTTTCCGCCACGCATCCGCGTACATTTTCCTGAGTTCGTGCCGGTCCTGGCCGAAAATCATTCGAGTTCCTTCCTGCGGTACTCGCACCATTCGACGATCGTGCAGCGCCAGCACTCGGGCCTGCGCGCCTTGCAGACATAGCGCCCGTGCAGGATCAGCCAGTGATGCGCGTCCTTCATGAATTGCTCGGGGGTCAGTTTGACGAGACGCTTCTCGACTTCGAGTGGCGTCTTGCCTTTGGCCAGCCCCGTGCGGTTGGCCACGCGAAAGATGTGGGTGTCGACCGCGATCGTCGGTTCGCCGAACGCGGTGTTCAGGATGACGTTCGCCGTCTTGCGGCCCACGCCCGGTAGCCGTTCCAGTTCCTCGCGGGTCCGCGGTACCTCGCCATCGTGCTCCTCCACGAGGATGCGGCAGGTCTTGATGATGTTCTCGGCCTTGCTGTTGAAGAGCCCGATCGTGCGGATATAGGACTTCAGGCCGTCGATGCCGAGGGCCAGTATGGCCTGCGGTGTGTTGGCGACCTTGTAGAGTTTCGACGTCGCCTTGTTCACGCCAACGTCGGTCGCCTGCGCGGAGAGTATTACCGAGACGAGTAACTCGAAGGGCGTGCCGTAGTCGAGTTCCGTCGTCGGATGCGGATTGAGTTCCCGCAGGCGACTGTAAATGGCTGCGCGCTTTTCCCTGTTCACGTCCTGCCCGCGGCGTCCCGCTTACCGTCCAGGTAATTCTTCAGCGCTACGGCGAGGGCGAGGCTGAAGAACGCTCCGGGCGGCAGTACCGCGAGCAGCCAGCCGCCGTCGACGACAACGAGCCCCGCCAGCGTTTTGCCGCCGAAGAGCATGTGAAAATCAGCGAACAGTGATCCCTTGCCGACGAGTTCTCGAAAGAAACCGATGGCCATCAGCAGCAGTGCGAAACCTGCGCCCATCCCGAGCCCGTCGAAGAAGCTGGGGGCAATCCCGTTGCGCGATGCGAACAGCTCCGCGCGGGCGACGATCGCGCAGTTGGTGACGATAAGCGGTATGAAGATGCCGAGAGACCGGTCGAGCGCGGGGAACCAGGCTTTGATGATCAGTTCCGTACAGGTCACGAGGCTCGCGATGATCAGGACGTAGATGGGAACCCGGATCTCGGCCAGTATCCAGCGGCGCGTGGCCGATACGAGCACATTGGAGCAGGTGAGCACGACGAGCGTAGCGACGCCGAGTCCCAGCCCGTTGACGAATGTCGTGGTGACGGCCAGGAGCGGGCACAGGCCCAGCAGCTGCACGAGACCGGGATTCTCCCGCCATAACCCGGTCTGAAGTCGATCGATGAAATGGCCAGGCGTCACAATGCCTCCGCCGTTGCCGGCATGGTCAGGATTTTCTCGCGGTGAGCGTCGAAGTATAACAACGTCTCGCGGATCGCTTTGATGACGGCGCGCGGCGTCACCGAGGCACCCGTAAGCTGATCGAACTCGCCGCCATCGACCTGCAGGTGCCAGCCCGCGACCGGCGGGTCGCCGAGCGATCGGCTATCGAACTGGTGGACCCAGTCGGAACGCGATGCCTCGATGCCGTCGCCGAGCCCGGGCGTCTCGCGGTGTTCGAGTATCCGTACACCGGTGATCGTGCCGGCCGCGCCGATGCCCACCAGGACACGAATCGGGCCCGCGTAGCCGCCTTTCGCCGTGACAGCGAACAGCGCGGCAGCCGGTGCGCCGCCGGAATACACCCGGTAGATGATGACGGCATCGTCGCCGGGCAGGTCGTGAGGAGGCTCCAGAACGAGTTTCGCGGCCGTGATGCTGCCGTCGTAGTCCAGGCCCCCGAGCGCGGGTTCCAGGCTTTTCTCGAGCCAGGCCTGTTCGTTCGCGGCGATGCGCGCCGCGGTCAGGTGGTTCGTTGCTGCGACCAGCGTCGCGCAGATCGCGGCGATCGTTGCGAGCGTAATGCCGCGTATCGTGATTCCCGGCATCACGGCGCCCCCGCATCCCTGCGGTGCCCGACAATGCGCGGCCGGGTGATGCGGTCGATGGCCGGGACCGCCATGTTCATCATCAGCACGGCGAAGGCGACGCCGTCGACGTCCGCGCCCCAGGTCCGTATCGCGTAGATCAGGAAGCCGATGCCGGCGCCGTAGATAAGGCGGCCCTTCGGGCTGGCCGCGGCGGACACCGGATCGGTGGCGATAAAGAACGCGCACATCAGCGCCGCGCCGCTGAACATGTGGAAGCCGGGGCTCGGTTCCGTTCCCGGACTGGCGAGCCACATGATGCCGGCCGGAATCAGGAGGCCAACGCCCACGCCGACCGGGATGTGCCAGCGGATGACCCTGCGGATCATCAGCCAGAAGCCGCCGATGGCGATGAAATTGCCGATCCATTCCCAGCCGACGCCGCCAAAGTCGCCCATGATCGGCAGGGAACGGATCTCTACCGTCGTGCGCATGTCATTCAGGCCGGACTTCATGGCGTCCAGCGGCGTGGCCCGACTGATCTCGTCGTAGGTCAGCGCATCCGGGAGACTCCCGGTCAGCGTGTAGGTCAGGGTCTGCAGAACGGACAGGAACTGGTAGTCGATGTCGCCCATGCGCGGCGCGACCCAGAGGTTCAGGTGCATGGGGAAGGCGACGAGCACGACGACGTAGCCGGCCATCGCCGGGTTGAAGATATTGAAACCGAGGCCGCCGTAAAGGTGCTTGGCAACAATGATGCCGAACAACGCCCCGGTGGCCGTCACCCACCACGGCGTCAGCGACGGCAGCGCAAAGGCCAGCAGTGCCGCGGTCACCAGCGCGCTGTAATCGGACAGGGCGCGCACGGGCGGGCGGCCGCGCAGCCGCATCATGAGCGCTTCGCCGCCCACGCATGCCGCCGTGGCGATGAGCAGGTTGAAGATCAGGCCCGGGCCGAAGAACCACACGTGCGCGACGGCCGCCGGTACGAGCGCGAGCAGAACCTGCTGCATCATTGTCGCAACGTCGGCAGTTGGTGCCATGTGAGGCGCTTCGCGGTGCTCGAATTCCACGATCAGTCCCCGTCGTCCCGTCGTCGGCGTTTCATGATTTCCGCAATGGCGTCGGGGCCGGCCTTCCTGGCCTGGTCCTTTTGCCGGGCCAGTTCGACCTCGCGCTCGCGCTGTTCACGCTGCAGGCGTTCGTTACGCGCCTCGAAGCGACGCCGGGCACGTTCGGCGCGGGCTTTTTCGTCGTCCAGTTCCCGGATGCGCGCCTTCGCCATGCGGAAGTCGTAGGTCAGCGGAATATGGCTCGGGCAAACGAGATCGCAACATCCGCACTCGATACAGTCCGTCAGACCGTGGTCTCGCAGCTGCGTCTCGTCGTCCGCGCAGGCGTACCAGAAGAGCTGCTGTGGCAGGAGCCGCACGGGGCACACGGCCGCGCAATCGCCGCAACGGATGCACGGCAGTTCGGGGCCGGCCGCAGGCACGTCCGACATCACCAGTATGCAGTTGGTCGCCTTGACCAGCGGGACCCGGTCGGTGCTGACCGACTTTCCGGTCATCGGCCCGCCGATAACAAGGTGCCTCGCGCTCTTGGTATAGCCGCCGGCGAATCGTGCGATGTCGTCGATCGTCGTGCCGATACGCGCCCTGACGTTCATCGGATTCGCGATGCCGTCTCCGGTAATCGTCGTGATTCGTGAAATCAGCGGTTCGCGATTGTTCAGCCAGTCGTGTATCGCGACAGCCGTGCCCACGTTTTGCACCAGGCAGCCAATATCCGTTGGCAGCCCGCCGCTCGGCACTTCCCGGTTGGTCACGAGCTGCACCAGCTGGTCCTCGCCACCCGAGGGATAGATGGTCGGAATCTGCTTGAGTGAGAGCCGCTCGTCGCCGACTTCGGTCATGGCAGTGGCGAGCTGCTGGATCGCCTCGGGCTTGTCGCTTTCGACGACGATGAACGCATGGTCGAGTTCCAGTGCGCGCAGGAGAATCTGCGCGCCACCCACCACATCGTGCGCCCGTTCGCGCATCAGCATGTCGTCGCAGCTGATGTAGGGTTCGCACTCGGCACCGTTGAGAATGATGTAGTCGAGATCGCAGGAAACCGCCTGCATGAGTTTCTGCGCAGTCGGGTAGACTGCGCCGCCGAGACCGACGATGCCGCCCTGGAGGATCTTCCGCAGCACCGTGTCTCCCGGCAGTTCGGCATACGGTATGGGTTCCTCCCACGACTCCACCGCCTGGTCATCGCCGTCGCATTCGATCACGATGCAGGGCGCCGTGTCGCCACGACGCCCTGCCACCGGCCAGGGCCCGATGGCAACGACCTTCCCGGAGGAAGAAGCGTGCACCGGTGCGCCCAGCGTTCCCGGTGATTCTGCGAGCAGCTGGCCTTTCAGCACGCGTTCGCCGATGCCGACGAGTGGCTGGGCCGGGTCGCCGACGTGCTGTTCGAGTGGCAGGACCAGCTGATCCGGCAGCGGCGGTGACTGTATTGGCAGTCCGGTCGCCTGCGACTTGCGAGCGTCCAGGCGCAGTCCGCCGTGCAGTTTGCCGAGGTCGTATGTCGCCGCGGCGCCAGGCACTATGCCGCCCGCATGCTTATACAGTCGACCGGGCAGGGCGCCAGGCACAGCTCGCAGCCGGTGCACTCCTGTTCGATGACCGTGTGCATCAGCTGGTGGGTCCCGACGATGGCGTCGACCGGGCACGCGGCGCGGCAATACGTGCAGCCGATGCACAGCGATTCGTCGATGACCGCGACGGCGGGTGCCGCCGGACCCGTCGCGAGCGGGGGCGCTTCGCTGCGGCCGAGCAGTTCGGCGAGGCGCCGCACGGTGTCGTTGCCTCCGGGCGGGCAGAGATTGATTGCTTCCCGGTTCGTGACGATTGCCGCGGCATAAGGCCGGCAGCCCGGGTATCCGCACTGCGCGCACTGGGTCTGCGGCAGGAGGTCATTGACGCGCTCGACGAGTCCCGAGCTGTCGGATGGCAACTTGCGGGCAGCGAAGCCCAGGCCGAGGCCGGCGATCAGCGCGATGACTGTCAGGGTCAGTATGGCAATCCACATACGGACTCACGGCGCTCAGAGCCGTGCCATGCCGGAGAATCCCATGAATGCCAGCGACATCATGCCGGCGGTCATCAGCGCGATGGCGGGACCGCGGAACGGCACCGGAACGTCGGCTGCTTCGAGGCGTTCACGAATCGCGGCGAACATGATCAGGACGAGCGCGAAGCCGCCCGCCGCACCGAGCCCGTAGAAGACCGATTGCACGAAGCCCGTCGACTGCTGGACGTTGAGCAATGCCACGCCGAGCACGGCACAGTTGGTTGCAATCAGCGGGATATAGATGCCCAGGACCTGGTCCAGCAGGGGACTGAGGCGGCGCACCATGATCTCGGTGAATTGGACGCTGGCCGCGATCACCAGGATGAAGGTAATCGTCCTCAGGTAACCGAGTTCCAGGGGCACCAGGACGTAGGCGTGCAGCAGGTAGGCCGTCGCGGACGACAACGTCAGAACGAACGCCGTCGCGAGCGACATCCCCGTGGCGGCCTCGAGGTTTCGCGAAACGCCCATGAACGGGCACAGGCCGAGAAAACGCACGAGTACGAAGTTGTTGACCAGCACCGTGGCAACGAGGATGACGAACAGTTCAGTCATTCAGTGTCCCGGCGTTCCCGCCGGTATTCCAGTGGCTACTTGACCCGCATACCCGGCTTCGCCCCATCGTCCGCCGACAACAGGAAGATATCTTCTCCGCCGGGTCCCGCAGCCAACACCATACCCTCGGATACGCCGAAACGCATCTTGCGCGGCGCGAGGTTGGCGACGACGACGACGTGCCGCCCGACCAGGCTGTCCGGCTCGTACGCGGCTTTGATGCCGGCGAATACGCTGCGCGTCGAGTCGCCGAGATCCAGCGTCAGGGCCAGCAGTTTGTCAGCGCCTTCGACCGGCTCCGCCTTCTCGATACGCGCGATCCGCAGATCGACCTTCATGAAATCGTCGATGCTTATCGTGTCGTCCCGTTCAGCGGGCGCCGCATCATGAGTTTCCTTCGACTGTTCAACCATGCGTTGCACCTGTTCGGGCTCTATGCGCTTTAGCAAAGGAGTGAATTTATTGAACGTCGCATCCAGCAATGGCACCGACGCGTCCGTCCAGCGCCATTCGTCCTCGCCGAGGAATTTCTTCGCGCCGTCGGCTACCGCGGGTAACACGGGCGAGAGGTAGACCATCAGGCTGCGGAACATGTTGAGTCCCTGCGTGCAGACGAGTTGCACGTCGTCCAGCTGATCTTCGTCCTTGATCATCACCCAGGGCTTCTTTTCGTCGATATAGCGGTTAGCCTTGTCGGCGAGGGCCATGATCAAACGCATCGCCTTGGAGTATTCGCGGCGCTCGTAGTGTCCCGCCAGGGTTTCTGATACGGCTGCGAACTCATCGAACAGTGTCTCGTCGGCAAGAACACCGGACAATCGCCCGTCGAATCGCTTGCTGACGAAACCGGCGCAGCGGCTCGCAATATTGACGAGCTTGCCGATGAGGTCCGCGTTTACGCGGGCGATGAAATCGTCCAGGTTCAGATCGATGTCTTCGATCGTCGGGCCGAGTTTCGCGGCGTAGTAATACCTGAGGTGACTGGGATCGAGATTGTCGAGGTAGGCACGCGCCTTGATGAATGTGCCGCGGGATTTCGACATCTTCAGCCCGTTCACGGTCAGGAAACCGTGCGCAAACACACTGGTCGGCGTCCTGAAGCCCGAACCTTCGAGCACGGCCGGCCAGAACAGCATGTGGAAATACATGATGTCCTTGCCGATGAAGTGATACACCTCGGTGTCGTGCCCGGGACGCCAGTATTCGTCGAAGTCGAGATCGGTTCTGCGCTCGCAAAGATTGCGGAAACTCGCGGGATATCCGACCGGCGCATCCAGCCAGACATAGAAGTACTTGTCCTCGGTGCCCGGGATGCGAAAGCCGAAATAGGGCGCATCGCGGGAGATGTCCCAGTCCTGCAGTCCGGCTTCGAACCATTCGTCGAGCTTGGCGACCGCGTTCCTGTCGAGCGTTGCCGACTTCATCCAGGCTCGCAGCCGCTCCTCGTACTCGCTCAGCCGGAAGAAGTAATGCTCCGACTCGCGTTTCACCGGCGTCGTGCCGGATATCACCGAGACGGGATCGATCAGATCGGACGGCGTGTAGGTCTTGCTGCAGTTCTCGCAGGCATCGCCGTACTGGTCCGGCGTCTTGCAGAAAGGGCAGGTTCCGCGCACGAAACGATCGGGAAGGAACATGCCTTCCTTCTCGTCGTAGGCCTGCTCGATCGTCTTCGTATAGATATCACCGGCTTCCCGGAGCGCCTCGAACATCTCTACCGTCAGCGCCTCGTTCTCTGGTGAGTGCGTGGTGTGGTAGTTGTCGAAATCGACACCGAATGCGGCGAAGTCTCTGACAAACTCCTCGCTGAACGACGTCGTGAGGTCCTCCGGCGTTATGCCCAGCTCGCGCGCCTTGATCATGATCGGCGTGCCGTGAGCATCGCTGGCGCATACGTAGGTGCAGGTGTGGCCGCGCAGTTTCTGGAAACGCACCCAGATATCCGTCTGGATGTACTCCACGAGATGCCCCATGTGAATGGAGCCGTTGGCGTACGGCAGGGCGCTCGTAACGAGGATTTTTCGGGGCGCGTCGCTCATGGGCCCGGATTATGCCATGGGGGGAATGCAAAGAGCCCGGTCTGCGGCGTTTGCGACAGTCGGGATCGGGCGGGCTGCGGCGACGATTTTTCTCGTCATGGCTCCCTTCGGTCCGCTTTACTTCCTCGAAAAACATCGCCGGCAGCCCGCCCCGGTTGGCGCTGCCGACATGCGCACCGCCAATATCCGGTGAGCCCGGTTCGGGGTGTTTGTCGACGAGGCCTGAAGCGAGCGTAGCGAGCAGCCCGTCGACAAATACCGCAGACCGGGCTCGTGCGGCCTCAATCCTCGTTTTTCATTCTTTGGAACTTGGACTTGTCGTTGGCCTGCTGGTAGGCGTCCCGGCCGGCGATCAGGCCCTGGCTGACGAGGTCCATGAGCGCCGAGTCCATGGTCTGCATGCCGACGCCGCCGCCCGACTGCATCGCGGTCTCGAGCTGGTCGAGCTTGCCCTGGCGGATCAGGTTGGCGACAGCCGGCGTGTTGATGAGGATCTCCAGTGCCGCGACGCGGCCGGCGTGCTGCTTCGTCGGCAAGAGCTGCTGGGAAATGACTCCCCGCAGCGAAGTCGAGATCATCGTGCGGATGTGACTCTGCTTGTCGGCCGGGAAGGAATTCACGATGCGGTCGACGGTCTGTCCGGCGCCGTTGGTGTGCAGGGTCCCCATGACGAGGATACCCATCTCCGCGGCCGTCACAGCGATGCTGATGGTTTCGAGGTCGCGCATTTCACCGACGAGCACGACGTCGGGATCTTCGCGCAACGCGGAGTGCAGGGCTTCCGCAAAGCTCGGGCTGTGGACGCCGATTTCCCGCTGGCTGATCAGGCAGCCCTGGGCCTTGTGAACGAACTCCACCGGATCCTCGATCGTCAGGATATGGCCTTTCAGCCGCTTGTTCATCGCATCGATGATGGCGGCGAGCGTCGTCGATTTGCCGGAGCCCGTCTTGCCGGTAACCAGGATCATTCCCTGGGTGTGCCGGCAAAGGTCGTGGATGACCTTCGGCATGTTCAGGTCGGCAAGCGTCAACGCCTGTGACGGAATCGCACGGAAGATCGCGCCGATCCCGTTCAGGTGCCGGAAAACGTTGACGCGGAAGCGCGAGACATCAGGGATCTCGTAGGCGAAGTCGGCGGCATCGTACTGTTCGAAGGCACGCTGGGTCGTGCCGTCCATGATCTCGAGCACGCATTCCCTGACGGTGTCGGTCGTCAGGGATTCATTCTCGATAACCTGCAGGTCGCCGTGAATTCGTGCCCGCACCGGGTCTCCGGATACGAAGTGCAGATCGGATGCGTTGCGCTGCAGTGCAGACGTCAGGTACTGGTCGATCTTCATCAGCCGCTCAGCATTTCGTTACCACCCACATCGACCAGCGGCACCGCGTCCGTATTCGTGACGAAGCGCTGGAATTTCTTCTTGTCGCTGGCGAAACGAATCGCGTCGTCCGGATCGATTTCCTTGCTCTGTATCGCCTTGAGCAGTGCCGAATCCATCAGCTGCATGCCCCGGTCTGCACCGGTCTGAAGCTGCGATGGAATCTGGTGGGTCTGGTCGGTCGTGATCATCTTCGAGATGGCGCGATTGTTGACGAGTATCTCGAGAATCGCCCTACGGCCCTTGCCATCGACGGTCTTGACGAGCACCTGCGTCACCACGGCTTTCAGGCTCATCGAGAGGAAGGCCTTGGTCTGCTCGCGCAACTCACCGGGCAGCGCATCTACGATGCGGTCGATGGTCTTCACCGCACCGGTCGTGTGCAGCGTGCCAAGCACGAGGTGACCGGTCTCGGCCGCCGTCATGGCCATCATGATCGTCTCCGCATCCCGAAGCTCACCGACCAGGATGACGTCGGGATCCTCGCGCATGGCGGAGCGCACGCCGTCGGCGAAACTGCGCACGTGTGTATTCAGTTCGCGCTGGATGACCTGGCATTTCTTGCTGGGATGCACGAACTCGATCGGATCTTCGAGGCTGATGATGTTGAGGTTCCGCGTCTCGTTGAGATGATTGATCATCGCGGCGAGTGTCGTCGACTTGCCGGTTCCGGTCGAGCCGGTGACGAGCACCATACCCTGGTGGTAGTCGCAAAAATCGACCAGCACCTTGGGCATTCCGAGCTGCGAGAGCGTAGGAACGTTGCCCGGAATGTGCCGGAACACGGCGCCGATGCCCGTCACCTTTCGGAAAACGTTGACGCGGTATCGCCCGCCTTCCTCGGCGACGTAGGAAAAGTCCAGGTCGTGCCCTTCCTCGAGACGTTCGATCTGCTGTGTCGTCAGGATCTCGCGCACGTAGCCTTCGAGTTCGGTATCGGACAGCTGCCGGAACTTGATGGGCAGCAGGTCGCCGTTCATGCGCAGCATCGGCGGCACCCCGACCGCGAGGTGTACATCGGAGCAGCCCTGGGCAAGGCCTAGCTTCAGGAATGCATCGATACGCGCCATATACCGCTGTTCGTCCAATAAATCAGGAGCTTATGGGTATCCTAGGCGGATTTCCGGCCGCTGGCCAGAGCGAGATCACATTTTTGGACATCGGCGCCGACCGGCTCAGACGCGGACGGTGTCGAGCGCGTCGGTGAGTTCCGGCATGGACTGGTAGCGTTTGGTCTTGTCGACCGACATGGCCTTGTTGATGATGGCTGCGAATTCGTCCGGAATATTCGGGTTGATTTCCTGGCAGGGCCTGGCCTTGCCCTGGACGTGCTGGTACATCACCGACATGTGGTCGCCGCGGCTGTACGGCGGTATGCCCGTCGCCATTTCATACATGATCACGCCGATACTGTATATGTCGGCCGTTTCGTCGACTTTCTTGCCGAGGATCTGCTCCGGCGCCATGTATTTCGGCGAGCCGATGACATAGCCCGTCTTCGTCAACTGGGTGTCGCCACTCGCGGCAGCCGCGGCGACGCCAAAGTCCACGATCTTCAGCAGTCCCTCGTTGTTCACGAGCACGTTGGCGGGCTTGAGGTCGCGGTGGATGACGCCGGCCTGGTGCGCGACCGACATGCCGGTCGCCATGTCGCGCGAGAATCGGAGTAGCTTCTTGATTTCCATGGGCTTGTTGTCCGGGATTTCTCCCGACAGCGTGTGCGAAGGGAAATACTCCATGGATATCGCGTAAGAGCCCTGCAGATTCAGGAAGTCGTAGATTCGAATGATGTTGCGATGCGTGATCTTGCGCGAGTACCGCAACTCATGCACGAATCGCTTCATCATCTCTTCGTCCGACGAGACGTTGGGGTTCAGGAACTTGAGGATGAGCCTCTCGTCGACGACCTCGTCATGCATCAGCAATACCGTACCGAAGGCGCCCTTGCCGATTTTCTCAATGTACTTGTAGCGGCCGTCGATGACGTCCCCGGGTTTGAGCTTCGAGATGTCGAGCGGCAGCGTCCCGGGGAGGGGCGGCGGATGACCTTCTACCGTGGTCGTATCCAGCGATGCGGCCGCCGTGCGCGCCTTGGCCTGCTCGTCGAGCAGCTTCTCGAGATCCTTGTCGTCGAGCAGCAGGGTGCGCGTCTGGTCGCCGATCTTCCCGGCGCGGACGTTCTCGGCCAGCATCGTTGCGGAGAAGCGCGCGTCGAGATCCTTGAGCGCCTTGTCCGCGATATTGATAACCGTCGGTTCTTCGGCCTGCTTGATCTTCTGCAGAACCGTACGAACCGTATCGGCATGCGTTTCGTCGGCCAGCTTGGACAGCGCCTTGACGGCTTCAATCTGCAGCTCGCGCTCGGGACTCTTCAGTAACGGCACGATCATCGGGATGTGCCTGTGGTCACCGAGTTTCGCCAGAGCGCGTACGACGACAGGGTCCGTCTTGGCGTCCTTGCCGAGCATTGCCTCCAGCTTCGGCAGTGCCTTCGGGTTGCCGATCTTCGACAGGGCATCCACGGCGCGCTCGCGCACCCACCAGTCCGAGTCTTCGGTGGCCGCGAGCAGGTGGTCGACGGCACGTTCGTCCTTCGTGGCGTTGAGAATCTCGATCGCCGTGCGGCGAATCTCTTCGTCTTCGTCATTGATGAGCGCGACGACGGAATCGACGACCCTGGGACCGCCGATTTCCGCGAGCGCGTCGCCGGCACGCGAACGCACCCACCAGTCGTCGTCCTTGAGGACTTCCAGCAGCTCCTTCACGGAATTGACGTTACCGACCTCGTTGAGAACCTCGACCGCGGCCCGGCGCGAATATTCGGATTCGTCCTTGAGCGCGTCTGCGAGGTACTTGATCGTCTCGGGGTGGTTGATCTGGATCATCATGTCGACGGCTTTGTTCTGTACGTCGAGATCCGGGTCCTGTAGCAGCTTCGCGACGGCCGCGATGTTGACGTTGCTGCCACGCGAGGCGAGGGCGCTCAGCGCCGCTCCCCGTACCATCTTGTTGGTGTCTCTCAGTTCGACCTCGAGTGCAGCGTTGATATCCGGGCTGTCGAACTTCTTGAGCAGGTTGATGAGATGGATCTTTATGACCGGATCCCGGCCGCCCATGCGCGCGATCAGATCCGGAACCATCTCGGGTCGGATCATGCGTTCGATTATCCTGAAGACGGCTGCTTTTTCCTTGACGTCGAGATCGTAGGCGCGCTGCAGCAGTTCGTGCACGCTGAGGTCTTCCTTGTGAACCTGCAGAATCTCGATCAGGGCAGGTTTCGAGACTTCGTCATCCTCGAACCAGTCCAGGAGCTGGTTGACGTTGTAGTCGGTTGTGCTGCTCAGGGCCCAGGCAGTGCCTTTGACGACGCGTTCGTTGCCGTCGGCAAGCCCTTCGCGATAGTAGTCGAGGGTCTTGTCGCTGACGAGCGCAGAGAGAATGTCCACGAATACCATCGTATGCGACTTGTCGGACATCGCGAGCGCGTCGATGACCTTGGGGATGACCTTCGGCCCGATCTTCTTGATCTTGCTCACGAGACGGCGAGCGCCCGAACCGGTCGGATCCTTCTCGGCGACCAGCTGCTGGATCAACTGTTCGGAGCGAAACGACCCGAGGAGGCTCATCGAATTCCACCGCTGCGGGCGGGCAAGGCGTCACCTGCAAGTGCCGTCTTCGGCCTCCCTGCACACGAGAAATTCACGGCGTTTCTGTTACGAACCGACAATCGTCCTGCTCTTGCCCAGCAAAAAAGGGCGCCCGAGGCCCCTCCGACCCGCTGACGCTACCCTTACACCCGATGCGGCGCATTATGCCACATTGCCCCGGCGCACATTATTGCCGGGCGCCTTGAAAAACCAGCGCCTGGGCGCATGTTCCGCCACGATGAGGCACTTGGCAAGCGGCTGACCTCGGTTACAATGTGCGACCCGTCACCCCTTCCGGGGCGGCTAATGGGAAATTTTACCTAATAAGAGAACCTGAAGTGTGACGTCGTCAACAAATTCCAGCGTGAAGAAGATAATCGAGGCCCTGAGATTGCCGGGCGTGGACCACCCGCTCGGTGACATCGGTCGTGTCACCGGCACCGAGGTCGACGATTCGTCGGCGAGGGTCAGCGTCGAGCTCGGCTTCCCGGCCGACGGGGTGAACGCCAGCTGGCGGGATTTCATTGCGGATGCCGTCAGGGCAGAGGCCGGGCTGGATGACGTGGATGTCACCCTGTCGAGCGCGATCACGGCGCACGGCGTGCAGCGCAATCTGAAACCGCTCGCCAACGTGCGCAACGTGATTGCCATTTCGTCGGGCAAAGGCGGTGTCGGCAAGTCGACGGTCGCGGTCAACCTGGCGTTGGCGCTCGCGTCGGACGGAGCGTCCGTGGGCCTGCTCGATGCGGACATTTACGGTCCGAGCCAGCCGCATATGGTCGGCCTGGTCGGAGAAAGGCCGACGACCACCGACGGTCAGAGCATGGCGCCGATGGACGCACTGGGTTTGCAGGTCATGTCGATCGGCTTCCTGATCGATCCGGACCAGCCGATGGTATGGCGCGGGCCCATGGTGACGTCCGCGCTCAGCCAGTTGCTCAACCAGACCAGCTGGCGTGATCTCGACTACCTGATCGTGGACATGCCGCCGGGTACCGGCGACATCCAGCTGACGCTGTCGCAGCAGGTGCCTGTCTCCGGTGCCGTGGTCGTAACCACTCCCCAGGACATCGCCGCCATCGACGCACGCAAAGGCCTGGCGATGTTCCGCAAGGTCGCGATCCCTGTGCTGGGGGTCATCGAGAACATGAGTACCCATGTCTGCACGGCCTGTGGCCACGAGGAGGCGATCTTCGGCGCCGGCGGTGCCGATGCCATGGTCCGCGACTTCAACGTGGAATTGCTCGGCAAGCTGCCACTGGACGCCCGGATTCGCGCACAGGCGGACTCCGGAAACCCGACGGTTTCGTCGGATCCCGACTCGCCGGCGGCCGAGGCTTTCCGCGGCGCGGCGCGGCGCATGGCGGCGGCGCTCGCGATGCAGGGCAAGGACTACAGCGCGAGATTTCCGAAGATCGTCATCGAGTAGCACGGGTGAGCATCAAGTCGGACCGCTGGATTCGCCGCATGGCGGCCGAACACGGCATGATCGAGCCCTTCGAGCCCGGCCAGGTTCGCGAGAACGAACAGGGCCGTATCGTCTCTTACGGCACCTCGAGTTACGGCTACGACGTGCGTTGTTCCAACGAATTCAAGATCTTCACGAACATCAATTCTGCAATCGTGGACCCGAAGGGTTTCGACGAGACCAGTTTCGTCGACCTCGAGAGCGACGTCTGCGTAATACCGCCGAATTCCTTTGCCCTGGCGCGCACCGTGGAGTATTTCCGCATCCCGAGGACCGTGCTGACGATCTGCCTTGGGAAATCGACTTACGCGCGCTGCGGCATCATCGTCAACGTGACGCCGCTCGAGCCGGAATGGGAAGGGCACGTCACCCTGGAGTTCTCCAACACCACGCCACTGCCCGCAAAGATCTATGCCAACGAGGGCGTCGCCCAGATGCTGTTCCTGGAGTCCGACGAGCCCTGCGAGACCTCGTACAAGGACCGTGGCGGCAAATACCAGGGCCAGACCGGCGTCACCCTCCCCAAGGCCTGATGCCTCGACTCACGCCCGCCCCCTGAACCAACCCAACCCGACGACCCGCCCCGAACACCAGTCAGGCGAACGGAGCATTTGTCTCCCAAAGCTGTAGGAGCGTGCCTCGGCGCGCGATTCGGCCCAACGAATGTTCGCGGTTCGAGAACCGCTCCTACAGATCGACAAACGCCCCGGCTCGCCTGACGGAACACTGCGTAGCAAGCCCGGGCGGGCTGCCGGCGATGTTTTTCGAGGAAGTAAAGCGGACCGAAGGGAGCCATGACGAGAAAAATCGTCGCCGCAGACCGCCCACGAGAGATCAGCGCGTACCTCGCGTCGGGGTACGCCGGAGTTTTTATCGAATCAGAGGTCGAAATCGAGGACGACGGGTTCGTCGAGGCGTTCGCCGTCGAGCCAGGTAGCGCCGTCCTGCATGCGGATCCGGCCCGAGCCGAACCAGTCCGCGGCGGTGGGGTAGATCTGGTGTTCGATGGCCTGGACCCGCCGCATCAGGTCATCGGGGTCCGTCGTGGGGGCGACCCGAATTCTTCCCTGCACGATACGCGGACCTCCGTCGAGTTCCTCGGTGACGAAGTGCACGGTGCTGCCGTGGTGTGTATCGCCGGCGTCGAGAACGCGTTCATGGGTATTCAGGCCCGGGTAGCGCGGCAGCAGGGCCGGGTGGATATTGAGAATTCGACCTTCATAATGCCGCACGAACCAGGGGCTCAATATGCGCATGAATCCAGCGAGCACAATCAGCTCCGGTTCCCAGGGAGCCAGTGCTGCGGTGACGGCACGATCGAATTGCTCCCGGGTATCGAAGCGGCCGTGTTCGATGCATTTCGTTTCGACGCCCGCGTCACGGGCCCGCGTCAAGCCGTAGGCATCCGGCCGGTTCGAGAATACGCCGCAGAGGTCGATCGACATCGATCCCCGTGCAACACGGTCGATGAATGACTGCAGGTTGGTGCCGGAGCCCGAAATCAGGATCGCCGTTTTGCAGGTTCCTGAACTCAACGGAACCGTACCGGCCCGGAACCGTCGGCCATGCGGCCGATCTCCCAGGCAGATTCGCCGGCGCTGGCGAGTATGTCGATGGCCCTGGTGACGTCCGCCGCGTCGACGACCGCTATCATGCCGACTCCGCAGTTGAACGTGCGGCGCATTTCGTCCGTGGCGATGTTGCCGGCCTCCGCGAGCCAGTCGAAAATCGCCCCCTGTTCCCAGGACCTGGTGTCGATCTCCGCGTGCAGGGCATCATCGTGGATGCGGGGCAGGTTCTCGGTGATGCCGCCGCCCGTAATGTGGGCGAGGCCCTTGATCGCCACCACGCTCATCAATTCCAGTACCGGCTTCACGTAGATACGAGTGGGGGCAAGCAGCCTTTCGCTCGCGCGCGAACCATCGATGTCAGGGTCGCCTGCCAGGTCGAGCACCCTGCGGATCAGCGAATATCCGTTCGAATGCGGCCCGCTGGACGCGATTCCGATGAGCCCGTCGCCGGCCGCAATGGTGCCGCCATCGATCACGGCATCGCGTTCCACGGCGCCGACGCAGAATCCGGCGAGGTCGTATTCACCCTCGGCGTACATGTCCGGCATTTCCGCGGTTTCGCCGCCGATCAGCGCGGCGCCGGCCTGGCTGCAGCCCGCAGCGATGCCCCGGACCACGTCTGCAGCCACCTCGACGTCCAGCTTGCCGCAGGCGAAATAGTCGAGGAAAAACAATGGCTCCGCACCCTGGACCAGCACGTCGTTGACGCACATGGCAACGAGGTCGATTCCGATCGTATCGTGAATGCCGAGCTGCTGGGCCAGCTTCAGCTTCGTTCCCACACCGTCGGTTCCCGAGACGAGCACGGGCTCTCGGTAGCGGCCGGGCGGCAGCGCGAACAGCCCGCCGAAGCCCCCGATGCCCGAAATGACTTCCGGGCGGCGAGTCGCAGCCACGATGGGCTTGATACGCTCGACGAGTTCGTTGCCGGCATCGATGTCGACGCCGGCATCCCTGTAGGTCAGATTCTTGTTGGCCATCGATAAGTGGCAATTTCTGAGAGGGCGATATAATAGTCGCTGGGCACCCACGGGGAAACCACCCTTGCTAACACACCCGGTACTGCGTTCGCCGGCCGCGACTCGCCGGCTCATCGCTTGTCTTGCACTGTTGCTGATTACGCTTGCGCCGCCCGGCGTCGCCGGCGCTGTCGAAATGACCTCGCTCTATACGGCCGAGGTGCCGCTTGACCTGGACGACAACGACCCGCGATCGACGGCCTACAGAAACGCGCTGGTCGAGGTGCTGTTGCGCGTCTCGGGCTCCGGGATCTTCAGCGATCCCGAATTGTTCGATCTTCTCTTTCCGAATCCTGCGGCGTATGTCGTGCAGTTCCGCCCGGGGGAGGATGACAACCTGTGGGTGAGATTCGACGGCACTGCCATCGAAGACGTATTGCGGCGCAACGGCCAGCCGGTCTGGGGCAGCGAACGCCCGTTGACCCTCATCTGGCTGGCTGTCGACTGGGGACAGGGCGAACGGGAGATCATCGCCGCGGACGATCCCGAGCGCAGCGACGACCAGGCGCGCACGATCGACCGGAACCGCTTGCTGCGGCAGCGCGTGCTCGACGTCGCGGAACGCCGCGGTTTGCCGGTTGCCTTTCCTTTGCTCGACACCGAGGACCTGGCGAGGGTCACATTTCCTGATATCTGGGGAGGATTCGACGAACTCATCCTCGATGCGTCGCGACGCTACGAGGCGAATTCGGTGCTCATCGGCCGCGTCCGTGTCGATTCGAGCCAGCGCAACCGCTGGACGTATCACTTTGCCGGTGAGCAACGCGACTGGACAGGTGAACCCGAACTCGTGCTCAATCTCGTGGCGGACGTGCTTGCCGCCGAGTTCGCCATTGGTGGCGACGCCACGCTGCGGACCGTCGAACTGAGCGTCGCGGGCATCAATACCGTGGAGGCCTACGGCAGCGTGCAGCGCATATTGTCGGACCTGAATGTCGTGGAGAGCTTTGCGATTGCATCCGTCGAGGGCGACCGGATTCTGTACCGGGTGGAGGCACACGGTGGCGCCGAGAGACTGGCGCGGGCCCTGCGCCTCAGCGGCCTGGTCGAACAGGACCGCTTCGAGAACGCGCCGTTGCCCGGCGATGTCCCGGCCGCGGCGCTGGAATTCTTTTTCATTCCCTGACGGCCCTTGCCGATGCATCTAGGCTGGATTCCCAACGCGATATCGCTGCTGCGGATAGCGCTGATCGTGCCGATCCTCATGCTGATCCTGCGTGATCAGTATGCGTGGGCACTCGGCCTGTTTTTCTTCGCGGGGTTCTCCGACGGTCTCGACGGCTACCTTGCCACGCGGTTTAACTGGCAGACGCGGCTCGGCGGCCTGCTGGACCCGGTTGCGGACAAGTTTCTCGTCGCCGGCCTGTTTGTCACGCTCGCATGGGTGGAACAGATTCCCGCCTGGCTGGCCACCGTCGTCATACTTCGCGATGTCATCATCTTCGGCGGTGCGGTTGCCTACAATTTCATGATCGAGCCGGTGCAGGGTGAGCCGTCGCGCATTAGCAAACTCAACACGGCGCTGGAATTGATGTTCCTGTTCTTCGTGCTGAGCCATGCGGGTTACGGATGGCCTGACGCAATAACGCAGACCGTGCTCGGGGCTTCGATACTGGTGACCGTTGTGATCAGCGGCGCGGACTATGTATGGTCCTGGTCACGCCGCGCGCGTGCTGGAGGAGTAAATGAAGCCTGACCTGCGTCTCAACTGGCTTATCGCGATCGGGCTGGCCGGTTGGCTCATGTACCTGCTTGCGCCGATCCTGACGCCGTTCGTCGCAGCCGCACTGCTCGCGTACGTGGGCGACCCTCTGGCGGATCGACTCCAGAAGCTCAAGCTGCCTCGCACGCTCGCCGTCGTGGCCGTCTTCCTGCTCACGTTCCTGACGCTCGGCCTGCTGGTTCTGCTGATCGTGCCCCTGATCCGCAACCAGATCGGCGCCTTGCTGGACGCACTGCCCGTGATCGGCGCACAGGTAGAGCAGGTCTGGCTACCGTGGGTCGCGGAGTTTCTCGATATCGACCTTGGCGACGACGTCGGCGTCGGGCCATTCCTCGCCCGCTACAGCGAGATGGCTGGAAACTG
This sequence comes from Gammaproteobacteria bacterium, assembly GCA_009937525.1. GTDB lineage: Bacteria > Pseudomonadota > Gammaproteobacteria > Steroidobacterales > Woeseiaceae > UBA1847. Next base: position 35,979 of record JAACFE010000003.1, read on the forward strand.
GGGAGGCAAGGTGCTCCTGGGCGTGGCCGAGTCGGGCGGCGCGCTGGCCGCTGCCGTCATCAGCCTGTTTCTGATACCGATACTGACGTTCTACATGCTGCGCGACTGGGACCTGATCGTCGCGCGCCTCGGGGCGCTGGTGCCGAAAAGCCAGCGCGAGACGATGTTCGGGCTCACGCGGGAAGCCGATGAAATGCTCGGCGCCTTCCTGCGCGGGCAATTGCTCGTCATGATGGCGCTCGCCGTCATCTACTCGGCGGGACTCGGTCTCGTCGGGCTGAAGTTCGCGGTGGCGATCGGCGTCGTATCCGGACTGGTCAGCTTCGTTCCGTATCTCGGCCTCGTGTTCGGGATCCTGCTGGCTACCCTGACGGTCGTCCTCGAACCCGATCCGCTGTGGCGCCTGGTCGGGGTGTTCGCGACCTTTACGATCGCCCAGCTGATCGAAGGGTCCATCCTCACGCCGAAACTCGTGGGGGACCGCATCGGCCTTCACCCGGTGCTCGTCATCTTCGCCGTCGCCGCGGGCGGCCAGCTGTTCGGCTTCTTCGGGATCCTGCTGGCGCTGCCGGCAGCCGCCGTGCTCTCGGTGGTCGTCCGTTATACGTACACGACCTACCTCGAGGAACATCCGCAGGAAGCCGAGGAACTCCGCGAAGCTGCTGCCGAGGCCGGCCATCCGGAAGCCGGGAACAGGGGATCGTCTTGAGCCAGCTCGCTCTGCCGTTGCGGCTTGCCGATCATGCGATCTTCGACACGTTTCTCGACGCCGGTAACGAGGCGCTCGTCGATTACCTGCGTTCCCTGACGAGTGCCGCACCGGGCCAGGGGGCCTGGGTCTGGGGCGCGCCCGCGACCGGAAAGTCTCATCTGCTGCAGGCGGCCTGCGAGCGTTTCGGCGATCGTGCGGCCTACGTGCCGCTGGCGGAAGTGGCTGGAGCGGGCCCCGCGGTGCTCGAGGGGCTCGAATCGAGGCAGCTCGTGTGCATCGATGACCTGGACAGCGTTGCGGGCGACCCGGCCTGGGAACGCGCGCTCTTCGTCCTGTGCAACGACCTTATCGAGGCCGGTCGTCACCTGGTGGTGAGCGCCGTCACCGCGCCACGCGCGAGCGGAATCGCGCTGGCTGATCTTCGCAGCCGGATGCAGCGGCTCGCGACGTTTCAACTTCGCGGGCTCGATGACGCCGCCCGCATGGAAGCCCTGCAGCTGCGAGCGAGGCATCGTGGCCTGGAGCTGCCGGACGAAACGGCGCGATACCTGATGTCCCGCAGTCGGCGCGACATGCGCAGTCTCTACGAGCTGCTCGACCGGCTGGACCTCGAAGCGTTGCGCGCGCAACGCCGGTTGACGATCCCGTTCGTGAAGGACGTGCTGCAGTCAGGCTAGGGCTTGCGGCCGCCGATTCAGTCGCCCAGCCGCCTGGCGACGTCCGCGACGCGCCTGCCCAGGGCACGCGCAAGCGTCCTCTCGTCGTCGGAAAGGCTGTCCGGTTCCCGGTTCCAGGAGACGTGTGAGGCTCCGTAAGGCGAACCGCCGGTGGTCGTCGCCGACAGCGCTTTCTCGGCGTAGGGCAGACCGACGTAGATCATGCCGTGATGCAGCAACGGTACGGCCATGGTCAGCAGCGTTGTTTCCTGGCCGCCGTGCAGCGAGGACGTCGAGGTGAAGACGCCCGCGGGCTTGCCGTTCAGGGTTCCCGACAGCCACTCGGTCACCGTGTTGTCGAAGAAGTACTTGAGAGCCGCGGTCATGTTGCCGAAGTGGGTCGGGCTGCCGAGAATAAGCCCCTCGCATTCGTCGAGGTCGGACGGTTCCACATAGGGCGGCCCGGACTCCGGTACCGCCGCTTCCCGGGTTTCGGACGCGCTGGATACCGCCGGTACGGTGCGCAACCGGGCAGCCATGCCGGCCACCGAATCGACGCCGAGGCAGACCTCGCGAGCGAGCGCTTCCGTCATCCCGTTGCGCGAGTCGAAGAGCACGAGGACATCGCTCACGACGGCAGGATCTCCGCGACATTTTCCGGCGGGCGGCCGATAACTGCGACCCCCGCACTGTCGTCGATCACGATCGGTCGCTGCATCACCCTGGGATGCCGTGCCAGCCAGGCTGCGAGCGACGCGTCGTCGTCGAGGTCGGGAAGGTCCGTGGCGCTCCTGAACTCGTCCTCGTTACGCCGCAGGAATTCGGACACCGGCACGCCCACCGTCGCGGCGAGCTCCAGGATGCGGTCGGCGCCGGGCGGGTCTTCGAGGTACCTGACTATCCGGGGGCTGACCCCGGCATTCTCAATAATTTCTAATGTTTTCCGAGACTTGGAGCAGCGCGGATTGTGGTAGATCGTGATATCCATGGGTGACTGCGAAAAGTAGGAGAAACCGACGTCCGCGAACTCTAGCAGGCTGACCTTGAGCCGTCAGCGGGAATTTGGCGCCTTGACCTTGTCGATGACGCTTGGTAGCTTTTTTCGGCTACGCGTTACAAAATAACAACAATGACGTCAACCCGATCAATTGTCCGCCTGGCCGGCGCGCTGGTACTGCTGGTCTTTCTCGCCGCCTGCGAGACGGCGCCGCCTGTCCAGGAGATGAGCGACGCGAGACAGGCGATCATGGTCGCCCGGGAGGCGGGCGCTGGCGAACTCGCGGCTGCGGAACTCGCGGAGGCCGAGAAATATCTCCAGGACGCGGAGGAGAGGCTCGACCGCCAGCAATACCGGGAGGCGCGTAGTGCGGCGCTGGAGGCCAAGCTGCGTGCGCAGCAGGCCCTGAAGATGAGCGAAGCCTCGAAGGACAGCGACGGCAACTGAGTCCCCGATGCCCGTTGCCCGCATCTATACGATCAAGGGGCGCGTCCAGGGCGTCTTCTTTCGCGCCAGTACGCGCCGAGTTGCGGAGTCGCTCGGCATCACGGGCCACGCAATCAACCTGCCTGACGGTGACGTGGAGGTGTTCGCCTGCGGTGAGCCCGCGGCGGTGGCGCAGCTCGGCGAGTGGCTGCACGCGGGGCCGACCAATGCGCGAGTCGAAAGAGTCATTGCGCGCGACGTAGAAAGGCCGGCGCCGGCCGGCTTCCGCACCGCCTAGGCCTGGAACCACTTCTTCGACAGCTTGTCGATCACCTTGTTGGGGTACTTACGCTTGCCGAGGCTGCCGTTGTAGCGGCCGAGCGCCCGCCGCAGGTCGCCGTTCTCCTTGTCGTAATAGAAACGCAGTATGGTGCAGCCGTAACGCAGGTTGGTATCGATGTGCAACAGGTTGTCGTCGGGCCGGCCGATCTCGTCGAGCCAGAAGGGCATGATCTGCATCAGGCCGATCGCGCCCGCCACGGAGATCGCGTAGCGGTCGAAGTTGCTCTCGACTTCGATCACCGCAAGTATCAGCTCCGGCGGCAACGCGACCCGGCTGGCCTCGTAATGAACCCGCGTCAGGATCTTTATGCGTTCCTCGGGATCGCTGACCTGGCGCGCCAGGCGTCGCGACATGTCGGTCAGCCAGACTTCGGCGTCGAAACGATCCGGAAACGTGTCGATTTCGCTGGCGGCCGCGCGCAGGATTTCGCTCAGCTCGGGATCGGGCCCGTCATCGGCGCACAATACCCCGGCCGGCAGCAGCGGGGCCGCCAGCAGGGCGATGATTCTGATCCGTGCAAGTATTTCCATGCGCGAAACTTATACCATATGAAACATTAGTTTATGGCGTGTTCCTTGAGTAGATTGAGAGCCTCTTCACGTTTCAGGTTGCGCGATTCCGTGTCGCGCCGGTGCTGGTACTCGAATTCGCCGTTGGCGAGATTACGCTCGCTGATTACCAGCCGGTGCGGGATCCCGATGAGCTCGGCGTCGGCGAACTTGACGCCCGGCCGCGCGTCGCGGTCGTCGAGCAGTACCTCGAGGCCCTGTTCCTGCAGCTCGGCATAAAGGCTTTCCGCCGTTTCACGCACCGTTTCCGAGCGGTGCAGGTTGATCGGCACCAGCACGACGTTGAATGGCGTCAGCGGTTCGGGCCAGATGATGCCGCGATCGTCGTGATTCTGCTCGATCGCGGCGCCGACGATGCGCGTGACGCCGATGCCGTAGCAGCCCATCTGCAGTGTACGGTCCTTGCCGTCGCCGTCGAGCACGCTGGCTCCCAGCGCGGTGCTGTACTTGGTGCCCAGCTGGAAAATATGACCGACCTCGATGCCGCGCGCGATGGAGAGCGTGCCCGAACCCCCGGGCGTCGGATCGCCCTCGACGACGTTGCGCAGGTCGACCGTCTCCGGCTCCCCGATGTCGCGTCCGAAATTGACTCCGGTGTAGTGCATGTCGGCCTCGTTCGCACCGATCACGAAATCCGCCATCACCGCCGTTGCGTGGTCGTAATAGACGGGGACCTCCAGACCGATGGGCCCCGCGAAGCCGGGCTCGCAGCCGGTTACGCGGCGAACGGTTTCCGTATCGGCCATCGTGAGCGGCGTTGCGACGCCGGGAATCTTTTGCGCCTTGATGGCGTTGAGTTCGTGATCGCCCCGCAGCACCAGCGCGACAGGTTGTTCCTCACCCTCGACGATCAGGGTCTTCAGTGTCTGCTCGGCGCTGATGCCGATGAACTTGCGCAGGGCCTCGATCGTCCTCGCTCCGGGCGTCTCGATTTTTTTCAGTTCCTGGGCAGGGGCCGGGCGTTTTTCGGCAGGAGCCTCCGTGGCGGCCATTTCAATGTTCGAGGCGTAGTTGTCCGCATCACAATAGGCAATCGCGTCCTCGCCGGAGTCTGCCAGCACGTGAAATTCCTGGGAACGGCTGCCGCCGATCTCGCCGCTGTCGGCGTCCACAACCCGGAACTTAAGGCCCAGGCGTTCAAAGATCGCCGTGTAGGCAGCATGCATCTTCTGATAGGCGCCTCGCATACCGTCCTCGTCGAGGTCGAAGGAATACGCATCCTTCATAATGAACTCGCGCGAGCGCATGACGCCGAAACGCGGCCGGATCTCGTCGCGGAACTTCGTCTGTACCTGGTAGAAGTTGAGCGGCAGCTGCTTGTAGCTGCGCAGCTCGCGACGGGCGATGTCGGTGATCACCTCCTCGTGCGTCGGCCCGAAGCAGAACTCACGCTCGTGCCTGTCGTGCATGCGCAGCAGCAGCGGGCCGTATTCCTCCCAGCGACCCGACTCCTGCCACAGCTCCGCAGGCTGCACCGCGGGCATTAATAATTCGAGCGCACCGGCACGGTCCATTTCCTCCCGGATTACCCTCTCGACCTTGCGCAGCACCCGCAGGCCCAGGGGCATCCAGGTGAACAGACCCGAGGCCAGTCGCCGGATCAGGCCGGCTCTGAGCATCAGTTTGTGGCTGACGATCTCAGCGTCGGCAGGTACTTCCTTGAGAGTCGTGAGACCGAATTCCGAATAACGCATCACGTGATACCGAGTTGAACCAGCCGCGAATTCTAGCCGAAACCTGCGCGCCGTGCGGGTATTGCCACCCGTTCCGGGTCAAAACGTATTGACTCACCTGCAAAAGAAGAGGATGGTGCGGCGTTTTGCAGGCCCAGAGTCGATTCTTGCACGGTAGAAGAAATCCGTTCGTGGCCCGTGAGGGCATCCCGTTCATGGTCGCAGCCGTGCTCGTAACGTGGCTGGCGTTCCGCTACCTGGATCCGGTTTTCATGATGTTGCCGGCGGTGCTTTTCGTGCTTTTCTGGCTGATCTTCAGGGACCCCCGGCGCCAGATTCCCGCGATTCCTCTCGGCGTCGTAAGCCCCGTGGACGGCCGCGTTACCGCCGTCGACCTCGTTGACCGTGGCGTCGTGCAGGGCGAGGCGCGTCGCATTTTCATCACTATCGATATTCTGGGCACCTACACGGCACGATGTCCCGTGGAAGGCGTCGTCAAGGACCTCAATACACTGGCTGCCGACAAGGTCGTCGACTATCGGACCAATGCGCTGTGGGTCCAGACCGACGAGGGTGACAACGTGGTGCTGCAGTTCCAGAGCTATCGCCTGGGCTTCGCCCCCGCCGCGTTCGTACGCTATGGCGAGCGCATCGGCCAGGGACAGCGTTGCGCTTACCTGCGGCTCACGCGGCGCGCGGAGGTGCACTTGCCGATAGGCGCGAAGGTGATGGTCGAACCCGGGCAACGGGTTACGGCGGGTCTCGACGTCATCGGCAGGCTGCCGTCGTCCTGACCGCGCGTGCGGTGTATTGCGCGGTTCGCCGTGGCAAACTAACGAGCAGCGAACAACTACCTCGATTACGAAGATGATGCAGTCCGAACAAGCGCGCCGCGAGTATTTGCGTGCAATGGGAATCGACGTCTGGGTCCCGAGGGACCAGGTGGACGTCGAGCCCGTGTGCACGGCGCCCGTGACGCAGACAGGTACCGGCGACATCGGCTGGGACGAGCTGCGCAGTGCCGTCGCCGCGTGCACGCGCTGTTCCCTGCATGAGAGTCGCACCCAGACCGTATTCGGTGTCGGAAATCCCGAGGCTGACTGGATGTTCATCGGTGAGGCCCCGGGCGCCGAAGAGGACCGGCGTGGCGAACCATTCGTAGGGCGCGCCGGCAAGCTGCTCGACGAAATGCTGCTCGCGATCGGTGAGAGGCGGGAGAGCGTGTTCATTGCCAACATCCTCAAGTGCCGGCCGCCGAACAACCGCGATCCGAGCCGGGAGGAGGCCGCGTCGTGCCGGCCTTACCTGGAGCGACAGATCGAGCTGGTCCGGCCGAAGATCATCCTGGCCGTCGGCCGCATCGCGGCACAGCAGCTGCTGCAGTCCGATGCGCCCGTAGGCCGGCTGCGGGGTAAGGTCCATCAACTCGATGCAGCGCCACTCGTCGTCACGTATCACCCGGCATACCTGCTGCGCAGTCCTTCGCAAAAGCGAAAGGCCTGGGATGACCTGTGCCTGGCCAGGCGCATCATGGCGGGAGCCGCCGGATGATCCGCTCGATTGCCGAACCGTCCAGTCGAATTCGTGCCATGGCGCACGACGATCTGTCGATGGTGTCGGATATCGAGCGACGCAGCTACGAATTCCCGTGGAGTCACGGCGTGTTTCGTGATTGCCTGCTCGCGGGCTATCACTGCGTGGTGCTGGAGCGGGACGGCCGCATCGCGGGCTACGGCATACTCTCGGTTGCGGCTGGAGAGGCGCATATACTCAATCTGTGTGTCGACCCGAACTATCGCTCCCTTGGTTATGGCGAGCGACTGCTGGACGCGATCCTGTTGCAGGCGCGTTCGGCCAAGGTGCGCGAAATCTTCCTCGAGGTACGGCCGTCCAACGTGACCGCGCTCGCTCTGTATCGCAAGAAAGGCTTCCACAAGGTTGCGCGGCGCCCGGCGTATTACCAGGCGACTGAAGGGCGTGAAGACGCCGCCGTACTCGCGAAGAAACTGATTTCCTATGATCGCTGACGAAGTCGGGCGGCGCCGGACCTTCGCGATCATCTCGCACCCGGACGCCGGCAAGACAACCCTGACCGAAAAGTTGCTTCTCTACGGGGGCGCGATACAGCTCGCGGGCACCGTCAAGGGACGCAAGGCGCGCCGCCATGCGACCTCGGACTGGATGAAGCTCGAGCAGCAACGCGGTATCTCGGTGACATCATCCGTGATGCAGTTCCCGTACGGCGACTGCGTCGTGAATCTCCTGGATACGCCCGGCCACGAGGATTTTTCCGAGGACACCTACAGGACGCTGACCGCGGTCGACTCGGCGCTGATGGTCATCGACTGCGCGAAGGGCGTCGAGCAGCGGACGATAAAGTTGATGGAGGTATGCCGGCTGCGCGACACGCCGATCATGACCTTCATCAACAAGCTGGATCGTGATGGGCGCGAACCGATCGACCTGCTCGACGAAATCGAGTCGGTGCTGGGCATTCACTGCGCGCCGATCACCTGGCCGATTGGCATGGGACGTTCCCTGAAGGGCGTTTACCACCTGCAGCAGGACAGGATCTACCTGTATCACGGCGGCAAACGGGAGCGCGCTTCGGAGCGCAGCGTCGTCGAGGGGCTCGATTCCGCGGAGGCGGCTGACGTGCTCGGCGGCGACCTGCAGGCGTTTCGCGACGAGATCGAGCTCGTTCGGGGCGCGTGCCCCGATTTCGATCTGGAGGAATACCTCGCGGCGCGGCAGACGCCGGTGTTCTTCGGCTCCGCGCTGTCCAATTTCGGGGTCAAGGAACTGCTGGACGAGTTCGTGAGCCACGCGCCGTCGCCGCTGCCGCGCGAGGCCGAACAACGCACGGTGGCGCCGGATGAAAACTGGCTGACGGGCTTCGTTTTCAAGATCCAGGCCAACATGGATCCGGGACACCGCGACCGCATCGCTTTCATGCGCATCTGTTCCGGCGAGTACCGCAAGGGACACAAGGTGCTGCACGTGCGGTCCGGCAAAGAGATAAAGATCCCTGACGCGATCACTTTCATGGCCGCCGACCGCCAGCATGCCGAAACCGCGTATGCCGGCGACATCATCGGCCTGCACAACCACGGCACGATCAACATCGGCGACAGCTTCTCCGAAGGGGAGGCCCTGCGCTTCACCGGCATCCCGAATTTCGCGCCGGAGATCTTCCGGCGTGCCGTGCTCAAGGACCCGCTGCGGCTCAAGGCGCTGCAAAAGGGACTGGCACAACTATGCGAGGAGGGCGCGACGCAGCTATTCAGGCCGTTACGCAACAACGACCTGATTCTCGGCGCTGTCGGGCCGCTGCAGTTCGACGTCGTGGCGCACCGGCTGCGTGACGAATACAAGGTCGAGTGCCAGTTCGAATCCGTCAGCGTTGCTACCGCGCGCTGGGTCGAGTGCGATGACCCGAAGATGCTTGCGGACTTCCGGCGCAAGGCCGAGGACAATCTCGCGCTGGATCACGGCGAACGTCTCGTCTACATTGCACCGACCAGGGTGAACCTGGGCCTGACCGAGGAACGCTGGCCCGACGTCGTGTTCCGCAAGACGCGCGAACACTGACGATAGCGCCGGCCGCAACGCATTGAATCAAAGGCGATTGTTCGACAAGAAGGTACTTGCCTGGGCGTTCTACGATTGGGCGAACTCGGCATTTGCATTGTCGGTACTGGCCGTCCTGTTCCCGCTGTTCCTCGGCAGCTACTGGAGTGCAGGCGATCCTGGCGCCGAGGTGACCGCGCGCCTCGCCTGGATTACTGCCGCATCGAGTGCGGTGGTCTGCATAATCGCTCCGGTCTTCGGGACCATCGCCGATGCCGGCGGTTACCGGAAGCGGTTCCTGTTTCTGCTTGCGACGACGGGCGCCGTGGCGACTGCCGTACTCGCTGGCGTGGACAGGGGTGACTGGCCGCTTGCGCTGGCCCTGTATCTCGTGGCATCGGTCGGCTTTTACAGTTCCACGGTTTTCTACGATTCCCTGATCATCGACGTCACCGAACCGCGATATTACAGTTTCGTCTCGTCGCTCGGTTTTTCGCTCGGCTATCTCGGCGGGGCGGTGCTGCTTGCGCTGCACGTCTGGATGTTGCTGTCGCCCGAAAAATTCGGTTTCAGCACGGCGGACGAGGTTATCAGGTTCGCGTTCGTAACCGTCGGTCTCTGGTGGGCGGTGTTCATGCTGCCGTTGATGATCTTCGTGCCGGAGCAGCACAGTCGTGTCGAGGTCGTCGGCGGCGTCGTACGCGCCGCGTACCGGGAGTTGAAGACGACCATTCTGAAGCTCGGGCAATACCGGAATGTCGTCATCTTCCTGATCGCTTACTGGCTTTACATAGGCGGCGTATTCACGGTCATCTTCATGGCGGTCAACTACGGCCAGCGGCTCGGCTTCAGTCAGCAGGATCTCGTTACCGCATTATTGATCACCAATTTCGCGGGATTCCCTGCAACGTTGCTGTACGGGATTGCAGGCCACCGCTGGGGTCCGAAACGCGGCATCTACTTCGCCCTCGTCGTGTATATCGTCATGTCGAGCTGGGCGATATTCATGGTCGACGTACGGCAGTTCTACATCATGGCAATTGTCATCGGTTGCGTGCAGGGAGGCGTGCAGGGGCTGAGCCGATCACTGTACGCTACGCTGATACCGCCCGATGCTCCGGGTGAGTTCTTCGGCTTTTACAACATGCTTACCAAGTTCGCTCACGTGCTCGGCCCGATTCTCGTCGGTATTGCTGCGACACTGTCCGACGATCCGAAGTGGGTGCTGCTGACGCTGATGCCACTGTTCATCAGCGGCGGGATGCTGCTGGCCGTAGTGCGGGAAAAACAGGCGACGCGAGTCACCGAATAGCCGCTGTCGGCCAGCCGCGATCGCGCTTCGTGAAGCGCTCCTGGGGTTCGTCGCTATTTTGTAGGAGCGCGCCTGGGCGCGCGACAAGTCGTGCATCGAGGAGCACTCTTACAGGGCGGCGATATCCATTTCGAGGCGCTGCAGCAGCGCCGGGTCTGGCGGCCCGTAACGCACGTCGAGGTACGTATCGGTGATGCTGCGCACCGAATCGGCCGGCAATGGCGTGTTGCGTTGAACGCGGAGCGCGAACAGCTGCGGCGTTTCGCCGGTTACTGGCTGTAATCCGGACTTGCGGACGAACTTCTCGTAAAGAATGGCGGCCCTGTCCTTCGCCGGCGGCCTGTAGCGCAACATCAAGGCGAGGCTGATCAGCATCGTGAGTCCGGTGACCAGTGCGATCAGCGTAAGCAGCATCTGCTGCCAGTCCGGGTCGTCCATGCCGAGCCAGTTCATGAATCGTTGCTGGTTTTCGGGACCGTAGCCGAGAATCCACTCGTTCCACTTCGCATTGGCGGCATCCCATGCCAGCACGATGTTGTGCAGCAGCCTGGACGGAGCGGCGAGACCCCAGGCGGCAGCGGAGCCGTCGAACATCGCAGCAGTGCGGCCGGCCTCGATGCGTTCCGGCGCGACCACGGCCGTAGGATCGACGCGCCGCCAGCCGGACCCGGGCAGCCAGACTTCAGTCCATGCGTGGGCATCGGACTGGCGCACGATCATGTAATCGCTCATCGAATTGAGTTCGCCGCCCTGGTAACCGAGCACGATCCGGGCGGGAATCCCCGCAGCGCGCATCATGACAGCGAAAGCAGAGGCGTAGTGCTCGCAGAACCCGCGCCGCGTCTCGAACAGGAAGCGATCGACGGGATTGCTGCCGAGGGGAGGCGGTTCCAGCGTGTAGTAATACGCCTCCTCGTTGAACCTCGCCAGGGCAGCGCGGATGAAGGCTTCATCGGACGCGGATGCGGCGCGCATCGAACTCGCCAGTTCCACGGTGCGCGGGTTGCGGCCTTCGGGCAAGTCGAGATAGCTGTTGCGCCAGACCCGATGCATGTCGAGGTCGATGCGGTAGTCTGTGTAGGAGACGGCCTTGTACGAGATGCGCTGATCGATCGGCTGCACACGAGCCAGCTGGTGCTGCGGGCCGTGAAACGTGCTCTCGAGTTCCCAGTGGTAGGGAATGTCGAGCGCAAACACCCAGTGTTGCCGCGTAGGCTCGAGGGTCACCGTGTAATGCACGGGATCGCCCGAAGGCTCTATGTTGTCGATCGCGCTGCTCGATATCCTGGGTTCGGAAATGCCGGACCAGGCGCGCCCGTCGAAGCGGTGTAGCACGAGTCCCCGCCAGTAACGGTGCTGCGGTTCCGGTACCGCGCCCTCGAATTTCACGCGAAACGCCACGGCGTCAGACTTCGACAATGAGCTGATGTCGCCCGGGCTGATAGTGTCGCTGAGTCCCGAGACAGCGGTACCGGTATCGATCGGCACGGCCCAGAAGGGGGTGGCAATGCGCGGAAAGAAGACCCACATCGCGAGCGCGAGCGGCGCCGCATACATGACGAGACGGCTGCTGGTGCCAAGGCTGCGTCGCAGTGATTCCCTGTCGTCGGCCGCCGTCCTGAGCCACGCCGTCATGATGAGGATGACGCTGGCGACGAGATAGGGCAGCGACCAGAGGTGCTGTTCGCGCAACAACGACGACATGACGAGGAAGATGGCGATGAACAGCAATACGAACTGGTCGCGTCTTTGCCGCGTTTCGAGGAGCTTCAGTGCGGCCATGACGGCAAGCAGCGCCGACCCCGGGCCGACCCCGCTGATCGTGCTGTAGGTGTATAGCACGCCGAGGAAGCAGCCGAGCGCGAGGGACGCCCGAAGCAATACCGGCGGCACGGGCTTGCGGCGTACTTCGATCGAATACCGCCAGATGGCGCAGCTTAGCAACGCTGCGGTAATCCATACCGGCAGATAAGGCACGTGCGGCAGCAACGCGAAAGCCAGTGCAAGCAGCGTCCAGGGCAGGCTCGCAAGCAGCGAGCCGTCCGTGCCTCTCGCCCTAGCCATCGGCTTCGTCCAGCCCGAACAGCGCCAGCGCCTCCAGGCACTGGCGGCGGTGAGATTCACCGTGTGCCGGCGGAAACGACAGACCGGGGAGACGCAGGCCGTAGTCTTCCTGCGTCCTGTCGGCATCGACGATCCAGCGAGTGAGGATGGAAAGCCGCTCTTCGAGATCAGCCGCGACAACCGCATCGAAGTCGAACCACTGGCTGCTCATGTCGGCGCCTGCGAACTGCTTCGAGAGCAACTGGTCGCTACGCGCGTAGGCTTTCCAGGCGACGTTACGCGGCGAGTCCCCGCTGTGGAATTTGCGCAGGCCCGCGAAGTCTTCCTCTCCCCGGGCATCGTGCTGCCGGTGCCCGAGCGCGGTCTGCGTCGCGGGGGGCGGCGGTGCCTGCGCCGCCGGTTGCGGGTACACGATACCTTTCGGGTACATGTGCAGCCACGCCCACGAGCGGAACAGTTCGAACGGGAACAGCGTGCGGATGCCGAAGCGCTCGAGCGTTATCCAGCCACGCCGCTCGGTGCTTACCGGGAGCACGAAGATCCTGCTCTCAGCCGGTTCGAGGTCCTTGATGTCGCTCTGCACGTCGTCGATGTACAGCCGAATCCGATGCCGAGGACTCTTCGAACGGTTGGCAACCGCGATACGGAACTGTGCAGACTGTCCTGCAAACACGGGCTCGGTGCCCGCGAAGCTCACTTCGAGGCCGACGAGGTTGCGCTGGCACTGGTGCATGGCAACGAAGCCGACGCCGATCAGGATAAACGTGAGCACGAAGGACAGGTTGTTGTTGTAGTTCATCGAGCCGAGCAGCATGGCGAAGGTCATCAACGCGAAGATGAGGCCCACGCCCGTCGGCAGGATGTAAATGCGGCGGGGCTGCAGCTGCGTAACCGGCCCGTCCTTGCCCTGGCGTCTGCGCGCCCAGACACGAACGCGGCGGCTGGCCGCCCTGCCGATGCCGGGCAGGACCTGGCTAGGGGATGGCCACCGAATCGAGGACATGCTGGCACATTTCGGCGGGGCTGCGGAAGTTCGTATTACCCGCGGGTTTCAGGCGATGCCCGGCCACGGCCGCGAACACGGCCTGTACGTCATCGGGGAATACGCCGGAGTGGCGTTCGACGAAGGCGTGCGCCCTTGCTGCAGCGGCCAGGGACTGGGCACCGCGTGGCGACAGACCGATCTCGATATCCGGTGATTCACGTGTCTGGCGCACCAGCGCCTGTATGTAGTCGACGAGGTGCTCGCTCATGTGCACTTTCGCGGCGTCCTCCTGAAGCGCCACGAGGATCTCGGGTGTCATTTCGGGCGCAACGCTCCCGAGCATGCTGCGGCGGTCTTCGCCCGTAATGAGTTCCCGTTCGTTTTCAGCGTTCGGGTAGCCGAGGGCCAGGCGCATCAGGAACCGGTCGAGTTGCGACTCCGGCAGCGGGAACGTGCCGATCTGGTCGGCCGGGTTCTGCGTTGCAACGACGAAGAAGGGCACCGGCAGCGCGCGCGTATCGCCGTCCACCGATACCTGGTGTTCCTCCATCCCTTCGAGCAAGGCACTCTGTGCTTTCGGCGTCGCGCGGTTGACCTCGTCCGCCAGTATGAGCTGCGCGAAGATGGGGCCGGGCTGGAACTCGAACTTGCCGCTGTCTCGCCTGAACACGGAGACGCCCACGATGTCGGCAGGCAGCAGGTCACTGGTGAACTGTATGCGCCGGTAGGTCAGGCCGAGTATCTTCGCCAGCGCCTGTGCAAGCGTCGTCTTGCCGAGACCGGGAAGGTCCTCGATCAGCAGGTGGCCACGGGCGAGGAGACAGGCCAGCGCAAGCGCGATCTGCTCATCCTTGTCCAGGATGATCCTGCCGAGCGCGGCACGGGCACGCTCGAGTGCCTGGCGACCTGCGTCTTTGCCGGACGGTGTCTTTTCCAGCGGGCTTCCGCCGTTCATATCCTGCTCCCTGCATGGGGCGAATCGGTGTGATCGACCGATTATGTCATCAGTATGGTGGCCAAACCGCCGAGCTTTTTCACTCACCGGCGGCCCAGAGTGTGATGCAGTACTCAGAAACCCTGGGCGTCAACCCAGTTCGTCGAGTTTTTCGAGCTGCTCGCTCAACTGTGCGGCCTGGCGTTCGAACTCCGCGGCGCGCTGCTTTTCCTGTGTGACCACGTTTGCGGGTGCATTGTTCACAAAGTTCGGGTTGTCCAGCTTGGCGCGGGCGCGGTCGAGGTCCGTGCGTAGCTTTTCCAGCTGCTTGCCGAGCCGCTTGCGTTCGGCATCGACGTCGATGATGCCTTTCATCGGCACGAGCAGCCTCAGCTGGTCGAGCAGTGCCGTCGCGGCGGCGGGCGGTTCTTCGCCGTCGCCGAGCAGGGTTACCGACTCGACGCGGCCGACGCGCTGCAATAACGACGCGTGTTCGTTCGCGCGGCGCACATCCGCTTCGGACGCGTTTTCGAGGATGACGGGCAGCGGCTTGCCCGGCGGGATGTCCATTTCGCCGCGGATCTGCCGCACGCCGAGGATGAACTGCTTGAGCCATTCGATATCGGCGACGGCCGTATTGTCGGTTTCGCCTGTGGCGGGCTGCGGGTAGGGCTGCAGCATGATCGTCGGCGCCTCGATGCCCGCGCGCGGCGCCACCTGCTGCCAGATTTCCTCGGTGACAAAGGGCATGATCGGGTGCAGCAGGCGCAGCAGGCCCTCGAGTATCTCGATCAGCGTCCTGCGTGTGCCGCGCCGCGCCGCTGCCGAAGAGGCCTCGGACTGCAACACGGGCTTGGACAGCTCGAGGTACCAGTCGCAGAACTCGTGCCAGGTAAATTCGTAGATGGCCTGTGCGACGAGGTCGAGCCGGTAGCCGTCGAAATTTCTGTGGACGTACCTGACCGTCTCGTGGAAACGCGCATGTATCCAGCGATCGGCAGAACTCAGTTCGACGTCACCGTCGTCGAGTTCTTCGGTATTCATTAACACGTAGCGCGCGGCGTTCCACAGCTTGTTGCAGAAGTTCTTGTAGCCCTCTATGCGGCCGAGATCGAAGCGAATATCGCGTCCCGTCGTCGCGAGGGAAGCAAACGTGAAGCGCAGCGCGTCGGCACCGTACCGGTCGATGCCGTTCGGGAACTGTTTGCGTGTTGCCTTCTCGATCTTGGGTTTCAGGTGCTCCTGCATCAGTCCGGTCGTGCGTTTCGCGAGCAGTGTGTCCAGGTCGACGCCGTCGATGAGGTCGAGCGGATCGAGCACGTTGCCCTTGGACTTCGACATCTTCTGGCCGTCCTGGTCGCGGATCAGGCCATGGATGTAGACCTCACGGAACGGCACGTCGCCCATGAACTTGATGCCCATCATGATCATCCTGGCGACCCAGAAGAAGATGATGTCGAAGCCCGTGACGAGCACGCTGCCGGGATAGAAGTCGTCGAGCGCCTTGTTCTTTTCGGGCCAGCCGAGTGTGCTGAACGGCCACAGGGCCGAAGAGAACCAGGTGTCGAGTACATCGTCGTCCTGGCGCAGCTTCACGTCGCTGCCGAGGCCGTGCTTGTCGCGAACCGCGTCTTCGGAATGACCGACATAGATGTTGCCGTCGTCGTCGTACCAGGCGGGAATGCGATGGCCCCACCACAGCTGCCGGCTGATGCACCAGTCCTGGATGTTGTACATCCACTCGAAGTAGGTCTTCGACCAGTTCTCCGGGACGAAACGGATGTCGCCATTCTCGACGGCCGCGATGGCGGGCTCCGCCAGCGGCTTGATGCTCACGTACCACTGGTCGGTCAGGTAGGGTTCGACAACGGCGTGCGAGCGATCGCCGCGCGGGATCTTGACCGTGTAGGGCTCTGTCTTCTCGAGCAGACCGAGCGACTCGAACTCTGCAACGATCGCCTCCCGGGCCTCGAAACGATCCAGGCCGCGGTAGGTTTCCGGCACTTCGTCGTTCATGGCGGCGTCGTCCGTGAGCACGTTGTACATCGCAAGATCGTGACGTTTGCCGATATCATAGTCATTGAAGTCGTGTGCCGGGGTAATCTTCACACATCCCGTGCCGAATTCCGGGTCGACGTAGTCGTCCGCAATGATCGGTATGCGGCGGCCGACAATCGGCAGAATGACCTCCTGGCCGACCAGGTCACGATAACGATCATCATCCGGGTGTACCGCGACCGCGCTGTCGCCGAGCATCGTCTCGGGACGCGTGGTCGCCACGACCAGATGACCGTCCCCCGACGCAAGCGGATAGCGGAAGTGCCACAAGTACCCAGCCTCATCGGCCGACAGTACCTCGAGGTCCGAGAGTGCGGTGTGCAGGACGGGATCCCAGTTGACGAGGCGCTTGCCGCGGTAGATAAGCCCTTCGTCGTACAGCGCGACGAATACCTCGGTGACGGCACGCGACAGGCCTTCGTCCATGGTGAAGCGGTCGCGGCTCCAGTCCACCGAGCCGCCCAGGCGCCGCAGCTGATTTGCGATCTGGCCGCCTGACTGCTCTTTCCATTGCCAGACCCGCTCGACGAATTTCTCGCGGCCCAGTTCGCGCCGTGAGGTGCCTTCAGAGCTCAGCAAGCGCTCGACGACCATTTGCGTGGCAATGCCGGCGTGGTCCATGCCCGGCTGCCACAGCGCCCTGCATCCCTGCATGCGCTTGTAGCGGGTCAGGGCATCCATGATCGTGTCCTGGAACGCGTGGCCCATGTGCAGGGTGCCGGTGACGTTCGGCGGCGGGATCATGATGCAGTAAGGTTCGCCGTTGCCGCGCGGTGCGAAATAGCCAGCCTCTTCCCAACGCGCGTAGATGCGTTCTTCGATGTCGTTCGGCTGGTAGGACTTGTCCATTCGGTGTCGGCGCTCGGTCGGGAAGGTCAGACGTTGTGCGTTTCGAGTTCGTGCCCCTCGTCACGATAGGCGACAAAACGCCTGCGGCTTTTTTGCCTGCTGTCCTCGTCGGAGGTTACAAGCTCCGCGATGCGCGGAAAAGCACCCGCGCAGGCCGGAATGGCGTCGTCGAGGTTGATGAGCAGGTCGCGGGAGCCGGCGAAACCCGGATCACAGCCCACGGTGACCGGGGCATCGGGCACTTCGCCCCCCGCAACAACCATGTTGTGGGGCACGAAGCTGCCGTCGCGGAACGTCCACAGAAGCTCGTCCATGCGGCTGGCCGTCGCCTCGTCGCCGGCGTGGATGTGTACCGTGTGTTCGAGCTTGTAGGCCTTCTCGGCCAGGCGGCAGGCAAACCGTTGCCGCGCCTGTTCGCCCGACTGACTCAGGACATAGAAGTCGATGCGCGCCATGGCTCGTCAGGGCACGGCGTTGCAGCGGGACAGCACGAATTCCGACAGCATAGGCACGGGCCGACCCGTCGCGCCCTTTTTCTGGCCGGACTTCCAGGCCGTGCCGGCAATGTCGAGGTGCGCCCATTTCAGGCCGTCCGTGAACTTGCCGAGGAAGCAGCCGGCGGTTATGGCGCCACCATCGCGGCCGCCGATGTTCGCGAAATCGGCGAAGTTGCTCTTGAGTTGCTCCGCGTAGTCTTTCGAGAGCGGCAGCCGCCAGGCGCGATCCGACGCACTGATGCCCGCGTTGACGATCTCGTCGGCGAGCGCGTCGTCATACGTCATGAGGCCGGTGTGATGACTGCCGAGAGCGACAACGCATGCCCCGGTGAGCGTCGCGACATCGATGATCACGTCCGGTTTGAATCGCCGCGAATAGGTCAGGGCGTCACACAGGATCAGGCGACCCTCGGCATCCGTATTGAGAATCTCGATGGTCTGGCCGGACATGCTCTTGACGATATCGCCCGGAACCGTCGCCTTGCTTCCCGGCAGGTTTTCGACGGCCGGCACGACGACGTTGAGATTGACGGGCAGTTGCAGCGCCGCGACCGTCGCCATTGTGCCGATAACGCTGGCGGCGCCGCACATGTCGAATTTCATCTCGTCCATGGCCGGTCCCGGCTTCAGAGAGATGCCGCCCGAGTCGAAAGTCACGCCCTTGCCGACGAGTACGATGGGTTTCGCCTTGCCGCCGTTCCTGTATTGCATGACGATGAGCTTGGCTGGTTCGTTGGTACCGGCCGTAACCGACAACAGCGAGTGCATGCCGAGACGCTTCATGTCGGATTCGTTGATGATGCGTGTCGTCAGCTTGCCGTTACCCTTCGCGATTTTCTGCGCGGTCCGTGCGAGATAGGAGGGCGTGCAGACATTCGGGGGAAGATTGCCGAGATCTTTCGCAAGCGAGACGCCTTCCGAAATCGCATCGCCGTGCTTTGCCCCAAGCATCGCTTTCGTGGCATCCCCGCGGCTTGCGACCGACAAACCGATCTTCCTCAGCGGCATCCGCGAATCCTTGCGACTGCTCTTCATCTGCGTGAATCGATAGAGGACGTCGCCGATCGTCTGCACGGTGTGACGCGCGAGGTAATAGGCGTCTGAATCCTCGACTGCTTCGAGCGTCAGCGTGTTCAGCAGGTCTTTGCACCTGGTGTCGGAAAT
This sequence comes from Gammaproteobacteria bacterium, assembly GCA_009937525.1. GTDB lineage: Bacteria > Pseudomonadota > Gammaproteobacteria > Steroidobacterales > Woeseiaceae > UBA1847. Next base: position 54,788 of record JAACFE010000003.1, read on the forward strand.
GGAGCCGATTGCCGCCGCCACGGCGCGGCAAAAGGCGCGGGTATCGAATTCACTCGCCTTGCCGAGTCCCACCACGGCGACGCGTGCCGCCCTGGTACCGCCGAGCTGAGTCAAAAGAACGCAGCGCCCGGGCTTCGAGGAGACGTCGCCGCTCTTTACCAGGCGACGCAGTTCTCCATTGCTCGCAACGTCGATATCTTTGGCGCCTGCACTCAGTTTGCCGCGATCGTATACACCGACGATGACACAGTCGGCCGCTCGTTTGGCAGCGTTGCTGGTGGTCGTGAAATAATCCATGGAATCGAGGACTGTCCCGGACAAAATAAAACCGGTAGTCTAACTGATTCGGCCGAAAACCGTTAAGGAAATCATTGACATCGATGCTGCGCATCCTCGATCGGTATCTGTTTCGGGAAATCGCGACAACCTGGCTCGCGGTCACGGTCGTGTTGTTGATGATCCTCCTCACCAACCAGTTCGCCCGGGTCCTCGGTGAGGTCGCAAAGGGCAAATTGCCCAAGGGCGCGGCAATGGATGTCATCGGCCTCTCGGCGGTTCAGTACCTGACGGTGCTGGTGCCGATCGGCCTGTTCCTGTCCATCATGCTGGCCCTCGGCCGCCTGTATCGCGACAGCGAAATGCCGGCGATGATGGCTTGCCGCGTCGGGCCTTCCGGCGTCTATCGGCCGCTGTTCTGGCTGACCCTGCCGCTGGTGCTCGGCGTGGCGTGGCTCGCGATCGACCTCGGGCCGCGTGCTTTGCAGACCGTCGAGCGTATCGGTGCGGAAGCGCGCCGCGAGGCGGATCTCGCGAGCATCGAACCGGGGCGGTTCACGGTCTTCGGGCCGAACCGGGCGGTCGTCTATGGCGAGCGCGTCACCGCCGACGGCTTCATGGAGAACGTCTTTCTGCAGCGGTTCGTCGAGGACGACAGCGGTGAGGCGAACATCGTCGAGGTCGTCGTGGCGGAGCGCGGCGAACAGGTGGAATCGGATGACCCGGACATCCGCTTCCTCGTCCTGCACAACGGGCGCCGTTACGAAGGCGTCCCGGGAACGCCGCAGTTCCGCGTCGTCGAGTTTGCGGAGCACGGTATCCCGTACCGGCTGCCGAGCCTGGAGCCACCGGAACCGGAGCCGCGCGAGATGCTGGTTGGCACGCTGATGCGCTCGGCCGATCCATTGCACCGCGCGGAGCTGCAGTGGCGTATCGGCGTACCGCTCTCGACGATCATACTTGCGATTTTCGCAGTGCCCCTGTCGCGCAGCCAGCCGCGCTCGGGGCGTTACGGAAGGCTGGCGGTTGGTCTCCTGGTGTTCATCATCTACTTCAACCTGCTGAGTGCCGCGAAGGCCTGGGTCGAGAAAGGCGAGGTTGATCCGTCGCTGGGTCTCTGGTGGGTGCACGGACTGTTCCTGCTCGCGGCGCTGGCACTGCTGGCCGTGCAGAATCAGATTCACAGGCGCTTGATCCGATGACCGGAATACTGAGCCAGTACCTCATGCGCACGATCCTCACGAGTACGGCTCTCGTGCTCGTCGTCCTGCTCGCGCTGGCGGGGCTGTTCGAGTTCATCGCGGAACTCGAAGACGTGCAGGCCGATTACAAGACGCCGCAGGCCATCCTGTTTGCGGCGTTGCGGCTGCCGAATCTCGCGTTCCAGATGTTTCCCGTCTCGGCGCTTATCGGTTCCCTGCTCGGCCTCGGGGGGATTGCCGCGAACAGCGAGGTCATCGTCATGCGCGCGTCAGGCATGTCCGTGGGCAAGCTGGCGGGCATGGTGGCATTCGCCGGATTCGTAATGCTCGTCATCACCGCGCTGCTCGGAGAGTTCATCGGTCCGCCACTGGACTATTACGCCCGCAACATGCGCGCCGAGGCCCGTTACGGCGAGGACGATGACCGGCTCGGCAACGAGACCTGGGTCAAGGATGGTCCGGTCTATCTGCACCTCGAGAGGGTCAACACGGAATTCGATTTCGGCAGGCTTTACGTTTTCCGCTTCGACGAGGCCAACGAACTGGTCTCCATCGCACGCGCGGAGAATGCGGGTATCGGCGAGGATGATCGCTGGTTGCTCGAGAACTTTCGCGAGACACGGTTCCAGCGGGACAGCGTGCAGGCGGTAGAATCCTCCGTCGCTGTGGAGTCTTTCGAGGTCAATGCCGAGATGCTCGGCAGTTCCATGGTGAAATCCGAGAGCCTGTCCGCCCGGGGATTGCTCAGTTACATCGACTACCTGCAACGCAACAGCCTCGACGCCAGCAATTACGAGTCCGAGCTGTGGTACCGCGTATCGCGCACGGCTGCCGTCATGATAATGCCGATGCTCGCGTTAGCGTTCGTCTTCGGCTCGCTGCGAAGCGGGGGCGCAGGGGCGCGCCTCATGATCGGCGTCGGCATCGGGCTCGCGTACTACCTCGCAAGCGAAATGCTCGCGAACTCCGGTCAGGTCTTCGACCTGAACCCCGCGCTCGTGTCGTGGTTGCCGTCGATCGCTCTGCTGCTGGTCACCCTCGGGGCGCTCGCGCGAGTACGTTAGCCGCGGAGCGATCAATGCGTCTCGCCCGTTTCCGGTGGTCCTTCACAGCAGTGCTGCTCGCCTGCCTGACCGCCTGCCAGTCCGCGCCGGGCAACCCGTCGACTGATGGCGACGAGGCCGCGCGCGAAGCCAATCGCATCGATACCCGAATATGGTTCGAAGCCGCAGACGCGGGCGACACAGGCATTCTTGCAGCGATGCTCGACGACGGCATCGACCCGCGAATCGAACGCCAGGGTCTCACGGCGCTGCATATCGCCGCGAGCGGCGGCCGCCTGGATGCAGTCCGTTTGCTTGTCGATGCGGGCGTCGACGTCGATCTCGGGCCCGATGAAGCCGCTGCCCGCATCGCTGATGCGGCAGGGCACGGCTATCGTCACATTCTCGCATTGATGCGCGATGAGGAGCCGGGTCCGGACGAGATTGCCAGGGCGACGTCGCTAAGGACGCCGCTCAATCTCGCGGTCGAAAACGGCCACGAGGAGGTCGCAGCGCTGCTTATCGACGCGGGCGCGGATGTGAACGCAGGCGGCGAATGGTATAGCCCGCTGTACAGCGCGATCGTTTTCGGCGACGGCGAACTCGTCAAGTTGTTGCTCGACCACGGCGCGCAACCGAACGATGCCGTGCGCATACAGGAACGGTCGGTATTTGCGGGCTTTCGCTATGCGCGCCCGGTGGAAGTGGCCCGTATCATCGAGCGCGATGACCTGGTTGCGGTCCTGCAGTCATACGGCGGCCGCTAGAGAATTACTTGTCGGCCTTTTCGCGGGGGTAATAGACCAGCCGCGTCTTGCTGAGCCGGTCGTGCCAGGTCAGTTGCTCGGCGTCCCATAGTTGCCAGAGAAAGCCCAGCCCGAGCGGCAGCCACGACAGGATCGCCGCAAAGAAGCGAATGGTCGCTGCCCCCACCGACGGGAGCTTGCCATCCGCCGTGTGCAGCTGCAGCCCCCACGACTGCATCCCGAGCGTCCGGCCACGGTGGCACCAGAAACCGATGAAGAACGCGTACGCCACGCCGATCAGCGTCAACTGGTAAACGATGTGCAGCGGGCCACTGCCCGGTTCGATCGACTCGCCGCCTTCGATGGCGATGAACGGAACAGTAGCGAGGAACCAGAGCGCGAGCAGCAGCAGTGAGTCGTAAAGGATCGCCGCGAGGCGGCGCAGCAGGCCGGTATTCGCCAACGTCACAGCTCCCCGACGAACTCGATCATCCGCTCACGCATCGCGGCGTCCGGCAACTCGCCGAAGCCGGCTCCCAGGTTATCGCGCATGTGCTGCGGCTTGCTGGTCGCCGGTATGACACAGGTCACCGCAGGATGACTGATGATGAACTTGAGGAAGAATTGCCCCCAGCTTGCGGCAAAGCCGCGGGCCCACTCGGGCAGTTCACGGCCCCGCACCGCGCGGAACAGGCTGCCTGCCTGGTACGGCCGGTTGATGATTACGGCGACGCCGAGTTCCTGCGCGAGGGGGAGCAGGCGCCGATCCGCTTCGCGCTCGGCCAGTGAATAGTTGATTTGCAGGAACTGCGGCCGATACTCGCGCACCGACTTCTCCAGGGCATCGTGAGCACCGGCCCTGTAGTGAGTCAGCCCGCTGTAGCGGATCTTGCCGAGTTCCTGCAGTTCTCTGATGCTCTGCAGGTGCACTTCGGTATCGCGTAGGTTATGCACCTGCATGAGGTCGATGACGTCCGTATTCATGAGATCGGCCGACCGCGTCATCTGTTCGATGCCGGCGTCGCGCCCGTCCGTCCAGACCTTGGTGGCAATGAACATCGCGTCACGCGGAGCGCCACTCGAGATGATGTCGCCGATCACCCGTTCCGATCGGTTATACATCGGTGAGGTGTCTATCACGTTGCCGCCGGCGCCGAGCAGCAGGTCAACGATTTCGCGCCGGCTGCCGATCTGCTTTGGCGTGCTTTCAACGTCGAACACGCTGTAGGTGCCGAGCCCGATCACGGGCAACTGCTCCCCGCTTGCGGGAATCGGGCGCGTGATCATCCGCTGCTCACGCGTAATCCCGGCCAGCGGCATGGAACCCAGCGCTGCGCCGGCCAGCAATACGTTGCGTCTTGTCCAACGGTGCGGACTCATTGTCCGTCTCCTCTTGCCAGTTCACTGTCTAAGCGGCGATAGGTTTTTCCGAGCCACAGTGCGATTGCAACCCAGACAGCGGCAAACGGCAACATGACGAGTGAAATCCCCGAGTAACCCAGACCCCACAGGGCTCTCACTGTCCAGGTGCCGAGCAGGTCGCCGCCACGATAGACCGCCGTGTCGATGAAGTTCTTCGACTTGTATTTCTCCTCAGGCGAAACAACGGAGTACAGCATGTCGTTCGTCGGCTTCGACAGGCCGAAACCGATGGCGCGCCGAATTGCCTGTACGGCTGCGACGGCGAGGAACGTCGGATTGATCGCCACCAATGCGAAACCGGCGATAGAGACAACCGGCAACAACGATAGCGTAACGCCGACGCCGAAGCGCCACACGGCTCGTTTCACTATGAGTAATTGCACCAGCATCGCCATCGTGTTCGTTGCCGCGTCGATGAAGGCGAATGTCCGGGTGCGTTCGTCGGTAGTCGCAAACGCCTCACCGACGAGTTCGGTCATGAACATGTAGAGTGCGGTGCCGAGGAGGCTCGCGATGACGGACGCCAAGCTGATGGCCGTCAGGTAAGACGATCGTGTAACCAGGGTGATGCCGCCGAGCAGGTTGCCGCCCAGGGGCGCTGACGAGGCGACCGTGTTCGCGACGTCGTCTCGATGTTCGGATTCGACCCAGCGCCGTAACCGGGTAATGCAATAGACGCCGAAAAGCAGCAGGCTCGCCGAGATGGGAAGCAGGTTGTGGAAGCCGATCGTTACGACGAGTCCGCCGGTAGTGAGCGGGCCGAGCAGGGCGCCCGCACTGCCGCCGGCCGAGATCACGCCGAACAGTCGCCGGCCCTGCTCACGAGTATAGATGTCGGCCATGAAGCTCCAGAACACGGAGACCACGAACAGGTTGAACACGCTGAGCCAGACGAAGAACGCGCGCCCCAGCCAGACGAAACTGAGACCATTATTGATTGCGTAAGTGAAACCGGCCCAGAAGAGCAGGATGTTAACTGCGAAGAAGTAGTACACCCACGGCAGGAACCGGCGCCTCGGAAACCGTGATGCCACCCAGCCGAAAACCGGGGTGACTGCGAGCATGACGACAAACGTGGTTGAGAACAGCCATGGCACATTCTGCACGCCACCTTCCACCGCCATCGTCTCGCGCACGGAGCGCAGCATGTAATAGGCGGACAGGACGCAGAAAAAATAGACGAACGACCAGGCGACAGCGAAGTACTCGTGTCGTTCGAGTCCGAGTACACGATCAAGGAAGAAATGTGGTTTGCTGGCGTGTGGCGGCTCTGACATTAAGGCGCATCATAGTCCGAACTGCACCATTTGCCGAAATTTGCCGCTGGTTCCTGTCCCGATCCGGGTAGATCCTCGGATGCTGGTCCGTCCGAACGAGAGGCAACAGGGTGACCAGGACATTTTTGCCGACACATCTCCTGCTGGTCGCGAGCGCGGGGTTTTTCTTTGTGGCGGACGCCCGGCCGTTGTCGATCGGCGTCGACGGTTGTGAGGCGCTGGCATCGATTGTTTATGACGAGGTGACCGGGGCGAGGATCGGCTCTTGTGCCGGGCCACGCGGCGGACCGTTGTATTCGGGGGAGAACGCGACAGTAGTGTGCAATCACACGATGTATAGCGCAACGGCTGCGTTCTCGTCCGCCCTTCGCCGACTGAACATCCTCGTTACGTGGGGTTTTCATTCCGGCTACAACGGAGACTATTGCCTCGGTCAGTCCCTGTCAGAGTGTTACCCGACGCGCGATCCCGCGATGCCGCCACTGAGCAGGCAGGACCTGTCGTTTGTCAGGCGGAGCTGGGAGGCGGTTCACGATTCGATCGTGGCCCGGATGTCACTTCACCCGGGGAGCGACGTCTCCCGCTTCCAGGTGTACGAACTCGTGCGGAGTATCAGGCGGTCGATTGCCGGGCAGCCCTCTCGAGTGCGACCGGTGGCGAGGCGCTCGATGCGCTACAATGGTCCCGAATGTCCGCCGTGAAAAGGCCTCTTCCATGTACTTACCAGTGGGTGACTGTCTATGAATCTGCGCAATACACTTTTTACCATTGCTGTTGCGATATGCATCCTGTTCGCACAGGCCGTCGACGCCGACGTAACGCGCCTGTCGGAACCCGCGGCCGTTACGGAAGATGCAGAAATCTTCGGCGCGCCGCTCGACGCGGATGCCGAACCGGTGTCGCTGGATACACTTCTCGCTAGCCCTGACGATTATCTGGACAGACCGGTACGTATCGAGACACGAATCTCGGAGGTCTGCCAGAAGAAGGGCTGCTTCATGATTGCAAACAGCGGCGGGCATGCCGTTCGGGTTTCGTTCAGGGACTACGGGTTTTTCGTGCCGACGGACACGGGCGGGAAGACCGTGACACTGACGGGAACGCTGATCGAACGCCAGTTGTCCGAGGAGCAGGCTGCGCACTTTCGCGCCGATGCGGGCAGCGACACGATACAGGCCGGCAAGGTATACGAGATTGTCGCGGACTCCGTCAGTATCCCAAGATCCTGATCCGGCACTCCCCAGGGGATTGATTCGCGCCTGCAGGGCGCACTCGCTGCGCTCGCTCGTTTGTCGGCCGGCTTCGCCGGCCCCGGTTCGAACCAGCGGTTCGTAATCCTGCAGAGAAACAGCCAAATGAAAAAAGGAGGCCGCAAGGGCCTCCTTTTGTTCATCTGGCACTCCCTAGGGGATTCGAACCCCTGTTACCGCCGTGAGAGGGCGGCGTCCTAAACCGCTAGACGAAGGGAGCGGAGTACTTGTTTTTTGTCTGCCCCGCCTGGGCGGGGGCTGCTATTATACGGCCGCATATCGAATCCTCAAGCGGAAATCATTTGAAAAACAGTGGGAAACCTGCGTCGAAAGGTCCCAAGATAATTCCCCGCTCAGCCCACGGCGTCTCTCGGGACGAAGTTTCCAAGAGCGCGCTTAAGGTACTGTACCGACTGCATAAATCCGGTTATCAGGCGTTCCTGGTTGGCGGTTGTGTACGTGATGCGCTGGTGGGGCTGCATCCCAAGGACTTTGACGTCGCCACGGACGCCACGCCGGACGAGGTGCGCGCCCTGTTCTCGAACTGTCGCCTCATCGGGCGGCGTTTCAGGCTCGCTCACGTTCGCTTCGGCCGCGAAATCATCGAGGTGGCGACATTTCGTGCTGCGGCCAATCACGCTGACGATGATCACGCGCATGACGATGAAGGCCGAATCATCCGCGACAACGTATACGGCAGCATCGAGGAGGACGTCTGGCGCCGCGACTTCACCTGCAATGCGCTCTACTACAACATCGCGGACCACAGCATCTGGGATTTTGTCGGCGGCGTCGAAGACGTCAGGCAGAAGCACATCGTCCTGATTGGCGACGCGGCTCAGCGACTCAGGGAGGATCCGGTACGTATGCTCCGTGCCGTGCGATTTGCGGCGAAGCTCGAATTCACGGTCGACGAGTCCGTCAGCAGGGCCATCCGCGACAACGTGGACTTGCTCGCCAACGTGCCGGCCGCACGACTGTTCGACGAGTTCCTGAAACTGTTTCAGGCCGGTCACGCCGAACGAACCTTCGACATGCTGAAAGAATACGGCCTGTTCGCACAGTTGTTCCCGGCCGTCGACCAGGAAATCGAAGCGGACGAGGCATTCGCCGAATTCGTGCGCGCGGCGCTCAGGAATACGGACAAACGCGTGGCGGCTGGCAAGTCGGTTACGCCCATGTTTCTTCTCGCCGTTTTCTTCTGGGCACCGGCCCGGCGGCTCGCCGAAATACGACGCTCGGAGGAGAAGATGTCGGAATCCCAGGCGCTCAGCCTTGCCTCCTATGAACTGACGGGACAGCAGCAGCGTCGGGTGTCAATCCCGCGCCGGTTTACGGTGCCGATGCGTGAAATGATCGCCTTGCAGCCGCGCTTTACGGCCACGCGCGGCAAGCGCGCCATGAACCTGCTGAATCACCGGCGCTTCCGCGCAGCCTATGATTTCATGATGTTGCTGGCCGAGGTCGGTCAATTCGACAGCGAACTGGCGAAGTTCTGGACCGACGTGCAAACGCAATCGCCGGACGAACGCGCAGAGACCTTTCAGATCGATCGCAAGCCGCGTGCGAGGCGTCGGAGCCGGCGCCGCAGGAGCCGTCCGAAAGCAGGCCAATCGTCGTGATCGAGGAGGTCGTAGAGGTCCTCGTTGGTCTCGGCAGCAACCTCGACGGTCCTGCACGCCAGATCGAGACAGCGCTCGGCATGCTCGAGGCAATCGAGCAAACTCGTGTGGTAGCGACGTCATCGTTGTACCGTTCGGCGCCGCTGGGAGGGATCGAGCAACCTGACTTCGTCAACGCGGTGGCTCTGCTTGCGACGGGGTTGGACGCTCGCGCGTTGCTCGAAGAACTACTGGCGATCGAGCGTGCGCGCGGCCGCGAGCGTGGTGACATTCACTGGGGGCCACGCGTGCTGGACCTGGATCTCCTCGCCTACGGTGACCACTCGATCGAGGAGCCCGGGCTCCTCGTTCCCCATCCGGGCATTGCATCCCGAAATTTTGTATTGTTGCCGTTACGTGAAATCGCGCCCGACTTCCAGATACCGGGGCTCGGCCGCGTCCGCGATCTGCCGGTAAACGGCAGCGAGCCGCGGATTTCAAGAATTGCCTGACAGGAATAACATTGTGTCGACGCGCAGTCCCAGCCAAGCTGCCGGCCGTCCCCGCTATATTGTTGTCGAGGGGCCGATCGGTGCCGGCAAGACTGCGTTGGCGAAGCGACTCGCGAGAAGTCTCTCGGGCGAACTGATACTGGAGGAAGCGTTCGAGAATCCTTTCCTGGAACGTTTCTACAGGGAGGGCAGGACGGCGGCATTGCCGACCCAGATGTTTTTCCTGTTTTCGAGGGCGCGCCAGATCGAACAGCTTCGGCAGACGGATCTGTTCACGACGGTGCGCATTTGCGACTACCTGTTCGCCAAGGACAGCCTGTTCGCGGAGCTCAATCTCGATGCGGACGAACTTGCACTCTACGAGCAAATCGTGAGCAAGCTGGCGGTAGAGGCTCCCGTGCCCGATCTGGTGATCTATCTGCAGGCATCCGTCGATGTACTGTTCGAGCGCATTGCGCGCCGCGCTGTCGGCTTCGAGAAAATGATCGACCGTTCCTACCTGGAACGGCTTGCCGACATTTACGCACGCTTTTTTCACGCGTATAACGACGGTCCTCTTCTCATTGTGAATGCGTCGCAAATCGATCCGGTCAACAATGACGCTGATTATGAACAGTTATTCCGCCAGATCGAAAAAACGACAGGGGGACGTCATTTCTTCAATCCGACAGCGGCCGCCCTGGCCTGACCGCGTCCGCCCCGGAATTTTCACGGAGTCTCGCTAATGTATACCCAGCTCGAGCAAAGGGGCATGCCGGAGCCGCCCGTCAATGTCTCCACGCTGCGGACGATGAAGGACAAGGGCGAACCGATTGCGTGCCTGACCGCCTATGACGCCAGCTTTGCCGTCCTCGTCGATGCGGCCGGCGTGGATCTGGTCCTCGTCGGCGACTCGCTGGGGATGGTTATCCAGGGCCATGACACGACGGTGCCGGTTACGGTCGATGACGTCGTGTACCACTCCCGTGCCGTAGCGCGAGGACTGAGACGTGCATTTCTCGTCGCGGACATGCCATTCATGAGCTACGCAAATCCCGATCAGGCGCTCGAGAATTCGGTGCGCATGATGCAGCAAGGCGGGGCGATGATGATCAAGCTGGAAGGTGGCGAAGGGCAGGTCGAAATCGTCGAGCACCTCGCGCGTCACGACATTCCCGTCTGCGCCCACCTCGGGCTGAAGCCCCAGTCAGTGCACAAGATCGGCGGTTTTCGCGTGCAGGGCAGGGAGGCGGACAAGGCAAAGAACATGCGGCGTGCCGCAAAGAAGCTGCAGGACGCAGGTGCCGATATCGTCTTGCTGGAATGCGTGCCCAGCGAACTGGGTCAGTCCATCCGGGATTCGCTCGAGGTGCCTGTGATCGGCATTGGCGCCGGTCCCGATGTCGATGGTCAGATCCTTGTACTTTACGACATCCTCGATATCACCCAGGGCAAGACACCGCGTTTCGTCAGGAATTTCCAGGCCGGGTGCTCGTCGCCGCTCGAGGCCATCCGCGCATACGTGGAGGCAGTGAAGGACCGCAGCTATCCGGCACCCGAGCACTGCTTTTCCTGATAGTGGGGCGGCCCCGATGCAAGTAGTCAGTACGCGGGAAGAAATGCGCGAGCTGCGCGAGAGCTGGCGCCACCACGACGACCACGTAGCACTCGTGCCGACCATGGGCAATCTGCATGCGGGCCACCTGAGCCTCGTCGACCTGGCAAGACGGCATGCCGAACGCGTCGTCGTGACCGTGTTCGTGAATCCCACCCAGTTCGGCGAGGGTGAGGACTTCGAAGATTATCCGCGTACCCTGAAGCGTGACACGCAACGGCTGAAGAAACTCGACGCCGACGCGCTGTTCACGCCGGACGTCGATACTGTATATCCCTTCGGCATCGACAAGGCCACCGTGGTGTCCGTCCCCGGGCTAACCCGAAACTTCTGCGGCGCGTCGCGGCCGGGCCATTTCGACGGCGTGACGACGGTCGTGGCCCGGCTGTTTGCGCTCGTTCAACCGGACGTCGCCGTGTTCGGGCAAAAGGATTACCAGCAACAGCTGGTCATTCGTCACATGACGGCCGACCTGAGTCTGCCCATCAGGATCATCACCGCGCCTACCGTGCGGGAAGCGGACGGCCTCGCCATGAGTTCGCGCAACCAGTACCTCTCCGACGCGGAGCGCGCGGTTGCGCCGCAGCTTCATGCGTCGCTGGAAGCGATCGGCACGGAACTCGAGAACGGCAAGCGTGACTTCGAGGCACTCGAGAAAGCCGCGTTGGCCAGGCTCGAAGCCACAGGCTTCGCGCCCGATTACGTCGCGATCCGCCGAGCGGAGAGTCTCGAGCCTCCCGACCGGGACTGCGATGAAATCGTCGTGCTCGCGGCAGCGCATCTCGGTAAGGCGCGTCTGATCGATAACATCGTCGTAACAATCTAGGGCTTTCGCACAGCTGCTAGCTGGAAACCGTGTCGCGACCCGCGTGCTTGGCTCGGTAAAGCGCTGCGTCGGCCGCCCTGATCAGGTTGTCCAGGTTGCCATGAGCCGGCAACTGGGCGACCCCCATGGACACACGAATGGGAATCTGGATCAATGAATCGCTGCCGTCCCCGGTATCGCCGCTGATAGAGCGGCGAACCCGGTCGGCGATTTCGACGGCGGATGTCACGCCGATCTGCGGCAGCAGGACGGCAAATTCGTCGCCGCCGTATCGCACCAGCACGTCGCGGGGCCGGAACTTTTTGAGCAGGATGCGGGAAACAGCCGAAAGAGCACGGTCCCCGGCAATATGGCCGAATCGATCGTTGAAATCCTTGAAGTTGTCGACGTCGATCATGATGAGCGACACGGGTTCTTCGTTCTTCGCGCATCGCTCGATCTCGCGCGGAAATGAGTCCTCCATCGCGTGGCGATTGCCCAGTCCTGTCAGCGCATCCGTCGTCGCGTGCCGTTCGAACTTCCGTATTTCACCGTAGCTGTCGGCAATCACCCTGTTGTGGCTGCGAACTCGCTCCGACATTACGACGAGCAGGTTCTTCGCGAAGTCATGGGACGCGTCCACCATCTCCCAGAGCACGGACTGGTGGATGACGAGCAGGTGAGTGTTCTCGGCGCCGATGACGTATGCAGACGGGTCGCGATCTTCGATGATCGACATCTCACCGACACAGGCGCCGGTCTCCATCGTGGCGACCACGGGCCCGCCCGGCGAACCCACGTGAACCTTCAGGGCGCCTGACAGCACGATGAACACGTGTTCGTTCTTCGCGCCCGGAGACAGCAACAGTTCGCCTGCGGCGAGGTCCCGCCGGTCACAGCGCTGCAAAAGGTCCTGGACGTCGTCCGGGCGCACGCCCCGAAACAACTCCAGCGCCTGCAGCAATGAGCGCTTGTAGTCCGAATTCATGGCCAGTGCCTGCTCCATCGCAGAGATTCTGGCGGATTTCGAATCTCAATAACGCCGACTGGACCACACTATGGTGAGTCGACGCCGTCACGGAAGGGCTATTGATCGTTCTCGAGTTCCTGCCGTGCGGCCGCAAACGCGGCCCGATCATCCTCGGTAGGCTCGGGATAACGCAGTCCAATGCTCTCCAGTGCATTGATAATTGTTTCCGCGACGCGCGCCTGCATGTAGGGCTTGCTGTCCGCAGGTATCGCATACCAGGGAGCCCACGGCCGCGAGGTTGCATTGAGTGCTTCCTCGTACGCGTGCATGTAGTCGTCCCAGTGCTGTCGCTCGATAAGGTCGCGGGGCTCGAATTTCCAGTTCTTGTCCGGGTCGTCGAGTCTGGCCAGGAAGCGCCGTTTCTGCTCCTCCCTGGAGACATTCAGCCAGAACTTGATGATTACGGTGCCGTTGCGCGCGAGATGCTCTTCGTGCTCCCTGATGGAGCGCAGCCGGTCGTTCCAGATCGTCTCCAGATTCAGTTCGCCCGGGATCTTCTGCGAGGCCAGAATCCGAGGATGCACCCGAACGACCAGCACTTCCTCGTAGTGGCTGCGATTGAATATACCGATGCGCCCGCGCTCCGGAAGGCACTTGGACGTACGCCATAGAAAATCGTGGTCGAGTTCCTGACTCGACGGCTTTTTGAAACTGAATACCTGGCAGCCGGATGGATCGACGCCCTGCATGACGGCCCGGATCGTGCTGTCTTTGCCGGCGGCATCCATTGCCTGGAACACCAGCAGTACCGCATGGCGGTCGCCCGCCGACAGCACACGCTGCAGCTGTTTCAGCGCATCGGTCGCTCGTTTGCGGTGTTTTCCCTTATGCGGATTTCGATCGGTCAACGCGGATGTGCTGGCTTCGCTGACACGGAATGAGCCGTCGAACGGCACGAGATACTCTGACGCGGGCGCCTCGAACATGTTCTACCCCTGGTTATTGGTTTTGATCGTCATGCTGAGCCAGCGCCCATTCGACGTGTTCAGCGACGAGATTTGAGTCTGAATCAAGCCGTTCGTTCAGTGCGGCGATTACCTCGGGTGTCGTCTTCGCATTGCCGAGCGCTACCGCAATGTTGCGCAGCCACCGTTCGTAGCCGATGCGACGAATGGCGCTGCCTTCCGTCTTCGTGAGCCAGGTCGCCTCGTCCCAGGCGAACAGCTCCACGAGGGTCGCGGTATCGAGTTCGTGTCGCGGGGCGAAGTCGGGCTCGTCACTCAATCGCGCGAACTTGTTCCACGGGCAGAACAGCTGACAGTCGTCGCAGCCGTAGATGCGGTTGCCAATCGCCGCGCGAAATTCCGCCGGTATCGACTCTTTCAGTTCGATGGTCAGGTAGGAGATGCAACGCCGGGCATCGAGCTTGTAGGGCGCGACAATAGCGTCCGTGGGGCAGACGTCGATGCACGCCCTGCACGTGCCGCAATGCGAGTCCTCGCCGTCGTCAACGGGCAACGGCAGGTCGGTGTAAAGTTCGCCGAGAAAGAACCACGAGCCGGCGTCCCGGTTGATCAGGTTCGTGTGTTTCCCGATCCAGCCCAGACCCGCTTTTTCCGCGATCGCCTTTTCGAGCACCGGCGCGCTGTCGACGAATACGCGGTAGCCGAAGCTGCCGATGCTGTCCTCGATTCGGCGGGCAAGTGCGCGCAGGCGGCCGCGAAGCAGCTTGTGGTAATCGCGGCCGAGGGCGTATCGCGAGACATAGGCCTGCCGGTCGTCGTCGAGCAGCGCGATCGCTTCGGCCTGCGATTGCGGCAGATAGTCCATGCGCGCCGTTATGATTCGCAGTGTGCCCGGCACGAGTTCATCTGGCCGGCTGCGGCGGGTCCCGTGGCGGGCCATGTAGTGCATGTGGCCGTGAAAGCCGGCGTTCAGCCACTGCTCGAGACGCGATTCCGCTTCAGCGAGGTCGATATCGCTCACGCCGATCTGCTGGAATCCGAGATCGGCAGCCCATGCGCGAATGTCGGACTTCAGTCTCCCGGGGTCGTCGATTCTTTGCCGGCTTTCGTTCATCGCTGTCAGTATAATCGTGCCGATGCGCTCCTTACCCGTCGAAATCTATTCCGTTGCGACCGTGCGTGAGATCGATCGCAGGGCGATCGAAGACGAGGGCATTCCTGGCTACACGCTGATGACGCGGGCCGGCGCTGCGGCGATCCGCGCCGCGCGGGAGCAGTTTCCGGACGCGAAGCGCTGGCAGGTCGTGTGCGGTGCCGGCAACAATGCGGGCGATGGCTACGTTGTCGCGAGGCTCGCTGCACAGGACGGCATCGTCGTTTCCGTGCTTGCGCTCGTGGATCCGGAATCGCTGACCGGCGATGCGGCGACCGCGTACGGTGATTTTGCCGCGGAAGGCGGCGTCGTCATGCCGTGGGAAGGCGTGCTGGACGATGAGGCGGCTCTGGTCGTGGATGCCCTGTTGGGCAGCGGTCTCGAGCGCGACGTTACCGGCGAATTTGCAAAGGCCGTGTCGGCCATGAACGCCCATCGGGCCCACGTGATGGCGCTCGACATACCGACCGGCGTCCACGGCGATACCGGGCAGGTGATGGGTACAGCGGTCGAGGCCGATCTCACGGTGACCTTCGTGGGGCTGAAGGCGGGACTGTTCTCGGGTGAAGGGGCGGAACTCAGCGGCGTCATCGCGTTCGACGGCCTCGACGTACCGGAGCACTGCCGTCCGCAGGCGGAGGCCATGAGCCGGCGAATATCGGACCGGGTCCTGCGCCGCTGCCTCAAGCGGCGTGCCCGAAGCGCTCACAAGGGCGATTTCGGCCACGTGCTGATCATCGGCGGCGGCGAAGGCATGCCCGGCGCAGTCAGGCTGGCGGGCGAGGCGGCACTCCGCACCGGTGCGGGCCTCGTAAGTGTTGCCACGCACCCGGCGCACGCATCGATCATCGTCGGTTCCCGACCCGAACTGATGAGCCATGGCATCGCTGACGCGGATTCCCTGGCACCGCTGCTCGAGAAGGCGACGGCAGTTGCGTTCGGCCCCGGTCTCGGGACTTCCGAATGGGCGCGCCAGCTCTTTGCGGTTGTCGGCGGGCTCGAACTCCCGTGCGTCTGGGATGCCGATGCGCTGAACCTGCTCGCGGAGATGCCTGCGCAGAGCGGGCGGCGAATCATCACGCCGCATCCCGGTGAAGCCGGCCGTCTCCTCGGCGAGCCGACGGCTACGGTGCAAGACGGACGCCGCGCCGCTCTGATTGCGCTGCAGGACAAGTACGGCGGCGTCGTGGTGCTGAAGGGCGCCAATACCCTCGTCACGTCGAAGAAGAAGGTGCCGTGGCTGTGCACATCGGGTAATCCCGGCATGGCGAGCCCCGGCATGGGCGACGTCCTTACCGGTATCATCGCGGCCCTGCTCGCACAGGGGCTCGGCAAGGAGGCGTCGGCTGTCGTCGGTGTCGAGGCGCACGCGCGCGCAGGGGACCGCGCGGCGCGGGCAGGGGAGCGCGGCACCATCGCGTCCGACCTGATCGCCGAACTCCGCAACGTTATAAATCCATGAACGTGTTTTTGCCCGATGAGCGTGCTACCGAAGCACTTGCGACGCGGCTCGCCGCTGCAATGCCGCCCAGCACGGCAGGCCTGACCTTGTTGCTGCGTGGCGACCTCGGTGCCGGAAAGTCCACGTTCGCTCGCGCACTGATTCGTTCGCTCGGGCATGCGGGCGCAGTGCCAAGTCCCACCTACACGCTCGTCGAGCCTTATGACCTGCCGGGGGGCATGGTTTATCACGTTGATTTGTACAGGGTTTCCAGCGAGGATGAGCTGCGCTACCTGGGCTGGACCGAGCTCGACGAGGGCTTTCGCATCGTCGAATGGCCCGACCGGGCGCCGGGCATTACGGCCAGGGCGGACCTCTGCGTCGAGTTCGAGTACGAAGAGCCGGGGCGCCGGGTGACGGTCAGTGCTCTCAGCCCGGATGGCAGGCGCATCGTGGCGCGGTTCGAACGCACCAGGGCTACTGAACCAGTAGATTAATAAACCGCCTTATCCTGCTAATTTTGCAAAGAATATTCTTGGAATTCCCCAGAATTCTCGTATACTGACGCGACATAAGTCCGAGGCTTGGGTGGTTACGCGCGATGCGAAATTCGCGATTTCTGATCGGCGGTGTCCTGATCCTGCTCTGCACGGCAGCGCAGGCCGCATCGACCGTCGAGAATATCCGGATCTGGGCCGAGAACGGCAAGACGCGCGTCGTACTTGACCTGAGTCGCCCGGCCGCGCACAACATCTTCACCTTGCGCGGGCCGGATCGTCTCGTCGTGGACCTCAAATCGAGCCGTCTGTCGGAGTCGCTCAAGGCTATGCCGCAGGGCACGGGTTCGGTTCGCTCGATCCGCAGCGCGGTGCGCGCGAACGGCCAGTTGCGCGTCGTTCTCGACCTCAACGAAGCCGTGCGCTCGCGCAGCTTCACGGCAGGTCCCAATAACAAGTATGGCGATCGCCTGGTCATCGACCTGCAGCGCACCGGAGGGCTGCATGCCGTGAAGACCGCGTCCGAGGCTTACAAGCCGGGGCGCGACGTCGTCGTCGCGATCGATCCGGGGCACGGTGGCCACGATCCGGGCGCGATCGGTCGCGGCAAGACCCGTGAGAAAGACGTGGCGCTGCAGATTTCCCGCACGCTGGCCGCCCGCATCAATGCGGAACCCGGCATGAAGGCGGTGCTGGTAAGAGAGGGCGACTACTACGTCGATCACCGCCGGCGCATGGAGATTGCCCGGCGCAACAAGGCAGACCTGTTCATCTCCGTTCACGCGGATGCCGTCGACGATCGCCGCGCCTATGGCGCTTCTGTTTACGCGCTGTCGCTGAAGGGCGCGAGCGACGAAGCCGCGCGGCAGCTTGCCGAACGCGAGAACGCGTCGGTGCGTATCGGTGGCGTGTCCCTCGAAGACAAGGACGAGGTGCTCGCCTCGGTGCTGCTCGACCTGTCGCAGAGCGCCGCGTTGAGCGCGAGCATGGACGTGGGTTCCAAGGTGATCAGGGAACTGGCGCGCCTGGGCAAGGTGCATCGGCGCACCGTTCAGCAGGCGGGATTCCTCGTGCTGAAGTCGCCGGACATGCCTTCGATACTCGTGGAGACCGCGTTCATCTCGAACCCGTCCGAAGAGAAAAAACTGCGCGACAAGCGCCACCAGGAGCGACTTGCGGATGCGCTCCTGGCGGGTATCCGCACGTATTTTTATACGAATCCGCCGCCCGATACGCGCATCGCCATGGAAATGCGCCGGGTACCGGCCAAGCAGGTGCGCCACGTGATCGCGCGCGGCGACACGCTGTCCGAAATCGCGGAGCGCTATAACGTCAGTACTGCTGCGATTCGGGCGGCCAACAAGCTGTCGAACGACAGTATCCGGGTCGGGCAGACGCTGAGCATCCCTGTCTATGCGGGCACCTGACGCAAGCTGACCGAGACATTTCAACGGCGATTTGAAAAAATGACGGGTTTGGCAACCCGACATTGCGCATGCCCATCCAGCAACTACCAGGCCACCTCATAAACCAGATCGCTGCGGGCGAGGTCGTGGAGCGCCCGGCTTCGGTGGTCAAGGAACTGGTCGAGAACTGTCTCGACGCTGGTGCCGACGACATCCATGTCGACATCGCCGCAGGCGGGGCGAAACTGATTCGTGTTCGCGACAACGGCAGCGGCATCGACCGGGCGGAGCTGGCGCTAGCGCTTTCGAGGCATGCGACCAGCAAGATCTCGAGCCTCGAAGATCTCGAGTCCGTTGTCTCGCTGGGTTTCCGCGGGGAGGCCTTGCCCAGTATCGCCTCGGTGGCGCGCCTCGTACTCACGTCCCGAACCGCATCCGACGACACCGCCTGGCAGGTCGATGCAGACGGCGGCGAGGTCAGTGGCCCGCGTCCGGCGGCCCATGCGCGCGGGACCACGGTCGAAGTACACGACCTGTTCTACAACACGCCGGCGAGACGCCGCTTCCTGCGCACCGAGCGTACGGAGTTCGGGCACATCGAGAAATGGCTGCGGCGGCTTGCGCTGTCGCGGCCGGGCGTTGCGTTTACGCTGACGCACAATCGCCGCACGGTGCTGAAATTGCCGGCGGCCGGCAGTCGCGAGCAACAGCTGGCGAGGCTGGCCAGCTTGTGCGGCGATGCATTCGCCGACCAGGCGCTCTATCTCGAGCACGAGACCGACGGTGTCGCGATGCAGGGCTGGATTGCGCTGCCAACCTACAACCGGAGCCAGCCGGACCAGCAATTCTGGTTCGTAAACGGCCGCAGCATCAGCGACAGGACCCTGGCGCATGCCGCGAGGCATGCCTACCGCGACGTCCTGTTTCACGGGCGCTTCCCCGCCTACGTGCTGAGCCTGGCGATGGATCCCGCGGGTGTGGACGCGAATGCGCATCCCGCGAAGCATGAAGTCCGGTTTCGCGACGGCCGTCGCGTGCACGGTATCGTGTCGCAGACGCTGGAGGCGGCGCTGCGCGATACACGGCCGGGTGGTCACGCTCCGGCGCCGGCGTCCATCGTCCGCTACCCCGAAGCCACCCAACGGCCGATACCGTTGCCCGGCGTCGAGAGAAGCGGCCCCGCAAACGTACGAGAAGCGCTCGCGGCCTACGGTGCGCTTAGCGGAACATCCGCGGCCATGCGGGTCGATGCCGAACCCGGCGACGTCCCGCCGCTGGGTTTCGCCATTGCGCAGCTCGCGGGTGTCTACATTCTCGCGGAAAACAGCGATGGGCTGGTCGTGGTGGACATGCACGCTGCCCACGAGCGCATAACCTACGAGAAGCTCAAGCGAAGCTTCGCAGACCGGTCTATCGTGTGCCAGCCCCTGCTGGTCCCCGTAACGATAGCGGTTGCGGAAAACGAGGCGGATCACGTCGAGCAGTCGGCGCGGGACCTGGAGGCGCTCGGCCTGTCGGTGCAGCGTATCGGGGCGACAACCGTCGTGGTCCGGGAGGTGCCGGCCCTGCTCAAGGATTCCGACGTCGAGTCGCTGCTGCGCGACTTGCTGTCGGATATGGGCGAGGCGGGGAGCAGTAGTCGCGTGGAAGATGCCAGCGACGAGTTCCTCGCGACGATGGCGTGCCATCATTCGGTGCGGGCTAATCGCAGACTCTCGCTCGACGAGATGAATGCCCTGTTGCGGGAGATGGAAACGACGGAACGTGCCGATCAGTGCAACCATGGACGGCCGACGTGGACGGCGATCTCGATGGCGGAGCTTGACCGACTGTTCCTGCGCGGCCAGTAAAGGCACCGAGATCGGAGTCCGAACCGCAATCTGCCTGATGGGGCCGACCGCATCCGGCAAGACCGACGTCGCGATCGAGCTGTGCCGTCGTTTTCCCTTCGAAGTGATCAGCGTGGACTCGGCGCTGGTTTACCGCGGCATGGACATCGGCACGGCAAAGCCGGATGCGGCCACGCTGCGCGCGACGCCGCATCGCCTCATCGACATTCGCGACCCGGAGGACAGTTACTCCGCGGGCGACTTCGTGCGCGACTCGAGGCAGGCGATGGAGGCGATCTTCGAGTCGGGGCGAACGCCACTGCTGGTCGGCGGGACGATGATGTACTTTCGGTCGCTGACCGCGGGAATGGCCGATCTGCCCCCCGCCGACGCAGAGGTCCGGGCGGCGCTCGATGCTGAGGCTGCGGAGCGGGGCTGGCCGGCACTGCACGAGGAACTTCGGCAGGTCGACCCGCTTGCTGCGGAGCGGATCAACCCCAACGACAGCCAGCGTATCCAGCGCGCCCTCGAGGTCTACCGGCTGAGCGGCCGCCCGCTTTCCGCCTGGCAAGCGTCCGAGACTGACGGCGCGGCTTCGGAAGAGATCGCCTTCGAAAAGCTGGCGCTCCAGGTCGAGCCGCGGTCACTGCTGCACGAGCGTATCGCGCTGCGGCTGGAACGGATGCTCGACGCCGGTTTCCTGGACGAGGTCCGGCAACTCATGCAACGGCCCGGGCTCGATGCCGGGAGTCCCGCGATGCGGGCCGTCGGCTATCGGCAGTTCTGGGCGCACCTCGCGGGCGAGTGTACTTTCGAGGAAGCGCGGGCCATGGCGCTGGCAGCAACGCGGCAGCTGGCAAAGCGCCAGATCACCTGGCTGCGGTCCGAAAAAGCCCTGAAATCCTTCAATGCCCTTGATTCCTGCGTGGCAGATGCTATATCGGGGTTCTGGAGGAGCCGGTAGGGCCGTTTTTTGCTTGGTTTGCGCCGGCCTGTGATAGACTTTTTTCGACGCTTAGGCTGAATTTCGCACAAGGGCAACCGGCGCCACCGGTATGCGGGTTCAAATAACAATCAACAATAAGGAGACCCCGATATGGCTAAAGGGCAGACATTGCAA
>JAACFE010000165.1 GCA_009937525.1 Gammaproteobacteria bacterium
TGCTGTTCCGGGTCTTCGATATCGCCAAACCGTGGCCGATTCGGGACCTGGATCACAGACTCGGCGGGGGGCTCGGAATTATGCTGGACGACCTCGCTGCCGCGCTGTATGCCCTGATTTTGCTGGGCTTGTACGGGTGGCTTATGACTTGACGTGAGACGAAATGGCCAGTCCTGTTAGCGAAATCAAGCGCCCGCATGACGTGCCCGACAAGATCGGCAAATACGTCATCATCAACAAGATCGGCAAGGGCAGCACCGGCATGGTGTACCTGTCTCACGACCCCTACTACCGCCGCGACGTGGCGATCAAGGTTTACAACCTCGAGGAAGACACCAACGCGGATCGCGCGCAGGTCTCGCGCAAGATGTTCTTCAACGAAGCGCACATGGTCGGCATGCTGCAGCATCCGAACATCATGCCGATCTACGATGCGGGTGAAGAGGACGGCAAGTACTACGTCGTCACCGAGCATATCCAGGGTGCACGCACCCTGGCGGCCTACTGCCGGCCGGACAACCTGCTGCGCGTCGATGATGTCGTCGAGATCATCTACAAGTGCGCCAAGGCGCTGCATTATGCGCACGGTCGCGGCGTCATCCACAGGGACATCAAGCCCAGCAACGTAATGCTCACGATCGATAACGATGTCCGCATCATCGATTTCGGCATCGCGATCGTCAGCGATTCGGAAGTATCACGCATCGAGGGCATTGCGGGCTCGCCGAGCTACATGTCGCCGGAACAGGTGCAGTCGGAGGAACTCACGCCCGCTTCCGACCTGTATTCGCTCGGCGCGGTCATGTACGAACTGCTGAGTGGGTTCCGTCCGTTCCGCGCCGACAATCTTTCCAAGCTCCTGCACCAGATCGTTTACGCGACGCCACCGCCGATTCATACCTACCGCGACGACCTGCCGGAGGAACTCGAGGAAGTCGTTGCGAAGACGATGATCAAGGACCCCGGGAAGCGGCTGAACAGTGGCGCGACGATGGCCGCGGAACTCACCCGGGTCTACAAGGACCTGCGGCAGAAATACGACAGCCTCGACAACCAGGAACACTTCGACCTGCTGCGCACGCTGACCTTCTTCCACGAGTTCTCGCACGCCGAGATCTGGGAGGTGCTGCGGGCATCGGACTGGCACGAGTATCGGGACAACGAGGACATCGTTCGCGAGGGCGAGATCGACGATCGTTTCTATATCATCGTGTCCGGCAACGTGTCGGTGCAGGCCAATGGCAACACCATCGGAACCCTCGGTCCCGGCGATTGTTTCGGCGAGACGAGCTACGTCCGCGGCGCCAAGCGCCAGGCATCCATCCGCGCCGACGGGGCGGTCACCATCCTGCGTGTCAGCTCGACGCTGATGGAGCAGGTGAGCTCGGCCTGCCAGCTCCGCTTCAACAAGGTCTTCCTGCGCTCCCTCATCACCCGACTGCAGGGCAGCGGCGGCGCGAATACCTGAGTTTTCCCACCCGAACCGCGGGCTGCGGCGATGATTTTTCTCGTCATGGCTCCCTTCGGTCCGCTTTACTTCCTCGAAAAACATCGCCGCCAGCCCGCCTGGCGCAACGGCTGCCGTAGGAGCGGGCTTCGGCCCGCGCTCGCGGTTGGAAGAGTGCGCGCTCCGCCGTTATCACCGGTACGATCAGGCGCCCGGGGTGTTTCTCGACCGAAGTAAAGCGGACCGAAGGGAGCCATGAGGGAGAGGAATTCCCCGGGCGCCTGATCACCGTCTACCAGCGTAATGCGATGCCGCGCTGGCAGGCCGTTTAGGATAGTATTCGGCGAAATTCCAGACGTTCCTGCAGGGGGTTCCGATGTTTCGACCTGTTGCCGCGGCCGCGGTGATCGTGCTTTTTTCGCTTCCCGTCAATGCGGACGAACTGGGCGACGCCGTCAAGAAAGATTACGACGAGTATCTCTGGCCGCTGTTCGACCATTTTCATCGGAATCCGGAACTGTCGCTCATCGAGCACGATACCGCCGCCCGCATGGCGGAGGAATTGCGTGGCGCCGGCTTTGACATTGCCGAAAGTATCGGCGGGACGGGTGTCGTGGCCATGATGGAAAACGGCGACGGTCCGCTGGTCATGATGCGGGCCGACATGGACGGCTTGCCGGTCGAGGAGAAGTCCGGGCTCGAGAATGCCTCGCGCAAGACGCAGATCGATCCAATCACCGGGAACGAGGTCTTCACCATGCACGCCTGCGGGCACGACGTGCACATCACGAGCCTCGTCGGTACCGCGCGCCAGATGGCGGCGCGCAGGGACGACTGGAGTGGCACGCTGATGCTTCTCGTGCAGCCGGCCGAAGAACGTGGTTTGGGCGCAAGGATGATGCGTGAGGACGATATCTGGCAGCGCTTCGGCAAGCCCGATTATGCACTCGCGTTTCACGTCAATTCGCTGGATGTCGCGGGCAAGATCAACATCAATGAGAGCCCGTTCGCGGGCGCGGACACCGTCGACATCGTGATCCACGGCGTCGGCGCCCACGGGGCACACCCTTACGCCGGAAAGGACCCCGTCGTGATCGGCAGCCAGATCGTCCTTGCTTTGCAGACGCTCGTTGCGCGCGAACTCCCGCCGCGGTGGCCGGGCGTCGTTACAGTCGGTTCGTTTCATGCCGGCACGAAGCACAACATCATCTCCGATCGTGCCCACCTCCAGCTGACCGTGCGGAATACGAGCCCGGAGACCCGTGAGATCCTGCTCAACGGCATCAAGCGCATTGCCGAGAACATGGGTCGCGTTGCCGGCCTGCCCGAAGACAAGCTGCCGGAGGTCACCGTGGCCGAGCGTGAGGCCGTACCTCCGACGGTGAACACCCCGGAACTGACGGAGCGAATAACGGCCGCCTGGAAAGAGTCCGTCGGTGACGAGACCGTTATCTCCAATCCCACGAAGGGGATGGGTGCCGAGGATTTCCCCTTCTTCACCATCGACCCGACGATCCCGTCGGTGTACTGGCAGATCGGCGGTACACCCCAGGAAGCATTCGATGCCGCGGCCGCCGGCGGTCCGCCGGTCCCCAGCCATCACTCGCCGCTGTTCAGGATATCGCCGGAGCCTGCCGTGCGCGCCGGCGTGGAGTCGACGGTTGTCGCGCTGATGGAATTGATGCCCGCCGAGTAATCGGGTAGCCGGCGCTCAGTCGTCTTCCGTATCGACCTCGAAATCCTCGAGCGCTTCCTCGCCGCCGGCGCTCTTCAGGAGGATCTCGACTTTCTGTTCGGCGTCCTTGAGGGCCGTCTGGCAGTTGCGCGTGAGCTTGATGCCGTCCTCGAATTTCTTCATCGCTTTCTCGAGCGGCAGGTCGCCGGATTCGAGTTCCTCGACCAGCTCTTCCAGGTCG
>JAACFE010000082.1 GCA_009937525.1 Gammaproteobacteria bacterium
ACGAGCTTGTCGTACTGGCCTTCGAGATCCCTGTAATCGCTCTGCAGCAGGGTGATCCGTTGCTCCAATCCGGCTTTCGCGATCGCGTCCCGCGCGTAATCGTGCTGCTGCGACGAAATCGTCGTGGTAGTAACGCGGCAGCCGTAGTTCTCTGCTGCATAGATCGCAAAACCGCCCCAGCCCGTGCCTATTTCCAGGACGTGATCGTCAGGTGTCAGCTTCAGCTTCCTGCAGATGCGGTCGAGTTTCGCGACCGATGCCGCTTCGAGCGACCTGTCCGCGTGCTCGAAGATCGCGCTCGAATACATCATGCGTTCATCGAGCCACAGGCCGTAGAAGTCGTTGCCCAGATCGTAATGAGCAGCAATGTTTCGCCTGCTGCCGTTGCGCGTATTGCGGTTGTACCAGTGAAACATCTTCTGCAGCGGCCTCGTCAGGCGCGCGGTACCGGAATCCATGTCCAGCAACACGTCCCGATTCTTCACGAGTATCCTGACGAGCGCGGTGAGTTCGTCGCACGACCAGCGGCCGTGGATGTAGGACTCTCCCGCGCCCACTGCGCCTCCGAATGCGATGTCACTGTAGAAGCGCGGATCGTGAATGGTCAGCTGGACGGTCAGAGGCAAATTGCTGGTCACGTCCCCGTAAGTCTCGTGCCTGCCGTTCTCGCTGACAACGATCTGGCCGTTGCGCAGGGATTCGAGGCGCGCCCGGACGACGCGTCGGGCGAGCGCATCCAGTCCGGTCGGCTTATTGCTTGATTCGAGGAACTCGGGGGAGTCGATGGAAACTGACTTCATTGTGCCTCCGCTGCGATCTTCTGCCGCTTGCCGGGATGAGGGTACAACGGGCAGCGCTTTATCCACAGTCTCAGCGCCTGCCAGTAGATGCCCGCGATGACCTTGACGGTCATGAACGGGAAACGGGCCAGGACGCTGGCCAGGGCGCCACCCGTTATTTCCGTCCGCGCCAGATTGATGGACGCGTCGAACATCCGCCGGCCGGCACGCGAGTTGGCCATATAGACCGTGAGCCGCTCGGCCGGATCACTGAAACACCAGTCGTATTCGACGTCCATCGGCATGAACGGCGACACGTGCATCTTCTTCTCCGGGCGAAACCGCTTAATACCGCGATGACCGACGTCCATCGACTCCGGCAGTACGTACATATTGCGCTCGCCCCACGGCGTGTTGTTCACCTCGGCCACGATCGTCTGCAGGGTTTCGCCGTCAGTGTCGAAACAGTAGTAGAAACTCACCGGATTGAAGCAGTAGCCGAAGTAGCTGAGGTTGGTCAGGAGCCGAATGGGGCCTTCCGGTCGATAGCCGGTCTTCCCTTCGACCAGGTCACGAATCGACTGCGATAGCGGCTCGCTCGGTTTACCAAGATGATCCCTGCGGCGAAATCTTGCCAAAGCGGGACGGGATGCCGACCACAGCCAGCGCTTCCTGAACAGCTGCGGCAGCTCGTCCAGGTCCAGGTACATCATGAACATCCGGTAGCTGAACCGGTGCAGTACCGGCTCGGTACGAGTGTGCCTAACTCGCCCTTCGTAGATGCAGCTCTCCATGGCTCAGCCTCTCCTCGAAATGGGCGATCGCGTTCAGCGCGCTGACGACGCCGTCTTCATGAAACCCGTTGCGCCAGTATGCGCCGCAGAAATAGGTGCGATGCGTATTCAGCTCCACCTGGCGCAGCTGAGCGGCGACAGCATCGCGCGAGAACACCGGATGCTGGTACTGGATACGGCGTATCACCTTTGCCGAATCGATATCACGGTCGTTATTCAGCGTGACACAATACTGCTGGGCGCAGTCCAGACCCTGCAGCATATTCATGTTGTAAGTCACCGCGACACGGCGATGCTGAACGCTCGGAATATGATAGTTCCACGCCGCCCACGCCCGGCGCCGTTTCGGCAGTACGCTGGCATCGGTGTGCAGCACCGCCTCGTTATCCTGGTAGCGGATCGCGCCGAGCACATCGCGCTCAACCGGCGTCGGACTGTCGAGCATGGCGAGCGCCTGGTCGCTGTGGCAAGCCAGGAACACCGCGTCATACCGCTCGCTGCCGTGCCGATCGGTCACTATCTCGACGCCCGTTGAATGCCTGATGACGCGCCTGACCGGCGTATCGAGCCGGATGCGGTCCCGGTGCCCGGCAACCAGTTTTTTCACGTATTCGCGCGACCCACCTCTGATGACACGCCAGATGGGGCGGTCCTTCAGCTGCAGCAAGCCGTGATTATCAAAGAAGCGTACGAGAAAGTTCAGCGGCATGTCCCTGATGGCGACCGGTTCGGCCGACCAGATGGCTGCCGCCATCGGTACGAGGTAGTCGTTCGCGAACTCCGGGCCATAGCCGTGCCTGAGAAGATATTCGCCAACAGTCTGGCCGACGTCTTCGAACGACAGTATCGCCATCGCCTCGCGATTGAAGCGCAGGATGTCGCGAATCATACGCAGGAAAGACGGTCGCAGGACATTGCGCCGCTGGGCAAACAAGGCATTCAAGCCGGAACCGTTGTATTCGAGGCCGGCATCACCCGAACTCACGCTGAAGCTCATCACGCTCGGCTGCGATTGCTGGCCGATCTCGTCCAGCAACTCGATGAAATTGGGATACGTACGATCGTTGAACACGATGAAGCCGGTGTCGATCGCGATCGTGCGCCCTGGTACCTGAACGTCTATGGTGTTCGTGTGCCCACCGACGTAAGACGATGCCTCGTAGACGGTAACGTCGTGCTCCTTACGGAGCTTGTAGGCCGCGGTGTTTCCCGCTATCCCCGTGCCTACGATCGCAATTCGCATGCCCCCCCCTTACCACTTCTGCGGAACGCGCTCGACCTTGGATGTGTCGTAGCCCAGCGACTCGACGACACCCAGCAGCATCGCGTAATCGGCTTCCGAGATTTCCGGCTCGCGCGCCATGATCCACACGAAGTCCCGCTTTTGGCGACCGATGATCGTTTGCGAATATTCTTCGTCGAGATACACGATGCGGTAGTCGGCCTTGATCGGCCATATGAAACGCATGCCCCACAGCGCATTGGATTCGGTATCGCGGATGAAGCCCCTGGGGTTGTACTCCTTCTGCTTGCCGTCGAATGCGCCATCGCGAAACGTGAAAGTCGTCGCGATCGTGCCGTCATCGTCCAGCTCGTAAGTTTCGACTGCGTTGTGCGCGCCCTTTTCCAGAAAAGTCGGAATGTTGGCGATCACGTACCAGTCGCCCATGAAACGATCCAGGTCGACGTAATCTACGGTTTCCATCTCGGGTCCACGGCTCGCGCAAGAGGCGAGTATTGATGAAGCGGCGACGATAAGTGCCAGTTTCCCAACCACGTTCATATCAGCTCAGCTCGTAGCGGATGATCCGGCCGCCTTTTGCGACCGACTCGAGCGCCAGCCACTCGGCGCTCTCCGAATACCACAGCGTAATGTCCATCTGGCGCGCGGTGAGCCTGACCGAACGGGCCGCGACCGCACGGCCGTCTATCTCCACCAGGTCGTCGCCAAGTTCCTCGACTTCGACTTCGAGATATTCACCGGTTTGTGGATTGAGGAGACGCGGCTGCTCCAGGAAGCCGGGATTCCAGTAGGCAAAGGTCATGACGCACTCCGGCAGTTCGGCTTCCCGCTCGCCGGTGTCGACAACAAAGCCGTCGTCGGTGCGCGTGCCGACCACGTTCAGCAGCTTGCCGTTGGAATCCGTACGCGCCTCGATCTCGTCGAGGCAGCCCTCCGCCCAGCTTTCCTCGGCACTATGCCGGTAACTGAATGCGGTGACGAACAGGAACTTGACGTCGAAACTCGCCTCGCTGCGAACGGCCGCATTGCTTTCCGGACCGTCGATCTCGAAGCGGTGATAGCCGATCTTCTTGCCGTCGAGGAATACGTCGAACATCAGGGTCCGGTCGGGCGAGTCGGCGGCGAGCGTGACCACCGAAGGCACCGCTAACAGCAGGCACGCGGCAAAAAATGCGTTGAACACTCTCATGATCTTCACCTCCCTCATGTCGTCGACACGCTCTTCGGCATTCCGGGAAAGAACGCGTTCGTCCGGCGGATGTACTCCGCGTACTCCGGACGACGATTGGCGATCGTCTTTTCCAGCATCGCAACACCGGAGACTTTGAGCAGCAGGAACGACATCAGAACGGGCGAAACCACCGTCCACCAGCCGCCCGCGGAGAACGCGAACAGGTAGAAAGCCCACCAGACGCAGAAATCGCCGAAATAGTTGGGGTGCCGGGTGTAGCGCCAGAGGCCGGTATTGAGTACGCGGCCCCTGTTCGATTCATCGCGCTTGAAGCGCGCGAGCTGGTAGTCGCCGCCGGCCTCGAACACGAAACCGACCAGCCACAGCAAGGCTGCGAGGACTTCAATCGGGCCGATGCCGCCTGGACTCATGATTGCGGGCATCAGTGGCATCGCGATGACCCAGGCCAGGACGCCCTGCAGGCCGAAGACGATGTAGAGGCTCTTGATTGCAAACCCGGGCTCGTTGTTCGCCCTGATCTTCTGGTAGCGGTAGTCCTCCGGCTCGCCCCAGTTGCGCGCCGTGATGTAGATACTCAGGCGCAGCGCCCAGACCGCCACCAGGACCGTGACCAGTAATCCGCGTGCGCTGAGCGGTGTCGCCGCAGCGGCGAAGACCACGGCGGCGATCAGGAAGAACAGCGACCACAGGCTGTCGACGAACGCGACGTTTCGGATCGCCACGCTCACGGCCCAGGCCGCGACACCGACGCCGAGTATCAGCGCAAGCGCCAGCAAATAGGCCTGGACATCCATCAAGCGATCCTCTGCCCGATGACATCGCCGCGGTACCCGTCCGGCGATACGCCGTCCAAGCGCTCGCCGAGGTGCATGAGCAGCGGCATGATAACCGCCCAACCGATTGCCAGCATGGCGATCGCAGCCGTCTGGTCGCCGAACTCGATGCCGCCGATCTTGTGGCCGGCGATGTAGGCCAGCGGACCGCCAACGAAGCCGAACGCCGCGGCAAGCAGCGGCCGCCCGCGCATCCAGCGCATGGACAGGTTGATGGTCGTGCCGAACAGCATCCACATCGTGACAATCCAGTACGGCGCCATCAAATCGCTGAACATGCCGGACGGGAACGTTACCCAGCCGGCCGCGACGAGCGCGCTGTCGAAGACGGCGCCAATGAGCCCGCAGCTGGCGATCAGCATCAGCTCGGAACCGGGACGCTCGGCACGAGCAAGATGAATGGCCACCGCGATGAAGACCACCAGCGGGCCCAGCCACGGCAATTGCTGCGCGCCGCCGAATACCGACGACAACCAGCCGAGCTTGAATGCGGTTAGGTTGATTAACAGGTTCATGATCAGTCTCCGACCCGCTTCAGCAGGTAGTGGCTCACGTACCATTCGCGACCGCCGTTGTAAGCGAACAACTCCTCGCAAGCCATGAAGAAGATGCGCCACCGCATTCGCCAGCGATCCACCTGGTCCTTACCGTAGGTTTCTTCGAGGATCGGCATGACAGCATTCTTGCGGGCGTCCATCCGGTCGAGCCAGGCACGCAGGGTCCGTGCATAGTGATTGCCGTTCCACTGCCAGTGGCGCTCCACCGTGAGGTCCCCGCCGACACGCATCGGCAGATCGGCGCTAGGCATGATGCCGCCGGAAAAGAAGTGCCGGCTCATCCAGTCGCTCGGGCCCTTGTCGACGTACTCGTACGGCGTCGAGCGGTGGCAGAAGATATGCATGAAGAAGCGGCCGTTGGGCTCCAGCCAGGTGCTGATCCTGCGGAACAGCTCCGGGTAATTGCGCATGTGCTCGAACATCTCCACGGAGACGATGCGGTGGTAACGCCCGGTCGCCGTGAAGTCGTTCATGTCGCAGACGCGGACTTCCAGGTTATCGAGGCCGCGATTCCGGGCTGCCCGGCTGATGTAGTCGCGCTGCGACTGCGAGTTCGATACGCCGGTGACCGATGCGTTGGGAAAATGTTCGGCGATCCAGAGTGACAGCGAACCCCAGCCGCAGCCGAGATCCAGGATTCTCATGCCGTCCTCGATGCCCGCCCTTTCGACGGTCGCCTGCAGCGAGGCTTCCTCGGCGGCCTCGAGATCCTCGACCCCCGTCGGCCAATAGCAGCAGCTGTACTTGCGGTTCTTGCCGAGTACTTCGGAAAAGAACGCGGCAGGAACCTCGTAGTGCTGCTCGTTGGCAAGGTGCGGCACCAGCGCAATCGGGGATTCGCCCATCATCTGCACGAAACGGTTCTTCACGATCGCCGCCTTTTCCGGGTCGCCGGCATGAATCTCCTTCAGTTTGCGCTCCAGGAGACGCCGGATGCCGGCCCGTATTACCGAGTCGGGTACGAGTCCGGTTTCTGTCCAGTCGACGGCTTTCGCGGTTACGCTGCTCATGCGTGTACTCCAAAGACGATGGGGCGACTATACGGAGGGGTACGTGGTGCGCCAACCACCTGAAATGGTTTGTTACATTCCCTTACAAGTCGGCAACTTATCGTCGCGTAGACTATGGCCTTGGCAAATAATTCGAGTGCTCGATGTCTCCCGTAATCCTTTGGTTTCGCAGGAACCTGCGCCTTTATGACAACCTGGCTTTGCGTGCTGCCGCCGAGTCGGGACGGCCGATCCTGGCGGTCTATGTCTCTGACGAGCTCGACGCGGGCGGCGCAAGCCGTTGGTGGCTGCATCACAGCCTTTCCGGCCTCGACTCGGCGCTTCGGGAGCATGGCGCAGGCCTGTTGATACGTGCCGGCAGGCCTGAGAAGGCGCTGTCCCGCATCGTCGAGGAGACCGGCGCCGGAACCGTCTTCTTCTCCCGGCGCTATGAGCCCGTGGCGAGGGCCCAGGAGCGCGCACTGGAGACGGTGCTGAACGGGACCTGCGACGTCTTCGGCGTCGACGACAGCGTGATCCGGCACCCCGAGAGCGTCCTGACCGGGTCGGGGACGCCGTACAAGGTCTTTACACCGTTCTGGCGGGCCGCATCGGGACCGGGCGAACCGGAACAGCCGGTCTCCAGACCGGCTGGCTTTGAAACGACGACGGCCGGGCTGGATCCCGGAGACGTCGATGCGCTCCGGTTGCTGCCGCGCAAGCCCGACTGGGCAGGCGGGCTGCGCGAGATGTGGACGCCGGGGGAAGACGGAGCGTTCGAGCGACTGGATGTTGCCTGCTCGATCGCCGGGGACTATGTCGAACACCGCGACAGGCCTGACCTCGAAGGCACCTCGCGGCTCTCGCCTCATCTGCATTTCGGCGAACTGAGCCCGCGGCAGGTCTGGCACGAGATACGTGCGGCCACGACCGGCGCCAGTCAGAAAGGCGCGGACGCCCTGCTGCGACAGCTCTACTGGCGTGATTTCAGTGCCTACCTGCTTTTTCATTTCCCGCGCCTGCCCGACGAGCCGCTCCGGGCGGAGTTCCGGGACTTCCCCTGGACCGACGACAAGGAGGGACTCGAGGCCTGGCAACGAGGACGCACGGGCTATCCCATCGTCGACGCCGGTATGCGGCAGCTCTGGACGACAGGTTGGATGCACAATCGCGTGCGAATGATCGTCGCGTCATTCCTCGTCAAGGACCTGCTCGTACCCTGGCAGGCCGGCGCGGACTGGTTCCTGGATACGCTGGTCGATGCCGACCTCGCCAATAATTCCGCCAGCTGGCAATGGGTGGCCGGCTGCGGCACGGATGCGGCGCCCTACTTCCGAATCTTCAACCCGGTGCTGCAGGGCAAGAAATTCGATCCGATGGGCGACTATGTACGGCGCTGGGTACCGGAACTGGAGCGCCTGCCGGCGAAATTGATCCAGGAACCCTGGAAAGCGAGCATCGACGAGCAAAAATCGGCCAACGTCGTTATCGGCGAAGACTACCCGGCGCCGATCGTGAACCACGGCGAGGCGCGGAACCTGGCACTGCACGCGTACCGCGCAATCCGCAAGCAGGACCAGTAATCGCCGGCAGCGCTACGGGCGGCGTTTCTCTGCTAGAATTCTGCGCCGTGCGCTCGTAGCTCAGTCGGATAGAGCACCGGATTCCTAATCCGGGGGTCGCAGGTTCGAATCCTGCCGGGCGCGCCAGCGTTTTGGACGCCGCAGGCACCCCGAAGGGGCGACGAACGAAGCGAGGAGTCAATCCTCCCGGGTGCATTCAAGTAGCCGATTGAATGTCCGCTATACGCCCCAAAGCAGCCATGGACCTGGAATCGGCGGGAACGACCACTACTGACCCATAGCGGCCCTCGGGAAACACGACTCGCTGAGCTTCAGCCTACGCAATTGCGTTTTCGATAGAGTCGATAATCTCTTTGCAGAGCTCAGTTGAAACAAACTTTCTTGCCGAAAAAGGAACAGCTCCACATCCTCCAAAAACATACGGATCTTCTCCAAACATTGACCATTGAATTTGGAGTTTTTCGGGGGTTATTCCTTTTTCATACAGGTTTTCTAAGCTCTTAATCGTAAGTTCTTTGCACTTATTAACAGCTTCGTCCAAAGAGTCATATGATCCAGCCGCGTACCTTTCACTCTCATCCATATAGTGATAGTTGTCGTCGACGAATATCTTGAATTGACCGTTCATTTTCTTATCTGACATGGTTTTTTATTCATTGGAGTATGGCCTACTTCGTTGGACTGGTCTTGCCTGGTTTTAGTGGACACCTGGATTCAGTCCTGATGTCCGGTTTGGGCCGATAGGCGCCGTTCAGCCTGGACGAACGGCAGCGTTCCACCCCAAAGCTGCCGTTGAGCCAGGATGAGTCTGAACGACCCCTGCTGACCCAAAGCGGACATTCGCACTCACTCAGGTCTAAACTCAGACCAAGTCCAAATTAAGTAATTCTCCGAATTGACGCGGTCTATCTAAGTCTCGATAAACCGTAGTCACATCTGACAAAGGCAAACCCAGCCAAAGCTGGGGACGCAAAGCCACGGGTCCTCGTTTCCTTCGAGACATTCGTCCGAAAGACCCCAAGATCGCCGGGCTTCCAACGGATATAAGAAGAACAACAAATGTCCTTAATTGGGAGAACTACTATGAAATCAGCGTGGATTGCGATTCTCGCATTGTCACTCTCCGCAGTCACTGTCGCCGCTGGCTTGCCTGATCAACCCGAGCAAATGGAATTGCAGGGCAGGCAGTTCGTTCGCGTGGACGGCAAGTGGTACGTGGAATCCGCAGGAAAACAACGGTTTGAGGTGGTGCCGGATGTCGTGACTGTCAAATTCAAGAAGACGGTAACCAAGGCTGCAACGGCCGACTTCTTCAGCTCGCGCGCGGTAGGGCGCATCCGAGCTAACCGGCTCGGAGCTGTGGACATCAGCGTCCCCGCGGGTCTAGATGCGGTCACCTTCGTTGCCCAGTTGCAGAAAAGCGGGCTTTTCGAATACGCCGACGTCAACACCTTCGGCACCTACGAGCAGGTCATACCCAACGACACGCGCTTCAATGACCTTTGGAACCTGGACAATACCGGACAGACCGGCGGGACTGCAGACGCCGACGTCGATGCGCCGGAAGCCTGGGACCTCGCAGTGGCCCTGCCTGAGGTGGTTGTCGGCGTGCTTGACAGTGGCGTGGACTACGACCATGTAGACCTCGAGTGCAATATCTGGGTCAATCAGGGCGAGGACCTGGATAACGACGGCGTGGTGATGGACCCGGATGATCTCAACGGCGTTGACGACGACGGCAACGGTTTCATCGACGACCTGATCGGCTGGGATTTCGATACACCGGACAACGATCCCGACCCCACTAACGACCATGGCACGCACGTTGCCGGAATCATTGGCGCCTGCGGCAACAACGCCGCCGGCGTTATCGGCGTCGCCGGTGGCCTGGGGGGCGATACCGGAGCACGGATGATGCCTCTCCTGGTCGGCAATAACAGGCCTGACGGTTCCATACTCGACGATGCGATCATATATGCGGCTGACCAAGGAGCGCGGGTGATCGCAATGAGCCTCTCCGTCGGCTCAAGCAACGCGATTGACGACGCGCTTGAATATGCCTATGACACGATGGGCGTATTCATCGCTAATGCATCGGGCAACGGAAATGAAGCCGTCGGGTACCCTGCTACCAACACGCACGTCATGGCGGTCGGAGCCACGGACGACGATGACCTGCGCGCCGAACCGGACCTGGGCCTTACCTGGGGCTCGAACTTCGGCCCCGAACTGGAGGTGGTTGCGCCTGGCGTTGCGATCATGAGCACGGTGCTGGCTGACGCATACAACCTCAAGGATGGAACCTCCATGGCCTCACCTCACGTAAGTGGATCCGCGGCACTTATGTTTTCCTACAAGCCACTGGCGACCAACCAGCAAGTTCGGGACTGTATCACCGCCACTGCGGAGGACGAGGTTGGCGACCCCTCCGAAGATACGGCCGGTAGGGATGATTTCTACGGCTTCGGGCGACTCAACACCGCCGATGCGCTGGCCTGCATGGGGCCGAATGGAGCGCCCGTTTGCGACGCGAACGGTCCCTACACGGCAGAGTGCAGTATGGACACCTTGCTGGACGGCACCGGATCCTCCGATCCAGACGGCAATCCACTGACATATGCCTGGGAGGGTCTATTCGAGCCCTCGCCTGAATCCGGCGCGAGGCCAACGGTGGTTTTCCCTGCGCCCACCGGCCTGAAGTCGGTCAGCCTGACGGTCACCGATCCTTTCGGTGAAATGGATAGCTGCTCGGCCCCGGTCACCGTGCAGGACACCCTGGCTCCCTTGATCACCTCGCCCGATGACGTCGTCTACGAATGCGATTCGCCAGACGGAACGCTTGTCGACCTTGGCGAGCCGATCGTCAGTGATGTCTGTGATGCGTCGGTCGATGTCGTTAATGATGCGCCACCGCTCTTCGCTTTAGGCACCACGCAAGTGCTCTGGACAGCCACTGACTTTAGCGGCAACCAGTCGTCTGACGTGCAGAACGTGGAGGTGCAGGACACCATCCCGCCGACAATACAGTGTAATTCGCCCGAAATGATTACGCCGCCGGACGCGCCGGTATCATTTACTGCAAGCGCAGGGGATATGTGTGACGCAGATCCCAGCGTCGTGGTCACAGAATACAATTGCTATAAGCTCAATAAAAAGGGGAAACTTATCAATAAGAAGTCTTCCTGCGTCGTAATGTTTGATGGCGTTACCGTCTCCATCCTGGACAGTGGTGGCGTTGACAATCTGATCACGTGGACCGTCGAGGCAACTGATAGCCACGGCAATCAGTCGACCGAGACCTGTGAAGTCACGGTATTGAATCCGACACGTTGATCGTTCCGCAGGCAGAAAATCTATGACGAACAAAAGCCCCGCCCGGCGCGGGGCTTTCGTTGTCTGCTTGTGGCCGATAGCCGCCGTTCAAATCACGCCTTTTCAGGGCCTCTGAACGTCCGGTTTGGGTGAAAGCAGTCATTCAGTCAGGGGGAGTGTGTCCGCTTTCCATCCTAAAGCGGTCATTAGGCTAAAATCAGCCTGAACGACCGCTACTGACCCAAAGCGGACAATCAAAAATCACAAAAACCGTCTAAACGAATGTCCGCTTTCGGCCAGAAGCGGACGTCGATCAACGATCAGACGGGTATTCCGAACATTCTTCCAATGGCTGACCGTGCTCCGGGAACTTAGCCAAGTTATCGGCGTCGACGACCGGGCTGGACCAGTCGTCGCCCCAGAAACAGGACCAGTAGCTAGACCGAATAGTCACGCTCTCCCAGTGCGCAACTCGTCGTTGGTAGAGCGGCACCATGAATAACAGAACCTGTGCCTCGACGGCCCTGGACATTCTTAGTGGCCCTGCGTCGAAAGGGTCCTGTCCTATTGCATGGGCTATGCGGGCGACGGTTTCCTTACTTTCTCGATCATCAGCGGCAATAAGGTTTGAAGGGCGATAACCCAGTTTCTGGGGCTCGTCGATGTAGTGGGCTGTCGGAAGGCTCCATTTGACGACCTTTGCTCCAGGGTTCCATGCTTGAATCATCTCTGCGCTGGACGTCTCTACGGTGCTCTGTGGATATCCGTCCGGCCCTTGTTCAAAAGGAAAGGACACGTCAATCACAATTTTTCCGTCAAGGTTCCCGAGATTTCTTGCCACCTGCTCCATTGCCGGCCACGGAACCGCGAGTAGCACGATGTCGGCAGATTGTGCTGCTTCCTTCTGCGTTGCCGCTCTTGCTGTCGGGGCCGTGATCTTGAGCAGCTTCTGGACCCTTTCCGCTGAAGGGTCCCGACTTCCGTATACAACGCGATAGCCGATACTTGCCAGCTTTGGTCCAAGAGAGTTGCCCATATCACCAGTACCTATAACCGCTACTGTCTTTGTGTCCTCCGCCGAGGAGACAAATGAACTGGCCAACACCATCGCCAATAGGAAGACGGCAATCCAATGTCGCATGAGTTCACCCCCCTTTCGCGTAGTTATCTGCGAGTGACCGCTTTGGGTCTGTAGCGGTCGTTAGGGCCAATTCTAGCTGAATGACCGCTCTCAGCGGTAAAGCGGCCATTCGTCCTGGCTGAATGACTGCTTTCACCCAAACCGGACGTTCAGCGACCCCGGGAAGCCGTGATTTAAACGACCGCCAACGGCCAGAAGCGGTCTTTCGATTGTGTAGGTGATCTACTCCGGCTTCTTGTACGTGCTAAACCCGAATAGCGCGTATGGTGGGCACCACCCGATGGCTCCAGTTGCCAATGGAATCAGTCCCAGCCAACCCCAGGCTGACTTCGGCCCGATGAATACCAAGCTGATGATGGCCAGTCCGACAATGATGCGAACGATGCGTTCGATGTTGTGAAATTCTAGACCAATTCCTGCGAACGAGAGCTTTGGTAACCTCCGCTTAGACTGAATGGCGGCTTTTCTCAATACCGGACGTTCAGAATGCCCAGAATCGCCGAAATCGAACGGCCGCTAACGGCCAAGAGCGGCTGCTTACTGGTGGCGAGGGCTTGGGTAACGCGCACAGTCAAGCTTGGTGGGTTTCTCCCGACACCCAGACGCGGGCTGAACAAACCGTCGCAAAGCCAAGGCCCTCATACAGGCGGAAACCCGCTGGGGTCGCGCCCAGGAAGAAGCGCCGAACCCCGCTATTACGCGCTTGCACCATTGCGGTGGACAGTAGCCGCCGCCCGATTCCGCCACGCTGTCGTGCTGCATCCGTACCCATGGCCCATATGCCGCAGGAATCGCCGTGATATGTCAATGTGACGCTTCCGACAGCCTCACCGTCCAGGCGGGCGACATAAACATCGGCGCCCGTGGTTTCAAAAAGTGATGCAGGCAAGGCTCTAAGTACGCTCTCTTTGGGCATGCTGTAGGCCGAGGCCGTCACATCCGCGCTGGCATCGGCGTCATCGGCGCAGGATGCGCGGACAACATCAACGTCGGGGTTACCCGCGGCCTCGAGCGGCAGGTCATCACGCACCATTATCGGAAAGTCCACCGCATAGACCAGGCCCTGTTCGGCCGCGATG
This sequence comes from Gammaproteobacteria bacterium, assembly GCA_009937525.1. Taxonomy (GTDB): domain Bacteria; phylum Pseudomonadota; class Gammaproteobacteria; order Steroidobacterales; family Woeseiaceae; genus UBA1847. Next base: position 13,503 of record JAACFE010000082.1, read on the forward strand.
TTATCAAATGCCTTGCCGGCCTCAGGATAGATCATGACAAGGAACGGAATATTTCGATCAAGGCACATACTCACCATGTCTCTGAAATGATCATGGTCCGCGCCGGCTCCGACAATCAGCATATTCATATCGGCAACCGGTTCGTTAGACAAGGCTAACTGCAGACCGGGTCGGGCAGCTGCCTCATAACGTTCTGCCTCGCCGAGGAATGTAGTGACGGCATCGTTGGTGAGGCGGCGCAAGACGGCTTCGCTTAGAGGTTTTGATGCAGTGCTCACAGAGTTGGTCCTTTTATCATACTTTTTTTGACTCTTCGCCAGACAAGGTAGCCCGTCAGGCCAGTCGTAGCCCGAGGTTCAGTCTGGGTCATAGTCATAGGCAGACTACCAAATTCGCCCGTCCGTATGGCGGGCTCCAACAGATCCTATGTCCGCTTCGGGTCATTAGCGGTCGTTCAGGCTTATTTTAGCCCAATGGCAGGTTTAGGGTGGAAAGCGGACACCCGACCTAGGCGAATGTCCGCTCTCACCAATACCGGACGTGCAGATGCCCTGAGAAGGCCGGATCTGAATGGCAGCTAACGGCCATTACCGGTCATTCAAGAATCACCGTTTTAAGTTCTATCTCCGCAGCCAATCTCTCGATCCCCTCTCGGACTACAACGCATTTTTTCGCCTCTTCAAGCAAGCGGGACGCTCTAGCATTGTCAGCCTCTATGTAATCTTCTCGATCAGTGTCAATGTTCGGCTCTTTCTTCTCGAGGTGCTGTTTGGCGCGGGAAGTTGCGGCATCCGCAAGTTGTTGGTTTCCTCCATGCCATCCATCCAAGAACTGTATCCACCAGATCATTTCGGCAATGTAATCAGCATGACCATATATAGCAATCTCCTTTGAATAAACCTCACATTTTGCTGCAACTTCAGTCATTTCATCGATGACGTCGGCGTTTGCTACAGCGGCCACAATAAAGTAAAGGACAACCAGAGTTATGCAAACATATGTCGTAACCTTGGTAATCATGTCTATTCCTCTGGAATTGGCGCCTTTGGTGTTCAATGGCGCTCGGCCGGAATAAGCTTCTTCGTCACTCTTGGAGTTCCGTCGATGCGCATTGACATTATTTACTGCGTCTATACTGAGTGTTGATCGCTGTTCGTCACGAGGCTTCTCGAAAAAACGGCGACTTTTCGTCACAGCAAATGAAGCAGCGAGCAAGACGAGCCCGTTCGCGGCAAG
>JAACFE010000083.1 GCA_009937525.1 Gammaproteobacteria bacterium
GCGTATGTCTCTGCGCGGCGTCTGCAGAGGCACTTGGGGAGTTGGAGACCATCATTATGCCGCGACGAAGCAATCGTTTTTCGCTTGCGCTCGTATTATTTCTTTCGGGTAACGTCTGGGCCCTGGGCCTCGGCGAAATTCGTCTGGATTCAGCGCTCAACGCGCCCATGCGCGCGCAAATCGAATTGCTTTCGGCGACGCCGGAGGAACTCGAGAACCTGCAGGTCGGGCTCGCCTCACAGGAGACGTTCGAGCGCTACGGGCTCGACAGGCCCTATTATCTTCAGGATCTCCGCTTCGAAGTCGTCGAGTCGGGCTCTTCCAGCTACATACGCGTCACCTCCACCAAGCCGATAACCGAACCGTTCCTTACCTTCCTCGTCGAGGCGATGTGGTCGCGTGGCCGCTTGCTGCGCGAATACACGGTCCTTTTGGATCCGCCGACCTTCGCGCCGCCTCCGGCCGAGGAAACGCGGCCGGCCGTCACGGCCCCGCAGCGCAGCGCCCCGGCGGACAGCGGTCGTATCGAGCGCCAGCCCGAGCCGCGACCCATGCCGGCGGCAGAGGCGCCGCCTGCGCGGCCACGTCCGATCCCGGCGCCTGCGCCGAGCAGCGATGCGGAGCCGGCGCCCGAGCCCAAGCCGCAGGCCGGCGAGCCCGACCTGCCGTTCGACACGGCGTCCGGCGAAGACTATGTCGTGCAGCCGCGTGAGACCTTGTGGGGCATCGCATCCCGTTTCCGCCCGGACTTCCGTCTGACGATGAACCAGACGATGCTGGCGATCTACGAGGCCAATCCCGAGGCATTCGGCGACAACATCAATATACTGCGGGCCGGCGCGCGGCTGAGATTGCCGAGCGCCGACGATATCTACCGTATCGATCGCGCCTACGCCCTGAACGAGGCGAAACGTCACCACGCCGAGTGGCAGGGCGCGCCCGCTCCCGCAGTGCCGGCCGCCGGGGAGCCCGTGGCGGAGACCCGTCCGAGCCTGCAACTGGTGCCGCCGGACGAAGAACCGGTGGGTCTGGGCACCGGGGCCGAACCGCCCGAGGACGTGGAAACGACGGCGGAAGAACCCGATGTGTCGCTGCGCGAGCAGGAGATTCTCGATCGGATTGCGGAACTCGAAGCGGCAGACGTGCCTGAGCAGCGGTCGCTGATCGAGATTCGCGACAACGAGCTGGCTGCGCTGCGCCAGGAACTGGCCGACATACGCGGCGAACTCTACGAGCCGGAGGGCTTCGAACCCGCGGGCTATGAGACCGTAGAGGCCGAAGACGAGCTGCTCGCCGAAGACGAATTGCTTGCCGAACCCGAAGAAGAAGTGGCGGACACCGTGGCGGAGGAAGAGGCCGACACAGCCATTCAGCCGCCGAGCAACGTGATTTCTGCGCCGGCTCGTCCGGAACCGTCACTGCTCGACAAGATCATCGGCATCGCCACGAATACCTGGGTTCTGATTATCGCGGGTGCCGTCATCCTCGCCGGCCTCGTGTCGTTCTGGTTCGTTCGCCGGGACCGCGGTGCAGACGACGAGGAATGGACCAGCGCCGGCATGTCTGCGCCCGATCTGGATGAGACAGCCCTGTCGTCCACCGAAGCGCTCCGCGCGCCGTCGCGCGACGAGGAATCGATCGTGGTGGTCGAGCAGGGCTCGGGCATCCGGCCATTGGACGAGGACACGCTCGACGCGCCGGGGCCGGAGCAGGACGTCGACATCCAGGCCGCCGAGACCGGCGGTTTCGGCTCGATGGAGGATACCTTCAGCAGCGAGACTGCCGTCAATCTGGATCAAAGCGACCCGATTGCCGAAGCTGATTTCCACATGGCCTATGGTCTCTACGACCAGGCGGCCGACCTCATCAACGGCGCTCTCGAGGCTGAGGCGGACAGGCTCGACCTGCTCACCAAGCTCTGCGAAATCTACTTCGTGTGGGGCAACCGTGACGCGTTCGTCGACGCCGCCCGCCGCGTCAAGCTGGTCGCCGGGGACGGCGACGCCGGGGAATGGGACAAGATCGTCATCATGGGCCAGCAGATCGCGGCCGATGACGAACTGTTCGCCGGGGCCGGTGTCGCCGGCGCGACCAAGGCCGTCGACCTTACCTTCGATGCAGATACCGACGAGGGCGGCGCCCTCGACATGGATTTCGGGCTCGGCGACGAGGGCGGTGCAGAGGTCATCGATCTCGGTGGGAGCGGTGAAGACGAAGATATTTTCGAATTCACGAGGACCGACGATACGGCGGAAGAGGTCATCGACCTGAGCGGCGCCGAAGAGAGCGCCGCCCCGACGGGAGGTGCTGACGAAGGCGTGGACTTCGCGTTCGACGAAGAGCCGGCCGAGGAAGAGGCCGCTGCAGAAAGCGAGGAGGTTGACTTCGACTTTAGGGCCGAAGAGCCGGCGGAAGACAGTACCGCGGAGATGCCGGGCACGGATTCGACCCGGGAAGCGCCCACGATCGAGGAGCAGTTCTCGGGGTTGGAAGCGACGTCCGAGCTTCCGTCGATCCCGGAAGCCGTGGAGGAAGAGCCCGCCGCCGAGCCGGCACCGTCGCCGGAAGAGACCGCGGAGATCAATCTCGACGAACTGGGCCTTGATGTGGACTCGTTTGCAGAGACCGAAGTCGCGTCGCTGGACGACCTCGACGATTTCGGTGAGCCGGAAGATGACGACGACATCACGGCGAGCCAGAAAATACTCGACGACACCGGTCTGAACGAAGCGCTCGATGACAGCATCGAGGCGACGGGCCGCAACCCCGAAATCGATATGGAAACGACCGGCGTGCACGAGCGTTTCGGTGCCGATGACACGAGTCTCAACGAGAAGCTCGATATCGATGAAATGCTGTCGCAGACGTCCGAGATGCGTCTGGCAGCCGATGAGACCGGCCAGAACCCGCTGATGCAGCAGGTCGACGAGGGCACCGACGTTGGTTTCGACGAGACCCTGCTCGAAGCGACCGGCCGCACGCAGATACTGCCCGAAGATTTCGCGGTCGAGACGATCACGGATGATGAAGAAGTCCGGGACGTGATCTCCGACGATGCGGAAACGCTGCTCGCCTCCCTCGACGACGAGGAGGAGGGCGAAGACGACGAGACGATGCTCTCGCGCACGCTCAACGACGACGCCGATTTCGACTTTGCAAAGACCGAAGCACTGCCGCCGGACGTCTTCACCGGCAACATGGACCTGGACGAGACGGGCGAGATGCCTGCGGTTGCGAGTACCGATTTCGACCTCGATCTCGACGACCTGACTGCGGCGCTCAAGGTGAGCGAAATGGGCGACACGGTAGACATGCCGCGCGATGACGCAACCGTGGAACACGTGCGCCCGGGCTTCGACGAGTCCGACGAGACCTCCGAGGTGCCGACGATGTCGCTGTCGCCGGACGACATGAGCGATGATCTTCACGAAGCGCGCACGATGACCGAAGTGGGTACGAAGCTCGACCTTGCGCGTGCTTACGTGGACATGGGAGATCCCGGCGGCGCCCGCAGCATCCTCGAAGAAGTGCTCGACGAGGGCGACGAATCGCAGCGCCAGCAGGCGCAGCAGCTGCTGGAATCGCTGCCCGGCTGATCAGTCACGCTGCGCACACGCGGCGCGACGGCATGTCCCCGAATGCGTATCGCCATCGGCATCGAATACGACGGTACCGCGTATAACGGCTGGCAGCGCCAGCGCACGGGCATCGGTGTGCAGGAACGGCTCGAGCAGGCGCTGGCGGAGGTCGCGAACGAGCCCGTCGAAGTAACCTGTGCCGGGCGTACGGACACCGGCGTGCATGCGAGCGGACAGGTGGCGCATCTCGATACCACGGCCGAGCGCAGCGACCGCGGCTGGCTGCTGGGTGCGAACACCAACCTCCCCGACGACATCTGCGTGACCTGGGTCAGGACCGTCGACGATGAGTTTCACGCCCGATTTTCGGCCACGGCGAGACGCTACCGTTATCGCATCCTCAACCGCCTGGTGCGTTCCGCTCTGTATCGCCGCCGCGCCTGGTGGGTACACCAGGATCTCGATCATCGGCGCATGCACGACGCGGCGCAGTCGCTGCTCGGCGAGCACGACTTTTCAGCTTTCCGCGCCGCGGGCTGCCAGGCATCGAGCGCGGTACGGAAGGTCACCGACGTCCGCGTCGTGCGTGATGGTGGCTGGGTCGTGCTCGACATCACGGCCAATGCCTTCCTGCAACACATGGTGCGCAATATCATCGGCACGCTGGTCGCGATCGGCAGCGGCGACGAGGACGTCACCTGGCTTGAGAGGGTACTGGCCGGCAGGGACCGGACCCGTGCGGGCATGGCGGCGCCGCCTCACGGGCTCACGCTGGTTCGGGTCTACTATCCCGATGCTTTCGGCATTCCCGAACCCTTCGAATTGGGGCAATAGCGGAATTTGGATATGATGCGCCCATGAGCTGGTTCGAGAAATTGATGCCCTCGCGCATCAGTACGGAAAAGCGCACGCGCTCGGTACCGGAAGGTGTTTGGATCAAGTGCGCTCGCTGTGATGCACAGCTGTACCGCAACGAGCTGGAGCGAAACCTGCAGGTCTGTCCGAAGTGCAATTTCCATATGCGCATTGGAGCACGGCAACGGCTGGCGGCATTTCTCGACCCGGACTCCGAGCAGGAGCTGTTCGGCAACCTCGAGCCCGAAGACCCGCTCAGGTTCCGTGACAGCAAACGCTACCGCGATCGCCTTGCGCAGGCCCAGAAGAAGACCGGCGAGAAGGATGCCCTGGTCGCGGCAACCGGAACCCTGCTGGGACGCCCGGTCATCGCCTGCGCCTTCGAGTTCGCATTCATGGGCGGTTCCATGGGTTCCGTGGTTGGAGAGCGCTTTTCGCGCGCCGCGAGACACGCGGCCGATCACGGCATGCCGCTGATCTCGTTTGCCGCCAGCGGCGGTGCGCGAATGCAGGAGGCGTTGTTCTCCTTGTTGCAGATGGCGAAGACGTCGGCGGCGCTGGCACAACTCGGGCAAAAACGGGTGCCGTACATATCGGTCCTTACGGACCCGACCACGGGCGGTGTATCTGCCAGCCTTGCGATGCTCGGCGATGTCAATATCGCCGAGCCGGATGCGCTGATCGGTTTCGCGGGACCGCGCGTCATCGAGCAGACGGTGCGACAGACTCTGCCCGAGGGCTTTCAGCGCAGCGAATTCCTGCTCGACCACGGCGCGCTCGACATGATCTTGGATCGTCGGGAAATGCGCGAGCAGATCGCCGACCTGCTTGCCAAGTTCGAACACCGCCCGAGCCCCCTCGAGACAGACTGACGGCAATGTCACCCGCCGGCATGCCGCTGCCTGACTGGCTGCGTCGTCTCGAGACGCTGTCCCCCGAAGAGATCGACCTCGGGCTCGAGCGCGTGGACGAGGTGCTTGGCCGCATGGCACTCGAACCACCCGCTCGTGTAATTCTCGTCGGCGGTACGAACGGCAAAGGCTCCAGCGTCGAGATCCTGCGGGCATTGCTGGCCGGGACAGGGGTCGTCGGGGCGTACACCTCGCCGCACGTGATCCGCTACAACGAGCGCATCGCCGTCAATGGCGAGCCGGCGACGGACGAGCAGATCGTTGCTGCGTTCGGGCAGGTCGAGGCGGCAAGAGGCGACGTCCCGTTGACCTACTTCGAATTCGGCACGCTGGCGGCGCTGGCTGTCTTCGAAGCCGCGCACGTCGATACGGCGATTCTCGAGGTCGGGCTGGGAGGCCGCCTCGATGCGGTCAACGTCGTCGAGCCGGACGCGTCGCTGATCACGAACGTGTCGCTCGACCATTGCGAATGGCTGGGTCCGGATGTCGAGAGCATCGGTCGCGAGAAGGCGGGTATCATGCGCGTGGGCAAGCCCGTTGTGTTCGCGGATGAAGATATGCCGGTCTCGGTGGCGGACTGTGCGAAGGAACTCGGTGCACGGCTCATAAGGGCAGGACGCGACTACACGTGGACGCAGGCCGACGGCGGCCGCTGGACCTGGCATGGCCGTGACGTCGAGCTCCCGGACCTTCGGGTGCCGTCGCTGCGGGGAGCGATGCAGCTGCAGAATGCGGCGGGCGCCCTCGCGCTCGTGGAAGCGCTCGGGCTCGAGCAGCTGCTCGCGAGAGAGAAGGTCGATCGCGCGCTCGCGCGCCCCAGGCTTACCGGACGCATGCAGACGATCGAGCAGGACCAGGAGTGGTTATTCGACGTCGCCCATAATCCCGCAGCGGCTAAAGTCCTGGCGTCGACCCTGAGGCAGTGCGATGCGCGGGCGTCGGTCGCCATCGTCGGAATTCTCGACGACAAGGACGTGGAGGGAATCGTGGGACCACTCGCGGCGCAAGTCGATGACTGGATCGCGGTAACCGCGGCGAGCCCGCGCGCCATCGATGCGGCTGAACTCGCAAGACGGGTTGCGAACGAAACCGGCAAGGCCTGCCTGATCGCGGACAGCTTCGAGACGGCCCTGGAAAATGCCGCTGCATTCTCGGCGCCCGGCAGCCGGGTGCTCGTAACGGGATCGTTCTACACCGTAGGCCCGCTTCTCGAGCGCCTCTCGGCACGCGACTGATATATACTGCCCTCCGCCTGGGATATGACCTGCCGACAATGGATCGAGCTTTGAAAGAACGCATCATTGGCGCGGCCGTGCTCGTCGTCTTCGTCGTGCTCGTCGTGCCTGTTTTTCTCGATGGCCCCCCGGATAGCGGCGAGATCGTCAGTGAGAGCGTGCCACTGCCGGGCCAGTCTGCGAACGGCGAAAACCGCACCGTCGTGCTGGAACGTGACAGGGACGAGCCGGTGCCCGTTGCGGCCCCGGTTCCGGCCACGGAGCGGGAAACTCCGGATCAGCAGACTGCGGCTGCGGCGCAGCCGGAATCGAACCCGGAACCCGAATCCGAGTCCGAGCCCGAACCAGCACCGGCGGAGCCGGCGGCGCGGCAGGCAGCCGTACCTGCTGACTCGCCGACCGGCATGTGGGCGGTACAACTCGGCAGCTTCGGTAACGAGCAGAATGCCGAGCGGCTCGCCGCGGACCTTCGAAAACAGGGGTTTGCGGCCTTCCTGAGCCAGCTGTCCACGGCATCCGGCCAGCTCCACCGGGTTCGTATCGGGCCGCAAAAGGATCGCGAAAGCGCGGAGGCAGTGGCGGAACGGCTCGCCAAGGCCGGCCACAAAGGGCAGGTCGTACCGCATCCGTGATAGAGGGTGCGCTCGGTTAACGTTCTGTTAGAATTTGGTCCCATTCCGCTTCGAGCTGCGCCCGAGTTCCTCGACATCGCTGATGCCGGTTATCGACATAATTATCCTCGTCGCCATCATCGTCTCTGTGGTCGTCGGCATGGTACGCGGCTTTGTGAAGGAGGCGATCTCGATCGCGGCCCTGTTGCTGGCGATCTGGGCGGCGCTGTATTTCGGGCCGGCGGTCGGCATGGCGATGGCAGGCTGGCTCGACTCCGAAGAGATGCAAATGTGGTTCGGCCGCATCTTCCTGTTTGCCGTTATTCTGTCCATCGGTGGCTTGCTGAGCTGGGGTCTGTCCAAGCTCGTTCGTCTGTCGATCCTGTCTGGCATGGATCGTTTTCTCGGGTCGCTGTTCGGTGTCTGCCGCGGCCTGTTACTCATCGCAGTTGCGATCATTCTCGGCCAGTATGTGGGATTCTCGAACGATCCGTGGTGGCAGGATTCCATCCTCATACCGCATCTCGAAGTCGTGTCTGAATGGATCAAAGTGATGGCGCCACAGGGGTATGAATTGCTGACTCCGGACGCGCCGGCGGACGCCCTGCCGATCGATCTGCCGGAGCAGCTCGGCTTGCCGGGCGGGCAGTGAACAGGGAGTAATGCATGTGCGGCGTTATCGGAATCGTTAGCAGGAACCCGGTCAACCAGGCCATCTATGACGGCCTGACGGTGATGCAGCACCGCGGCCAGGACGCGGCCGGCATCGTCACGTGGAGTGAGGAGGGTCTCAGGCAGCGCAAGGCCAACGGGCTTGTCCGCGACGTTTTCCGCACAAGGCACATGTTGCGATTGTCGGGCAACGTGGGCATCGGGCACGTGCGCTACCCGACGGCCGGTGGATCGAAGTCTGCCGAAGCGCAGCCTTTCTACGTGAATTCGCCGTACGGAATCTGTCTCGCCCACAACGGCAACCTCACGAACCACGACGAACTCTCTGATCTGCTGACGCGCGAGGACCGGCGGCACCTGAGCACCGATTCGGACTCCGAGGTGCTTCTCAATGTCTTCGCACACGAGTTGCAGATCCGTGCGAACGGCCATCCGACGGCCGACCCGGTCTTCGATGCGGTGCAGGCGCTGCACAGACGTTGCTCCGGCGGCTACGCGGTGGTCGCGCTGATCGTCGGCCACGGCATCGTCGCGTTTCGCGATCCGAACGGCATCCGCCCACTCGTGCTCGGCCGGCGCGAGGTCGACGGTGGATTCGATTACATGGTGGCTTCCGAGAGCGTTGCGCTCGACGTGTTGCAGTATGAACGAATGCGTGACCTGAAGCCGGGCGAGACGGTCTACATCGAGAACAACGGCACCTTGCACAGCCGGGAGCATCGCGGCGAAATACGGCACACCCCGTGCATATTCGAGTACGTCTATTTCGCGAGGCCCGACTCGATCCTGGACGACATCTCGGTCTACAAGGCGCGCCTGCGGATGGGCGAGGAGCTTGCCGGCAAGATCGTTCGCGAATTTCCGGAGCATGACATTGACGTCGTGATACCGATTCCGGATACGAGCCGCACGTCTGCATTGCAGGTCGCGTATCACCTCGGCGTGAAGTATCGCGAGGGCTTTATTAAAAACCGCTACATCGGCAGGACGTTCATAATGCCCGGGCAGGCGGAACGGGATAAGTCGGTCCGCCGCAAGCTGAATGCGATAGGCCTCGAGTTCCGCGGCAAGAATGTACTCCTGGTCGACGACTCTATCGTTCGCGGCACAACGTCCAGGCAAATCATCAAGCTTGCTCGCGACGCCGGCGCGAAGAAGGTCTACTTTGCTTCCGCTGCGCCGCCGGTCCGGTACCCGAACGTATACGGCATCGACATGCCGGCAGCGTCGGAGCTGATCGCAAACGGCCGCGATTTCGAGGAGATCGCGAAACTGATCGGTGCGGACAAGTTGATCTACCAGGACCTGCATGGACTGATTCGCTCGGTCCGACACGACAATTCGGCAATAACCGAGTTTGATGCTTCCTGTTTCTCGGGCGAATACGTGACCGGCGAAGTTACGGAAGCGTACCTGCACGATTTAGAGGAACGCCGCAACGATAACGCCAAGCAGGCACGCGAAGCGCGGCAGAAGGGGCTTACAGCAACCGGCGAATCCCCGGCAAGGAAGGGGCCCAAACCGGCCATCGGCATGTAGCGCCGGGACGATTCGCGCAGCCGTATGAGCGTACGCTTCATGATCATCGACGGCCAGGCCGCGTTCCGCAGCCTGCTGATGCATCACGTATCCACCCACTGGCCGGACGCCATCATTACGGATTTCGATCCGATTGCCGGCGGACACTTGCCCGACGAGTTTTCCGGCGCCGGCAACGATGTCATTCTGCTGGGCAACGAACTCGGCGACCGGCAGGGCGCCGACGTCGTCAAGGCGTTCAAGAAGAAGCCCAACTTCCCTGCCGTCGTGTATTTCGGCCGCAAGGAAGAAGCCGGATTCGTGCTCGATCGTGGCGCCGACGGTTGTTTTGTCCGCGAGGATTTCAGCCACGACGCGCTGGTCGTGCGCCTGAGCGACATCCTCGTCGCCCGACGCCGCGTCACGTCCACCGGTTCGCTGTTCGTGGGCGACAAGGCGGCCGGCATCGATCCTCTGATCAAGGGCTACAGGTTCATCAGGAAGCTGGGCACATCCTCGCACTCGAGCGTGTATCTCGCCGAGCGTGAAGCGACCGGCGTCAAGATGGTTCTGAAGGTGCTGCGGCAGATTCCGGACGTGAACGACGAGAGTATCGCGGCATTCGACCGCTTCCTGCAGGAATACGAGATGATCGCCGAGATCGATCATCCCAACATCGTGAAGATCTATGATCTCGGTGTGGCTGACGACCATGCGCACATTGCCATGGAGTACCTCGATGCCGGCGATCTCAGGCAGAGGATCAATGAGCGAATCATTACGTCGGTCGCCGTGAAGTACCTGCGGGAGATTGCGAGCGCGCTGGCAAGGATTCACCAGGTCGGCATCCTGCACCGTGACCTCAAGCCGGGCAACATCATGCTGCGCCGGGACAATTCGATCGCACTGATCGACTTCGGCCTGGCCAAACGCCTGCGATTGCAAATGGAGATAACCGGTAGTGGCGAGATCTTCGGCACGCCGTACTACATGAGCCCGGAGCAGGGCCACGGCAACGCGGTCGATGAACGCAGCGATATTTATAGCCTCGGTGTGATCTTCTACGAGATGCTGACGGGCCAGAAGCCGTACCAGGCGGATACAGCAATGGGCATTATCTACAAGCATGCGCGGGCGCCGATACCGTTGTTGCCGACGCGACTGTCCGATTACCAGTCACTCCTGAACCTGATGCTGGCAAAGGAACCGGTGGACAGGCTGCAATCGGCGGCCGAGGTCGGGGAATGGCTGTAGACGTAGCAGTGCCTGAAAGCATCGAGGCGTTTTTCGAAACGAAGACGCCGGACGCCTGGCTGGAGGCTGCAGGAGAACGTATCCCGGAACTCCTGCTCGACCACGCGAACTGCGAACTCAAGGCGGCATCGACTGCGCTGGGCTTTCTCTATCGTTACCCGGCCCGGGCCGCGCTTGCGCAACGAATGTCGCGGCTCGCCCGGGAGGAATTGCGGCACTTCGAGCAGGTTCGCGCGATCATGGCTGACATGCGCTTGCCTTTCGAGCGTCTCACGGCGTCCCGGTACGCGGGTGGGTTGCGCGAAGCGGTGCGCGAAGAAGAGCCGTACAAGCTGCTGGACATGCTGCTGGTCGGGGCGATTATCGAGGCTCGCTCCTGCGAGCGATTTGCGCGGCTTGTGCCCAGGCTGCCCGCCGGGATCGCGAAGTTTTATGCGGGCTTGCTCGCGTCGGAGTCACGCCACTTCGAGCATTACCTCGGTTTTGCGCGGTCGGAGACCGGGATTCCCCGACAGGAGCTGGACGAGCGGCTCGCCGAACTGAAAGCCATTGAAGCGCGGCTGGTTACGGAGCCGGATCCCCTGTTTCGTTTTCACTCGGGCCCGCCTGTCGCGGAATGACGCTGAGTTCGAGCCCGTCCTCGTCCCAGCGCACGACGCTGCCCTGCTCGTACCAGTCGCCGAGCACCACGCGCTTGGCGAAGCGATCGTCGACGTCGACACCGTGAATGCCGGGACGGTGTGTGTGGCCGTGCAGCAGGATCTCGACGCCGTGTTCCGCGATGGTCTTCTTCACGGCCTCCTGATTGACGTCCATGATCGATTCGCTGAGCGTCTTGTTGCGCTCCTGGCTTTGCGCGCGCGCATGTCTGGCGATCGCCAGTCGTTCATCGAGCGGCTTTGCCAGCATTGTCGCCTGCCACTCGGGGTTGCGCGTCATCGAGCGCATCTGCTGGTATTCCACGTCGTCGGTGCACAGGGCATCGCCGTGGCTCAGCAAGACCTGCTTTCCATATAGCTCCAGCCGGAGGGGATCGGGCAGGACGGTCACGCCGGTCTCCGCAGCGAACTCGTCGCCGATCATGAAATCGCGGTTGCCGTGCATGAAATAGACCGGCACGCCGCTGTCCGTAAATGCGCGCAGCGAGCGTTTGATCGACGCATAGTACTCGTCGGGATCATCGTCACCAACCCAGTACTCGAAGAAGTCGCCGAGGATGTAGAGGGCTTCCGCGTCGGCCGCTTCCTCATCGAGGAAGTCGAGGAACTGCTCGCCGATTTCGGGGAGGCCGGCTTCGAGGTGCAGGTCGGAAATGAAAAGTGTGGTCATGTCAGTCGTACGTCACCCGCACCATCTTCTTGATAACGATCGGCACCATGGGCACGTCGGAACGCAGCTTGCCCTGCGGGCCGGTCCTGACCGCGGCGATCTTGTCCACGATCTCCATGCCCTCGATCACGTAGCCGAAGACGGCGTAACCCCAACGGTTACTTCGGGGATCGAGGTTTGCGTTGTCGACGACGTTGATGAAGAACTGCGTGTTGGCAGAGTGCGGATCGTTCGTGCGGGCCATCGCGATGGTGCCGCGCATGTTGCTCATGCCATTGCCGGCCTCGTTCGGGATGGTCGCATCGTCTTCCTTGAGATCCAGGCCCGGAGTGTAACCACCACCCTGGATCATGAAGCCGGGAATGACGCGATGGAAGATGAGCCCGTCGTAGAAGCCGCTATCCACACGTTTCAGGAAATGGCCGACCGTGATCGGCGCCAGCTTCCCCTCCAGCTCGAGCTTGATGTCGCCCATCGTGGTCTCGATCAGGATATGGGGGTGTGCCGGCACCTTGTCGGCTGCGAGCGCGAGGCTGCCGGAAAACGCCAGGGTCAGGGTGATCAGGATCTTTCGCATGCTGTTGATTCTCGGTCGGGCAATTCGGGAGCAGGGACGATAGCACTGTTTCGGGCGGACTCGAAATCAGGGAAATGACTGACAAATACGGCTAACTGCTTGATTGACTGTATTCCGGGGCATCCGTATCATCGTGCCCCCGCAAGACCCGGCTCCGGCCGGGTTTCGTGTGGCAGAATGACCGGCATCGGGGCATGGCGCAGTCTGGTAGCGCATCTGCTTTGGGAGCAGAGGGTCGGCGGTTCGAATCCGTCTGCCCCG
>JAACFE010000084.1 GCA_009937525.1 Gammaproteobacteria bacterium
TTGTTCCATAGACCGAATCCAAATTTGGGGGACGTGTCGCTCCATAGGGGTAAATCCGGCGTGTGAACTGGCAAATCCAGCAGCCAGTGTGAGAGCACTGCCAACGCAACCACCACAGCCACCGACTGTTTCTTCACAACAACCCATCTGAATACGGCATATGCTGCGACCGCCCACAGCACGCTGCTCAGGAGGCCGTGGGTGAAAGGCATGTACTCAAGCTCGAAATGGGTCGACTGCGTGAAGTTCTCCACGATATTCATGCGTTCAATGCCGGCCAGAACGAACGGAAAAAACAATATATCGACAAACTGAACAGCCAGGAATAGAACGCCCAGCGAGACCCTGTTCTCAAAAGATTTTAGTGTCAAACTTGCCGCATAGTGACCGACGAACATAGGGAACTACCTTGTTTTTGGCCGATTGATGCCAGAGTAAGCCGTGCTGCAGATTGATTACAAACGTCCGCTTTGGATCACAAGCGGCCATTCAGACCCATTCTAGCCGAATGGCAGCTTTGGGGCTGAAAGCGGACACCGGACCTGGGCGAATGTCCGCTCTCACCAATGCCGGACGTCATTCTTCAACCGATCGCTGCTGGCGCAGGCGTTCGACCTCTTCCGCCATTGCGGTTGGGTAAACAATGCCGAAGGCATCAAACACCGGAATCATCCTCTTCAACATCTGAGCGTCTATTCGCTGATAGCGATCTGCGTCCAAGTAACCCTCGTTGTATTGGTAAAAGTTGTTGTCGAGGATGGCGACCTGCGATAGCGCGATGTAATTAAGGCGCCAACGGTCCTGATCCGACATCGTGTCAAGCGCCTCAGTCGGTGAATCCCATCCACCTCCCTTATCAAAGGTAACCATAGTGTCAATCACTTCCGGCGACGATGCATAATTCGACCACAACGATGATGCTGCAAACGCGCGAGCCTGATACGCGTTTGCACGAGCCACTCGAATGAATTCGTCTTGAGATTCTGTATTCTGCTGAATCTCAATGGCAAGAAATACAATCCCAGCTACGACGCCAATATTGGCTACCAATGTCAGCCATTGGTTGGCTCTCTCAGCATCCATATCACTACCCCATGATGTCACGGCATATACGCAAAGATAGCTGAGAATCGAATGACCGCTTTGGGTCAGAAGCGGTCGTTCAGACCAATTCTAGCCCAATGACCGGTTTAGGGCGGAAAGCTGCCATTCGACCTGGCTGAACGGCAGCTTTTCCCGATACCGGACATTCAGACGGCTGAATCTAGGCCAAAATGAACGGCAGCTAACGGCCAATAGCGGACTTTAGAAAACCCCGCCGAAGCGGGGTTTCCTTCAAAACAGGCAACCTCCTGACG
The DNA here is from genome assembly GCA_009937525.1 of Gammaproteobacteria bacterium. GTDB lineage: Bacteria > Pseudomonadota > Gammaproteobacteria > Steroidobacterales > Woeseiaceae > UBA1847. Next base: position 1,359 of record JAACFE010000084.1, read on the forward strand.
TTAGCGCGCGCTGGCGCTGCATCCCGGGAGACGGAAGCTGGCGATGCGAGTCTGCCATCCAGCTAGGCTGGTAGCCTGACCTTCGGCAGTGTAATACTCATTGACATACCAGAAGGTGCAGTCGTCGGCTGGATCCAGGTTGAGCGACGTGTAGTCGCCCCAACGCGAGTTGGTCGTGGTCTGCACGCCGCTGCCATCGATGATCGTGGTCTCTGCCATAGTCATCTGGCCAAGTGGATCCCCGGCCATGCGGGCCGTGTAGCGAATACCGGGATAAACATCTACCCCGTTTACGACGCTGTAGCCGACGGCGATGTTGCCGTCGCGGTCCATGGCGGCGCTGCCCATCCAGCGATTGACGCCGTCATTCGGTGCGTAGGTGCCCTGCTGATGAATGCTATAGACACCGTCGCTGCGCCTCACCTCGTACCAACGAACGCCGGCGATTCCGGGTCGCGCCTCGACCGATTGGTTGCTCACCAGAGTCTCGTACTTGCCCATATTTCGGTAGGCGAGACGATGAATGAGGCGCTGGCGATAGGACTGCACGTCGAGGAACTGGGCCGGATTCACGATGCCGGGCTGAGGCAGGCAGTCGCGAGCCGTCGGAGCACATGGAAAGGCCGAATCGAACGAAGCCGTCGGCAATTGTGCGGCGAGTACCAGCGATGCTTCAGGATTGGACTTCCATTTCACGGACAGTTCGAAGACGTTGATCGCATCGAAGGCCGCCCCATATACGTAGTCATCGTCCTGGCTGCCCAGAATCGGTGCTGGCGCGCCGTTCTTGGGTCGGCGATTACCGTCGATGTCGGGCGGTAGCAGGCCGTCGCCTATCAATGAGAGCGGCACCACTCCGTCCTCGAGGAAGAACTGCACGGCACGGGCATTCGGCTGGCCCGAGATCATCTTGGACTTCTCGAGCGCGTAGACGCTGATGCCATAACGGAACGGGCCGTTAAGGCCGAAATCACGGGTCGTGAGAATGTAGGAATTCGTCCACACCCCGTACTTCGGGTAGTCCGGGAAGAAGGTTCCGCCCCCGCTGTCTGGCTGCGTGACGAACGCATATCGATAGTACTCACCTGTCGGGTCCGGCGTCTTCGATACCGCCACACAGTTGTAAAACGGCGCCCCTCCTGAGAATCCCCGCGTTGTGAACTGGCTCAGGATCCATCGGTTAACCAATTGATCATAAACGACGATCGGATCACCGGACGGATCGGTGCAATCCTCAACCGGGAAGCCTGCCCACAGATCACCGATGGCAATGGGGCCCATCAACAGATTTCCCTTCTTGTCGTAGACGGCGACCGCCAGGTTGATCATCTCGACGTAATGAAAGCGGCCGACATCACCGACGGGATCGGGCGGATTGACCCTGAATCCGAACAAGTTGAAGTTGTCTGTGTTGCTCATGCCCTCGAAATTAGCGAATACCTGCGCTTTGCCCAGCGCCCTTCCCGGGACGTTGTTGGCACCACTCAGGGCACCATCGCCGCTATGTCCCATTCCGGAGTAAGTCGGCCCCCAGTCGGGACGGACTTCGAGCACCCCGCTCCCGTCGTCCGGAAGCGTAAATCTGCCACCCGCGGACAATGGCGCGATATCGCGGGCGGGCATCGAAACATCGAATGCAACGGCCTTTGAAAATCTTGGCTCAGCTTGATCCAGTGGATCTGCAGCGCCAATAGCGCAGGTGAAAACCAGTAATAACGCCGCGCCGCAGTGGACGGCGCCTTTGGAGCAACTCATTGTCATGATCTTCTCCGACGAAATTGCCCTCTACGGTGGTAAATCGTTGCTCTGCATTGAGCCTGACCGAACTGATGGATCTCAGCGACTATGAGCACGGATCTGGTGCTCCGGAATTGAACCCGATTGCGTTCCGGACAATTAAAGCCACGTCATGCCGTGCGAGAATTTCGCAGAGAAATATCAGCGAAAGCACCGGTCCTGTTCCTGCTCGAGAGACGGTCGACCCGGACGTAGTTAGGATTTCGCTCTCATGGGCTGTACACCCGTGGTATCGGAGCGTTCCATTCGCTGCCGAAACCTCGTGCGACAGCATTGAATCGAATGATGATTATCATCCTTGACGTCCACCACCGCGCTAATTTGTACCTAGCAGAGACCGCCGTCAATTATGGGATATACCTAAAGCGACTACTCTTAACACTGCGAGCGCAATGTCCACGTCGGGTCACTAGCGGTCGTTCAGACCGAAGCTAGCTCAATGGCAGCTTTAGGGCGGAAAGCGGACATCCAACCTGGGCGAATGTCCGCTCTTGCGAATACCGGACATTCAGAAGCTCTGAGAACGCCTGATTTGAATGTCCGCTTTCGGCCAGAAGCGGCCGCTATTAGCCATAGAACTAGTCTGTCAATATTTCCTTGTCCACCATTTCAACAAATGCTGGGGAAAACCAGGTCTTTTGATCGGCCCAAACTTTCAGGAACAGCGGATTCGTGCTGCTTGCAATCAGGCTTTGTTGCATATAGTTCCGCTCGGGCGAATCTGTTGGTAGATCACGATACATCCAGTCCATGTTGACCAGATAACGCATCATGTGAGCGGTAGCGCGATACTCGTCTGTTTCCGATAGCTCCTCGCCCCTGCGGGCCCTCACCAACAGATCCGCATAGTCCCCGTTCTCAGCGATTGCCTGCCACGCGTCGCGCGAAACCGAGACCTTGTTGAATCTCGCCTCCGCTGCCATCAGATCATTGTTCTGGCGTATCTCGAGTGCAACAAATACAACACCGATCAGGACAGCGATGTTTGATGCCAGAGTTAGCCAACGATGCAATGCGTCTGTGTTCACGAGCGTCCGGATTGGGTCTATACCAGACAGTGTAGCTCAATCCTAGTGAGTAGCTGGTTACGGCCACAAGCAGCCGTTGAAACCATGAGGCGCGGGCTCAAGTCCGGCGTCAGAGCAAAGTGAAGTCCTCAAACTTGCTATCGCACATTTGAATTCCAAAGCGAGCGGGTGAAGCTCGATTGCGGGAATTAGATCGAACCCAATCCAACTCTAGATCTCGAATACGGGTAAGTACCGAAAAGATAATTGAGTTGAAACCCTCAGAACCACTTTCTTCCTGGTTCACACTGCGGGAGTTGCCATACAGATCTATATAGCGGAAAGGGCTATCGGCCTCCCAGGGCTCGACCCACTCCTCAGCAAGATATACGTCGCAGTATCTGCAGTAGGAAAAATCGGCACAGTTGTTGTTGAAGCGACCAACACTATCTTCGCCGAACCATGCCGGCCCGTTCTTCGCAAATCTCTCAACAATAATGTCCGAGTTTGCTTCTGTGTCGAAATTCAGACCGAGTCGGCCATGCGCTGGCGCGGAGTCGAACGCGAAACATGACCATGAAACTTCACCGTGCTCTCTTTCAAATTGCTCCGGTGTCCCTCTGACCAGCGAGCGGTAGGGGGCAATCATTTCTCTTAAATCAAACACGTAGTAGGACCTATATCCCTAAAACTCAGCATGTCTAACGAATGTCCGCTTTGGGTCATCAGCGACGCATCAAATCCGCATATCGGTGGTTTGATTCGTCATTCACCTGTCCTGCAGCGGGAAGTGACACCGAAACTCATGCCCTGGGCCAGCTGACCCGTCGGGCGGAACCACTTCTGTACACTTCGCCTCGGCGAACGCACAGCGCGTGTGAAATTCGCAGCCTGACGGCAATTGCAGCAGGCTCGGCACCTCGCCGACGAGATCGAGACGTTCCGTTTCGGCGTCCGGGTCAGGATTCGGATTGGCCGAGAGCAGAGCCTTCGTGTACGGGTGCCGCGGATGCCAGAAGATGTCCTCCGACGACCCCTGTTCTACAAAACGGCCGAGATACATGATGGCCATGTGATCGGCGACGTGGCGCACGATATTGAGGTTGTGCGTGATGATAAGGATGCCGAGGCCGAGGCGCTCCTGGAGTCCGGACAGCAGGTTCAGCACGTCGCCCTGGATGGATACGTCGAGTCCGGCCGTGGGCTCGTCCGCGATGAGGAGCGCCGGCTCCAGGGCCAGCGCGCGCGCCACGCCGATGCGCCGCGCCTGGCCACCGGACAACTGGTGCGGGTAGCGGTCGGCGAACTCCGCAGGCAGTCCTACCAGGTCCAGCAGACGCACGACCTCGTCGTCGGTCGCAACGTCCCGGCCGTGGATCTCGAACGGTTCTGCTAAAGCGGCGCGCACGGTCATGCGCGGGCTGAGTGAGCCGACCGGGTCCTGGAACATCATTGCTACCCGCTCGCGGTCGGGCCGGAGCCGCCCACGCGGTCCCTGTGCCAGCGCTTGTTCCTCGAATGAGACATCGCCTTCGTACATCGGAACCAGTCCCATCAGCGCCATGGCCAATGTCGTCTTGCCCGATCCGCTCTCGCCGACGATGGCGAGCGTCTCGCCCTTGCCGATCTCGAGCGACACGCCGCGGACGACGTTGACCCAGCGCTGATGCCCGCCGGTCAACTGTGTCGCCAGGCGACCCGTGCGCGGGTAGCGCACGTGGGCATTCTGTACGCTAAGAAGCGTGCTCACGGTGTCTCACCCGCGCGGTGACAGGCGACGAGGCGATCGGCACCGCGCACCTGCAGTGGCGGCTTGTCACTGCAGGCCTCGATGGCGCTGTCGCAGCGATCCCGGAATACGCAGCCCCTCGGCAAATCCACGAGGTCGGGTAGAAAGCCACGAATAATCGGCAGCACCCGGGTGCGCTCGCTGATCGCTCCAGGGTCGCACGCCAGCAGCATGCGCGTGTACGGGTGCTCTGGGGCGTGGAAGATTTCCCGCACCGTGCCGGACTCGACAACCTCACCGGCATACATCACCGCCACCCGATCGCAGAGTTCGGCGATGACGCCGAGGTGATGCGAAATGAACAGGATCGAGCAACCGATGTCTTCCTGCAGCCTCTTCAACTGGTGGATGATCTGCACCTCGAGCGTAGCGTCCAGTGCGGTCGTCGGCTCGTCGGCGATCAGCAACGCCGGTTTCATCATCAGTGCCATGGCGATAGCGACGCGTTGCTTCATGCCGCCGGACAGCTGGTGTGGGTGGTCGTGCAAACGGGACTCCGGGTCCGGAATCCCGACCCGCTGCAACATCCGGATGCTGCGGGCGTTCTTCTCGGCCTTGCTATCCGGTAACCGATACTGGATGTCACGCATCTGGCGGCCGATTGTCAACACCGGGTTGAGACTGGTCATCGGGTCCTGAAATACCATCGCAATTTCGTCGCCCCGCAGGGCGCGCATCTTGTCATCATTGACACCGAGCAGGTCTTCGCCGCGAAACCGGATCGCGCCGGATGCCGGGCGGGCGTTCGGGGCCAGGAGACCGATGATGGCCGAGATCAGCGTCGACTTGCCGCAGCCGCTTTCGCCGACAATCCCGACAATATCACCGCGCGGGACATCGAGGCTGACGTCGCGCAGCGCCTTCAGTTCGCCGCCTTCCGTGGAGTAACTGACCGACAGGTTATCGACCTCGAGGACGTTGGTGTCAGGCAGGTCGCTCATCCCTCTCGCCTCAATTTGGGATCGAGGATGTCGCGCAGCGATTCGCCGAAGAAGGTGAAGCCCAGCGTGACGAGAATCAGCGGGATGCCGCCCGCAATAATCGGCCAGGGCGAGTTACGGATGTACGAGTAGCCGTCGTTGAGGATGCTGCCCCAGCTTGCGGTAGGCGGGCTGACGCCGAGGCCGAGGAAGCTGAGCCCGGCTTCCATGCCGACGACCACGGGCACGTCCATCGAGGCCAGGATAAACAGCGGCGCCGCGATATTGGGCATCACGTGGCGGAACAGGATGCGCCGGGTCGACGCGCCCATGGCACGTTCGGCCACGATGAAGTCGCGTTCGCGCAGCGCCATTGTCTGGGTTCGCACCACGCGAGCATAGACCGGGATCGAGGCGATGATGATGATGCCGATGACCGTGTTCAACGACGGCCCCACGAGTGCCACGATCGCCATGGCGAACATGATCGTGGGAAACGAGCGGATGGTATCGAAACCGGTTATCAGCAGGCGGTCCAGCCAACGCGGCCCGTAGCCGGCCAGCATTCCCAGCGCGATGCCGATTGCCATGGCGATCGATATCGCCACGATAGAGACCTTCATCGCGACGCGCCCGCCATACAGGAGGCGTGTGTAGGTATCGCGGCCGAGTTGGTCCGTACCCAGCAAGTGGTCGGCCGAGGGCGGCAGCAGGCGCGCGTAGACATCGACTTCGTTGGGATCGTAACTCGTGAGCCACGGCGCAAACACCGTGACAAAACCAATCCCGAGCACGATCGCCAGCCCGAGCAGGCCGAGCGGATCGCGTCGCAGCTTCCGCCAGGTGGTGACGACCAGGCCGTCGGGGCGCAGCAGGGCCTCGAGGATGCCGAAGCGCGTCATCAGCGCCCCTCGCTTTCGCGTAGCCGCGGATCGAGCAGCGCGTTGACGATATCGGAGGCCAGCGTGCAGGCCACGAAGAACACAGTGGTGACCAGCACCGAGCCCATCACGACGGGATAGTTGCGGGTCATCACCGACTCGTACAGCAGCTTGCCGATGCCAGGACGTGAGAACACGATTTCGGCAAACAACGCGCCGGACAGCATCGTCCCGATGCCGAGACCGAGGATGGTCACGGTCGGCAGGATCGCGATGCGCAGCGCGTAGCGGCCGATGATGACCCTTTCGGGCAGGCCGAAAGCGCGTGCGGTACGCACGTGATTTTCCTCGAGCACCTCCAGCATGGAGGCGCGCACCAGGCGTGCGATGTAACCGATCCAGCCCAGTCCGAGTGCGATTGCAGGCAGTACGAGGTGCCGGGCCTGGTCGGCCAGGTCGCCGCTATCCCCCGCGCCGATCGCCGGGAACCAGCGCAGCTGCACTGAAAAGAACATTAGTGCATACAGGGCCACGACGAACGATGGTACGGCGATAAAAGCCACCGACAGCAACGCAGCCAGGCGGTCCAGCCACGAGCCGCGACGGATCGCCGAGTAACAGCCCAGCGGCACGCCCAGCAGGGTGGCCCCCGCAATCGCCGCGAATACGAGGGTCAGCGTGAACGGCAGCTGCTCGAGGACGATGTCTGCAACTTTGCGCCGGCTGAACGGGTCCTCGCCAAGGTCGCCCGTCGCGACATTACCGAGAAAGCGCCCCAGCTGCACGATGAACGGCCGGTCCAGCCCCATGCGCTCATTGAGTTCCGCGCGCAGTGCGGGCGTTGCGCGTGGCCCGAGGATCACGCTGGCCGGGTCGCCGGGCAGCATGTGAATCATGCCGAACAGCAACGACACGGCGAGTACTACGATCAGTACGGAGAGTGCGCCACGGCGGGTGATGAAACGCAGCATATCGGTCAGGACTTCGCCTGGTTGGCAACGCCAAATTGACGGTACATCGGGTAACCGTCGGCCCGGAAGGCCGGTTCAAGCCACTCGCGTGTCATCATTGCTTCGACGCTGTGTGCGAGAAAGCGATAACAGCCCGAGGCTTCCATGAGGTGCTGCATGCGTTGATAGAGCGGATCGCGCTCGGCCGGATCGGTGAGGGCCAGGGCGATTTCGTGCAGGTGATCGAATTCCTCGCTGCGGAAGCGTTCCCAGTTCCAGATTCCGACCTGTTCGCTGATGAACCACTCGGTGGCGTAATAAGGGTCGCCGAGCATGAAGAAACTCTGCAGGTGCATCTCGAGGTCTTTCCAGCGATCGCCGGCTGACTCATGGCCCATGGTAATGAGTGTGGCATTGTCCTGCGGGTCGAGTTCGACCTCGATGCCGATTTTTCCCAGCGACCACTGCACGACTTGTCCCGCAGTCAATTCGAGCGCATCCGCCGGCAGGGAAAGTTTCAGCTTGAGGGGCAGTTTCACCCCGGCCTCGCGCAACAGGCGTCGTGCCACCTCGAGGTCGCCTTTGAGCGGTATGTCCGCCTGTTCGCGATGACCGACCAGGCCCGGGGCAATGATCCCGGTGGCGGGCGTTGCCAGCCCGAACCAGGCAGCCTCGATCACGGCCTCGACGTCGACGCCATACTGTATTGCCTGCCGAACACGAATATCCTGTAGCTTTGGGTGGTCGCGATTAAGCCCGATCCAGTAATAGCGCAGCGAACTGATCACGTCGAGCCGGCTTTGGGGTGGCATTTGTTGGCGAAAAACGTCGACCGATTCGATGGCGACCTGGGTGCAGTCGAGTTCGCCGGCTTCATAGGCCAACTCGGCCGCCTTTACGTCGGTCAGGGCGTACACATGGATTTCTCGAAACGGCGGTTCCGGTCCCTCCCAGTCGGGATTGCGCTCCAGTAGGGTCTTGCGCTGCGACTGCCAGCTGACAAACCTGTAGGGACCGGAGCAGCATGGGGGTTCGATATCGAAGCTGCCGCCAAACGACTCCACCGCTTTTCTCGACACGATCGAGCCGGTCCCGGCGCAAAGGCCGATAGGGATGAATGCAGCGAACGGTGACTTCAGGACGATGACGCCGGAGTAACGCCCAATGACCTCGACGTGACTCAGCGTGCCCATGTCGCCCGCGTTCGGTGAGTTCATCGCCGGGTCGACGATTCGCTCGAGAGAGTACTTGACGTCGTCGGCCGTCATTTCACCGAATCCATTCGTGAACTGAATCCCGGGGCGCAGGCGAAATGAATAATGCGTCGCATCGATCTGCTCGAAGTACTCTGCTGCGTCCAGCTCCCAATCCCAGCTGTCACCCGGTTTGAACTGCACGAGGCTCAGGTAAATGGCATTTCCGATGAGTCCTTCGGAGCCCGAAAACATCAGGGCCGGATCCAGTGATTTCACATCGTTGTAGTTACGGATGTGAAGCACGTCGTTTTCCGCAGTCCAGCCGATACGCGGATACATGCCCGCGGCTGCGCCCAACGTGAAGAGCGTCGAGTTACGCAAAAAGGAGCGGCGATGAATCAGGTTTTTCGCGGTCAGCTCATTCTTATTCATTCGCGACCAAGACTAGTCCTTAGTCACAGGCAAGGATAGGAAATTCTATCGCGTTTGCGATGCCGGGAGTACGGAATACGGCCGCTACATTCATAAACTACGCCGCCCGTCGAGGACTCACGCAGGAACTGGAGTCGGTTCCTGGCATCCTGCTCGGGGTCACCGGTGGTTGCTAATGAGGTTCGCTTTTTTGGACAGATTTTCATATTGCCTCCTGCGTAAGTTACGGAGGCCAACGTCGATATGGTGTGCCCGTATAGTTGCAGGGTCGGCCACATCCCCATTTTCGCGGGCAGCCACCTTGCCCGGGTGGGCAGGTTGGCGGAGCGTTAGCTCGCTCTTGATGTGCGCCTGAAGTTTCTTATAAGACTGAATTCGGCCGATAGCGCCCGTTCAAATCAGGCCTTTTCAGGGCATCTGAACGACCGGTTTGGGCAAAAGCTGCCATTCAGAGCTCAGAAAAACCGCTTAAACGAAGGTGTGCTTTCGGCCATGAGCGGTCATTCAGGCAAGAAGTTTTAAACATGCTTGCCGAAGTAACTGGGAAAGGCAACGACCCCAGCGTACTCCTGGGGTCGTTGCGCGCTTGACTACTTGGCGGGCACGGTCTCCTCACCGCGGTATATGCGGTTACCGCTGCAGGTCGACACTTCGTTGAACTCCTCGTCAAAATCGGAGTCGGCATCGACAATCTTGCCCCAGGCCGCGATACTCGGATAGGTGTCAACCCACATGAAACTACCGAAGTCGCCGGCGATTGTTGAGACATAGGAGCTCGTGATTTCGTCAGTACCGGCCGTTGACCGAGCCCACTTGAGCCATCTGGCATTGATTTCCATAGCGTCCTCCTTAGTGCTGCCTTCATTCAATTTGCAGGAGAACACGACCGAGATCGGTTCTGCGTGGACAGGGACCGAAAGAATCAAGAATACTGACGTTACGGTGGCCAACATCATTTTTTTCAACATGTCTGAGTCCTTTTTGTTTTGGTTATGACCGTATCAGTATAAAACAAGCATTCTTGTTTGCTTGCCCACTGCGAGCCTTTTCTCGAAATAATACGGAAACGAGGATCCACTGCGGCTAAAAGAGGACGGCGAACGACGAACGACCGCATTGGATCATTACCAGTCGCAGAGTGTATAAGAGGGCCAGGGGCAGCTTTCGGCCAGAAGTGGCCGGTCGAAACTGCACTTTTGACGTTGAATCTGTAGTTCAGTCCCGTCTGCCCAGATGTCTCTCGATCTGTGATATTAGGGATTCCGTTTTTGCCAGGAGGTCCCTATATGCTGGTGCGGTAAGCGAATGGTGTACCTGCGTTCTTAGAGCAAGAAGATTCAAGAATCTTTGGTCTGAGATGACTGCCTCGTAGTCAATCGGAACGCTGTCAAAAGAACTACTATTGATGATGAAATTCTCTTGAAAATATGGTTCAACGTAGTTCTGGACCTCGTATCTATCAATCCTGTCTCTGTCTTCGACAAGGACTCGAGTACCGTCGTAGAAATCGATTAGGCTGATCCTTAGCGCCCTGTCAGAAACTACATCCAATCCTCTCGACTTGAGGGCCTCAAACGCCGCAGTATTGAGCCGCGATGTTTGCCACGTGCGAACGTAGCTGAATGACCTTGCCAAGGTATCGTCATATGGCTGACCGTTGTGAATATGATCTTCTAGACGCTCAAGGTACTCGTCCTTATTCTCAACATACGAGAGATCGGTCTCAATGTTGCCAAGGTCATTTCGAAGGCTTGCCGCAATCTCGATCAACAGTTCGGTCTCATCTACCCGATCCTGTCTGCGATCGTTCCATCCATCCGCAGCCAATGCCAAGCTGATCCCTACAAAAATCAGGGTCACCTCGGCGACCGCGCGCTTCAAACTCACAATTTCAAGGATTCGCGCCGATCGGGACATCTTCTTACCTCAGGCGTGATGCCTGGTTTAGCAATATAGTATCGAACAGCCAATGTCCGCTTTGGGTCAGTAGCGGTCATTGAGACTGATTTTAGCGCAATGACTGCTTTAGGGCGGAAAGCGGACATCCAACCAGGGCGAATGTCCGCTCTCACCGATACCGGACGTTCAGGTGGCCTGAAACATTCTGAATTGAATGACCGCTAACGGCCAGAAGCGGACAGTTCCATCTGGCTCTCGATTGGCCCAAAAAAAGGAGCCTGCGGTAGGCAGGCTCCTGAAGAAGATAATCGACTATTGCTGTCTTCCTTTGCCGACTCGGGAGTTGCTGTGTCCCAGCATGCTGGCTGCAGCCTTTCCATCGACGATCGTAAAAGACTCGTACTGCTTCATCACGCAGAACAGCTGCTGATAGCGCAGCGTCCCGAAGTAGTCGGTCGTCCGGTCAGAGAACCATGCGTCTGCACACA
>JAACFE010000085.1 GCA_009937525.1 Gammaproteobacteria bacterium
TCGGCCTGATAGCTGCACTAGTCATTGTCATCGCCTACAACACGTTCAAGATCCTCAAAGAATACGAGCGAGGCGTAGTGTTCTTCCTGGGCCGTTTTCAGAAGGTCAAGGGGCCCGGCCTGATCATACTGATCCCCGGTCTGCAAAAGATGGTCAAGGTCGACCTGCGGGTGATCGTGCTCGACGTGCCAACACAAGACGTCATTTCACGCGACAACGTCTCCGTGCGTGTCAACGCGGTCATCTATTTCCGCATCGTCGACCCGGAGAAAGCCGTAATCCGCGTCGCCAACGTTTTCGAGGCCACCAGCCAGCTGTCGCAGACGACGCTGCGTTCGGTGCTCGGCCAGCACGAGCTCGACGACATGCTCGCGGAACGAGACCGACTGAACGAGGACATCCAGGGAATCCTCGACCAGCGCACCGACAACTGGGGCATCAAGGTCGCCAATGTGGAAATCAAGCACGTCGATCTCGACGAGAGCATGATCCGCGCGATCGCCCAGCAGGCAGAAGCCGAACGTGCACGGCGCGCCAAGGTCATCAACGCCGAAGGCGAAAAACAGGCAGCAACAATGCTTGCCGAAGCGGCGGCCATGCTGGCCAAGGAAGAATCGGCGCTGACGCTGCGCTACCTGCAGACCCTCAAGGAAATTGCCAATGAGAAGACCAACACGATCGTGTTCCCGATCGAGCTGGTCGAGAAAATCGGAGCCGCGGCCAAAGCCCTGAGCGGGAAACGCTCGGCAGGCTGACGCCGGCGTTCACGCGGACCAGCGTCTGTCGGCGGCCGGCGGTATGTCGACGGTAATACTTGCGCCCCCGAGCGCGGAACGCCCGATTGTGAGCGAACCGCCGTAGGATTGCGCAATATCGCGAACGATCGCGAGACCGATACCGTGCCCCGGCGTCGCCTCATCGAGGCGCGTGCCGCGCTCCAGTAATACTTCAGCCGCCTCTTCCGGGATCCCCGGACCGTCGTCGTCAACCGTCAGGTGCATGCCACCGTCGGTAGCCGACGACGCTCCCGACGGCCGGATGCTGATGGACACCCTGCCCGTGCACCACTTGCAGGCGTTGTCCAGCAGGTTGCCGGCCAGTTCGAGAAAGTCTCCGGTATCTCCCCGGAACTTCATGCCCGCCACGACGTCGACCTCGATCCGCGGGCGCTTGTCGTGATACACCTTGTGCAGGCCGTTCACCAGCCGCTCGACTTCGCTTGCCACCGCCACGGGCCCGATAACCAGCTTGTCCGCCGCGGACGCGGCGGGTTTCCTCAGCTGATAGCGGACGATCTCGTCCATACGCTCGATCTGTTCGTTGAAGCGGTCCCGGACCTGCGCCGCCGTATCCTTGTCCGCAATGAGTGCCCGCATCGCCGCCAGCGGCGTCTTCAGGCTATGCGCGAGGTTGTCGAGCGTGTTCCTGTAGCGATCCGAGCGCGCACGCTCGTTGTCGATCAACAGGTTCATGTTGCGCGCAACCCCGGTCAACTCGGTCGGGAACTTCTCCGAAAGCGACGTCCGCTTGCCCTCCTCGATCTCACCGATCTCCGTCTCGATCTGGCGCAGCGGTCGCAGCAGGCCGCGCATGAGTATCGAAATGGACAGGAGCATGATCAGGGCAATGGCGGCGAACCAGCCGATAAGCTGGCGACGAAACTCCGCGACCTGGGCGTTGAACGAATCGAGGCTTTCGGCCACCTTGAAGACGTAGGGCTTGAGTTCGCCGTCCGGAAACTCCCACTGCACGGCAAGGCTGAGTGTCAGCAGCGGCGTGCCGTCGTCCAGCGACTGACGCTCGAAGATACGGGCACCGAGCCGGGGAAAGCCTGCCCCGGGTATCTCGAGACCGAGCGCCGAACGCGAGCGCCAGGCGAGCTGTCCGCCGTCGTCCCGCAGTTCCCCGTAGAGGCCCGAGCCGATATTGTTGAAACGCTCCTCGTGCAGATCCGGGGGAAAGCTGAGGGCGCCCTCGTCATTCGGGTTTGCCGCGGCCAGCAGTTGCATCAGGTGGCCGTCGAGGATGTCGCGCCGCGCCTGTTCGCCCGCCGTCCGAAACGCGGTATCGAGAACTATGACGGTGGCGCCGAAAAACAGCAGGAGCAGCACGCTGACCGATATCAACAAGCGTGCGCTTAACGATGACATGACCGTCGCTGACGACCGGTGCTAGTCGGATTGATTGCGTTCTAGCGCGAACCGGTACCCGCGACCGCGCAGGGTTTCGATCGGCTGCAGCGAGTTTGCAGGATCGAGCTTCTTGCGAAGGCGGCCGATAAAGACTTCGATGACGTTGCTGTCCCGCTCGAAATCCTGGTCGTACAGGCGCTCGGTCAATTCGGTCTTCGAGATGACCTGCCCCGCCCTCAGCATCAGGTACTCGATGATCTTGTATTCGAAGCTGGTCAACTCGACGGGTGCATCGTCGACCGTGACCTCCTGCCGGGCCATGTCGAGTACGACCGGCCCTGCCGTCATCACGGAAGAGGCCCAGCCGCCGCTGCGCCGCAGGAGCGCGTGCACGCGGGCACCGACTTCCTCGAAATGAAACGGTTTGACGACGTAATCGTCCGCGCCCGCGCTCAGACCATCGACCTTGTCCTGCCAGCGGTCGCGAGCCGTAAGGATGAGTATCGGGTAGGTCTTACCCTTGTCGCGCGCCTCGCGAATGATGTCGAGCCCGGAAACTTCGGGTAAGCCCAGGTCGATGATCGCGAGGTCGACCGGGTACTCGAGTGCAAAATACAGCCCCTCGCGCCCGTCCGCCGCCTGTTCGACCGCATAGCCCGCGTCGGCGAGTTGTTGCGCCAGCGACCCGCGCAGGGTGTCGTCGTCTTCGATAACCAGCAAACGCATCGGAATGCCCCTCGCTAACCACGTGACCGGCCGCGGATCTTCGCGGTCTTGACCTTGCCGTCCTTGGTCAGGTAGCGGATGTGGTGCATCTCCCGATCGCCGTCGCGCCTGGTCTCGGCGCTCAGGATCCGATCCACGTCACCGCGCCGGCGCACCGACTCGATGGCCTGGTCCAGTGTCATACCGCCGCCCTGTGCAAGCCGCAGGTCCGGCTGCTCTGCCTGCCGGTGCTGAACGTGCAGCTGCCGCAGCGAGTCCTCGAGGTCGAAGGCATCCGCCGCGGCCGGCATCAGCATCGCCGCAGCGATCAGTGAGATGAGAATTGATCTGGTCACTTGTATTCCGGTCATTAGCGCGAGCGTTGGCCCGCAATCGGCTCGCCGACAGTGTCCTCCGCCGGCAAGCCGATTGCAACGAAGTGCTTCACAGTGCGCGTTTCAAGGCCCGCTCAGCCTGCAGGGCGAATGTCCACCCTCACCCGGATCTCGCGACCCGGATCGTACGGCATGCGCGTCTCGTACTTCTGGCCGTGGTACTTGTACACGACCCGGTAGCCGTCGATGCGCTCCTCACGGTGCGAGGTCATGCGCGTCTCGCAGCGTTCGACGGGCCTCGAGTACTCGGTGGTGCTGTGCGTCGCACCGTAGCGGCGTTTCGCACTATCGTTGCCGATCGCGGCACCGATGATCGTCCCGGCGACCGTCGCGGCATCGTTGCCGCGGCCGCTGCCGAACTGGTGACCGATAACGCCGCCGACGACCGCGCCCATGAGGGTGCGCACGCCGCTACCCGGAACCGGTCGTTCGACCGTGTAGTACTCGGTTTCCTGCCAGCACTCGCGCACCGGTGTGTTTACGGTAACGTAGCGAATGATCGGCTCCGAACTGATCACCCGTGCGTAGTCGTACTGGGCGGCCGCCGCCTGCGCGGAAACCACGGAGAGCAGCGACACTGCGACCAGACCTGTCATTACTCGTCGTGCGTTCATTGCTTTGGTATCCATTGTTCCTGACCTTTTCGCTTGCGACCGGCCCTGTTGCCAGCCTGGGAACAAGATTACGCGTGCTGCAATGAACGAAGCCTGAACGGAATACGCCGACAAATTCCTTGACACTCAATGCCTTATGAATGTCGCCCCGACCCGTTCAGGACAGTCGCCGCTTGGCGGCACGCCATTCGACGTCGAGCGACTCGAGGCTGTGATCCTGCAGGCGACCGCCCGAGCCGCTGATCGCGGCCTCCATTTCCCGGAACCGGCGCTCGAATTTGAGATTAGCGTGCATCAACGCCTTCTCGGCATCGACGTCCAGGTGCCGTGCCAGGTTGACGATCGCAAACAGCAGGTCCCCGAACTCCTCCTCGACCCGCGCATGCACACCGGCATCGACAACTTCCTCCAGTTCAGCCATTTCCTCCGCGATCTTGTCGCGCACACCGCTGCGATCCGGCCAGTCGAAGCCTACGCCGGCTGCCCGTTTGCCGAGCTTCTGCGCGCGTTTCAGCGCCGGCAGCGATCGGGCAACACCGGCCAGCGCGCCTTCG
This sequence comes from Gammaproteobacteria bacterium, assembly GCA_009937525.1. GTDB lineage: Bacteria > Pseudomonadota > Gammaproteobacteria > Steroidobacterales > Woeseiaceae > UBA1847. The sequence continues at coordinate 4,401 of JAACFE010000085.1, forward strand.
TCGTCACGCTGGCCACGTTCGTGCGCCTTGATGCGTTCCCAGCTGCCCTCACGCAGCCCCGCCGCCCGCTCTTCGTCACTGCCGAAGACATGTGGATGCCGGCGCAACATCTTGTCGCAAATCCCGTCGACCACGTCGTCGAAATCGAAGGCGCCGGCTTCCCTGGCCATGCGCGCATAAAACACCACCTGGAACAGCAGATCGCCCAGCTCGTCGCGAAGGCCCGGCATGTCGTCGCGGAAGATCGCATCCGCCACTTCATACGCTTCTTCGATGGTGTACGGCGCAATCGTCGAAAAATCCTGCTCGAGGTCCCACGGGCACCCGGTATCCGGATTCCGAAGCGCGTCCATAATCTCAAGTAATTTATTGATATCATTCATAACTAATTATTCAAAAAGAATTTTTCTTAGCTCCACCAGTATGTGAGCGGTGGCACCCCAGATGCGCTCACCTTCATAATGAAATTCCACGGTCGGGATGCGCCGACCCTGGTATTCGCGCTCCAGGGCGAGTTCGTTGCGGCTGTCGAGCAGGAATGCGAGCGGCACCTCGAACGCGTATTCCACTTCCGTGTGATCCAGCTGCAGGGCCACGTCTTCTGCAAGCAGACCCACGACGGGCGTGACGGCATAACCAGTCACGGTCGGCATCGGCGGCAGGTAGCCGACTATGGCCACCGACTGCGGCGGGATGCCGACCTCCTCGTGAGTTTCGCGCAGCGCCGCCTGCACGACGTCCCGATCATGGTCTTCCATACGACCACCCGGAAAACTGACCTGCCCGGCATGGTGCTTGAGATCCGCTGAGCGCTGCGTCAAAAGGACGGACAGCCCGGCGAGGCGCTCGATCACGGGAACCAGGACTCCGGCGGGCCTCAAGGTCTGCATGACGCGTTCCCGCACGAGCGCGGGCCAGCGTTCGCTGCCCGCCGGCATGATGACGTCGAAGGGGTCCTCGGGCGCTTGCGTGCCGGACAAGCGCTCCCTGAGCAGCGCGGCTGTCAGTGCGTCTGGAGTCCGCAAGACCGGCGCTAGTGCTGGATACCGCCCTTGGTGAGCGCAGCCGGGTCCAGCAGGCGATCGAGTTCCTCGTCGGTGAGATCTGTCATCTCCTTCGCGACCTCTTTCACCGGCCGGCCCTCGCCGTAGGCTTTCTTCGCCACGGCAGCGCCGAGCTCATAGCCGATGACCGGGTTGAGCGCTGTAACCAGGATCGGGTTCCGTCCCAGAGCACGGTTGATGTTGGCTTCGTTGACCGTGAAACCCTTGATGGCCTTGTCGGCCAGGCAGGTCGACGCATTGGCCAGCAACTCGATGCTCTGCAGGAGGTTGTAGGCAACGACCGGCAGCATTACGTTGAGCTGGAAATTGCCGGACTGCCCGCCCATCGCGATCGTGGCGTCGTTGCCCACGACCTGGGCGCATACCATGGCAACGGCCTCGGGAATGACGGGGTTCACCTTGCCAGGCATGATGCTCGAGCCCGGCTGCAGCGCCGGGAGCTCGATCTCGCCTATGCCGGCCAACGGCCCGGAATTCATCCAGCGCAGGTCGTTCGAGATCTTCGTCAGGCTGACGGCGAGCACCCGCAATTGACCCGACATCTCCACGGCCGTGTCCTGGCTGCTCAGACCCTCGAATTTGGATGCCGCCGGCGCGAACTTGACCCCCGTCTGCTCGGACAGCAACACCGCGACTTTCTCGCCGAAATTCGGGTGAGCGTTGATGCCGGTGCCGACGGCGGTACCTCCCTGTGCAAGACAGACGAGACGTTTCAGCGAGCCGCGGATGCGTTCGCCGGCATGCTCGATCTGCGAACGCCAGCCGTCGAGTTCCTGCCCGAGCGTGACCGGCATCGCGTCCATCAGGTGAGTCCGGCCGGTCTTGACCACGTCGCGCAGCTCGTCCGCTTTCGTTTCGAGCACGCCGCCAAGGTGTTCCAGTGCCGGCAGCAGCTGCTGATGGATGGCGACGGCCGCGCTCACGTGCACGCAGGTGGGAATCACGTCGTTGCTGGACTGGCTCATGTTGACGTGATCGTTGGGATGCACGTCGGAACCGAGCTTCCCTGTCGCGAGATGCGCAATGACTTCGTTCGCATTCATGTTCGAACTGGTCCCGGACCCCGTCTGGAATACGTCGATCGGGAAATGGGCGTCGTGCTGCCCTTCGACGACCTCCAGCGCGGCCTTTTGCACGGCCACCGCCACATCGCTCGGCAGGAGGCCGAGCTCCGCGTTGGCGCCGGCTGCCGCCCACTTGACCAGTCCCAGTGCCGCGATAAACTGCCGCGGCATCGTCAGGCCGCTGATCGGAAAGTTGTCTACCGCGCGCTGCGTCTGCGCGCCCCATAACGCGTCCTGCGGTACCTGGAGTTCTCCCATGCTGTCATGCTCAATGCGGTACTTCTCGTCGTTCATCGGCTTGATTTCCCGGTAAAGGCCATTTGTTCGGGTCTAGGGTCGTTTGGCAATCGTGTATGATTCGCCCTTTGCGCGCGCAAGTTTACACTGGTTTGAGTCTCATGAAAGTCTCCACACTCAAGGCGCTGTCGCCCGCCGACGGTCGTTACGCAGAGAAGGTCAACGGGCTGCGTGACATCTTCTCGGAATACGGCCTGATCCGGTTCCGGGTACTTGTCGAAGTCCGTTGGCTGCAGGCACTTGCCGACGAGAAGGACATACCGGAAATCGGCCCGCTGTCGCCGGTAATGAAAGATCTGCTGAACAGCATCGTGGACGGCTTCTCGCTGGACGACGCAGAGCGGGTCAAGAAGATCGAGGCCACCACCAACCACGACGTAAAAGCGGTGGAATACTTTATTCGCGAGAAGCTCGGAGACGGCCCCGACACGGCGGTGCTCAAGGACTTCCTGCATTTCGGCTGCACGTCGGAGGACATCAACAATCTCGCCTACGCGCTGATGTTGCGGACGGCGCGCAGCGATGTGCTCATCCCGCAGATGCGCACGGTGAAGGCAAAGCTGCAGGCCATGGCGAGGCAGAACGCGGACCTCGCGATGCTGTCGCGCACGCACGGGCAGCCGGCCAGCCCGACGACGCTGGGCAAGGAGATCGCCAATTTCGTGAAACGGCTGGAGGCCGCCCAGCGGCAGTTCGGTAACGTCGCGATCCTCGGCAAGTTCAACGGCGCCGTCGGAAATTTCAACGCTCACTGCGTCACCTACCCTGACGTCGACTGGCGCGGGGTGAGCGAGCGCTTCGTTGCCGCGCTCGGCCTGGAACCGAATTCCCACACCACGCAGATCGAGCCCCACGACTGGACGGCCGAGTATGCGCATGCGCTTTCTCGCTATGACACGATCCTCATCGACCTGTGCCGGGATTTCTGGAGCTATATCTCGCTCGGCTACTTCAGGCAGAAGGTGGCCCGCGATGAGGTCGGATCGTCGACGATGCCGCACAAGGTCAATCCGATCGATTTCGAGAATGCCGAGGGCAACCTGGGGATGGCCAACGCGCTGCTCGGCCACCTGGCCGAGAAGCTGCCGGTATCACGCTGGCAGCGAGACCTTACGGACTCCACGGTGCAGCGCAATTTCGGCATTGCCCTCGCGTACGTCGTGATTGCGCTCGCGTCGATGCTGAAGGGGCTGGACAAGCTTCAGGTGAACCCGGACGCGTTGCGGGCCGATATTGCCGATGCCTGGGAATTGCTGGCCGAAGCCGTGCAGACGGTCATGCGCCGTTACGGCATCCCGGAGCCCTACGAGACACTCAAAGCGCTGACCCGGGGGCAGGCCGTCACCAGGGAACTGCTTCACGGATTCATCGATACACTCGAGATTCCGGCGTCCGAAAAGAAGCGGCTGCTCGCGCTGACGCCCTCGAGCTACCTGGGGCTGGCGTCGGAACTGGCGCGGGATTGCTGATATTCCGGCATATGTGAAGTCGGGGGGCGTCGGTAGCGGGCGACGGCAATCGGTCTGAAACTCAGCGCTGGCGCGGACCGGGAATAATTCTCAAGTGGAACCCGAGCGCGCAAAACGTGACGCAGTTGGCACAGCGCGCCTTGTGCGGCCGGTTAAGATGTCATCCCTGCGACCCGGATTCGTGATCGCACCCACTACAAGAGATAACAGCCGCAACGCATGAAAGAAGCACGGGAAAAAGGCAGGCGCTGGGTAATCTCGACGCGCGAGGAGATGCGACAGGCCGTGATCGAGGTCGCCCGCGAGGGAACCCGAAAAGTGTCTATCTTTACCCACGACCTGGAGCCGGGCATCTACGACGATCCCGAATTCCTCGAAGTCATCAAGCGGCTGGTCCTGTCACAGACTTATGCACGCGTCCGCGTACTCATCGCCGATCCCGCGCGCGCGATCAAGAACGGCAACAACTTCGTTCACCTCGGCCGCCGCCTGAACACCTTCATCGAATTTCGTCACGTGCGCGAGGATCTGCGTACGCACGCGGAGTCGTTCTGCATCGCGGACGAAACAGCGCTCGTCTACCGCCTTCAGGCCAGTCGCTGGGAAGGTATCGCCGACACCTACGAGCCCGCCGTCGCCAAGCTATACAGCAAGATGTTCGACGAGATCTGGCTCGCGAGCGAAGTCGAAATGGAATTCAGGCAGCTCGGCATCTAGGCCGGACCGCCAGCTGATACGAACAGGACAGCGTTCCTCCGACAGACGCGAAATCAGGAAGATTCGAAATGCAAACAACGGATTTGACCGTGTCCGCGGTTGTCGAGCGCGATGGCCGGTATCTGATGGTGGAAGAGATCACATCGGGAGCAGTCGTGCTCAACCAGCCCGGCGGGCACCTCGAGAGTGGCGAATCGCCGGAAGAGGCGGTGATTCGCGAGGTGCTCGAGGAGACCGGCTGCGATGTTGCCTGCGGGGAGCTGATCGGCGTCTACCTCTGGATTCACCCGCAGACGCGCCAGCAGTTTCTCAGGATCGTGTACGTCGCGACTCTTCTCAATGAAGACGAGGCGCGCCCGCTCGACGACGGCATCGTCGCGAAGCGCTGGTTGAGCCGTGCCGACATCGAACACCGTCGCCCGAGCCTGCGCTCGCCGATCGTGCAACGCTGCATACAGGATTTCGAGGCAGGCCGGCGCCAGCCCGACGCGCTGTTCTCAGGCATGCGCCCACTGCAGCAGCACGTCCATGCCGTGCTCGCCAGCGCCGACCTGGTCTGAGCCGAACCGCTGTCCGACATCGATCGCGCGCCAAGGCGCGCTCCTATCGATTTCGTTCCGACAGCCCTGTAGGAGCGGGCCTGGACCCGCGATCGGTCGCGGTTCGAGAACCGCTCGTACAGCAGCCCTCGCGCGCGGCGATGGTAAAATACACCGGCTATGGCGCACGACCTTACCAACATCGCTGACCGCAGAGTCATCCTCGGCCTTTCCGGCGGGGTGGATTCGGCCGTGGCCGCGTTCCTGCTGAAGGACGCGGGCGCCGCGGTCGAAGCGCTGCACATGACCAACTGGGAAGACGACGACGGTTACTGCACGGCCGCCGAGGACCTGCAGGACGCACGCCGGATCTGCGCCCGGCTCGACATTCCGCTGCATCATGTCAATTTCGCGAGGCAGTATCGCGATCGCGTGTTCGAGTACTTCCTCGACGAATACCGCAATGGCCGCACGCCCAACCCGGACGTGCTCTGCAACCGCGAGATCAAGTTCGGCGTCTTCCGCGACTACGCAAAGCGCCTTGGCGGCGAACTGATCGCCACCGGCCACTATGCCCGCGTCGCGGCCGACGGCGACATGACCGTCTTGCTGAAGGCACGGGACAGCAACAAGGACCAGAGCTACTTCCTGCATGCCGTGAGCGCCGAGGCGCTCGCCGAAACGGTGTTCCCGCTCGGCGCGCTGCATAAAGCCGAGGTCCGCCGGATCGCCAGGGAACAGGGCCTCGCCGTGCACGACAAGAAGGACAGCACCGGCATCTGCTTCATCGGCGAGCGACCGTTTCGGGAATTTCTCAGTACCTACATTCCCGCTCAGCCGGGACCGATTCTGACGCCGGCGGGCGAGGACGTCGGACGCCATCATGGCCTCGTGTATTACACGCTCGGCCAGCGGCAGGGACTCGGTATCGGCGGACGCCGTGACGCGGGTGAAGAGCCGTGGTACGTCGTGGACAAGGACGTCGCGAGGAACGCGCTTATCGTCGACCAGGGGGACACTCCCCTGTTGCTGAGCGACGAACTGGTCGCGACCGGGGCGTCGTGGATCGGGGACGCGCCGCAGGGGCTCGCCGCCGGTCTGCGGTGCAGCGCCAGGATCCGTTACCGGCAGGCCGACCAGGATTGCACGATCAGGCGCGCACTCGACGATCGTCTAATGGTGGCGTTCGACGAGCCGCAGCGGGCCGCCGCGCCCGGTCAATTTGTCGTTTTCTATCAAGATGATCGGTGCCTCGGCGGTGCCGTGATCGAGGCCGTCGAACGGTGCCTCGAAGCGGGCCGGGCCGAGCCCGAGCCGGCAATTTCCTGAGCGCTGCTATAGAGCATTCGCTATAATCCGCGACCCCACGGGGCGCTGGCCCTGCACTAAAAACAAGACTCCGGAGATACACACATGAAGGACACCTTCGGTGCGCGCTCGACACTGACAGTGGGCGGCAATGACTACGAAATCTTCCGTCTTGACGCCGTCAGGGACGGTCACGTCGCGAAACTGCCCTACTCCCTCAAGATCCTGCTCGAGAACCTGCTGCGCCACGAGGACGGGCGTGATGTCACCCGGGACGACATCCTGGCGCTCGCGAACTGGGACCCCAAGGCGGACCCGAGCACCGAGATCTCCTTCACACCGAGTCGCGTCATCCTGCAGGACTTCACCGGCGTACCCGCCGTGGTCGATCTCGCCGCCATGCGTGATGCCGTCGTCAAGCTCGGCGGTTCCGCCGAAGACATCAACCCGCTGTCGCCGGCTGAACTGGTCATCGACCACTCGGTCCAGATCGACCACTACGGCGCCGCGAATGCGCTCGATCTCAACACGAAGATCGAATTCCAGCGCAACAGGGAACGCTACTCGTTCCTGAAGTGGGGCCAGCAGGCCTTCGACAATTTCAAGGTAGTACCGCCCAGCACCGGCATTGTTCATCAGGTGAACCTGGAGTACCTCGCACGCGTCGTGTTCGGCGCCGAGAAGGACGGTGCGCTGCGCGCCTATCCCGACACGGTCGTGGGCACGGACTCGCACACGACGATGATCAACGGCATCGGCGTGCTCGGCTGGGGCGTCGGCGGCATCGAGGCCGAAGCGGCGATGCTCGGCCAGCCGATCACGATGCTGATCCCGCACGTCATCGGCTTCAAGCTGACCGGCAAGCTGAAAGAAGGCACGACGGCGACCGACCTGGTGCTGACCTGCACCGAGATGCTGCGCAAGAAGGGCGTTGTCGGCAAGTTCGTCGAATTCTTTGGCGACGGCCTCGCGGAGATGCCGCTGGCCGACCGCGCCACGCTGGGCAACATGGCACCGGAATTCGGCTCGACCTGCGGCATCTTCCCGATCGACGGCGAGACCATCCGTTACATGAAACTGTCCGGCCGCGACGATGCCCAGTGCGACCTCGTCGAAGCCTACGCGAAGGCGCAGGGCCTGTGGCGCGAAGACGGCCAGCCCGACGCGCTTTACACGGACGTCCTGGCACTGGACCTCGGCGACGTCGAACCCAGCATCGCCGGCCCGAAGCGCCCGCAGGACCGCATCGCGCTCAGCAGCGCGGCCGCGTCCTACGAGAAGATCCTCGCGGACACAGTCGCGAACCGCGACGAAGGCGGCAGCGCCGTAGCGAAACTCGACGGCGCGGACGTCGAGATCAACGACGGCTCGATCCTGATTGCCGCCATTACCAGCTGCACCAACACCTCGAACCCCGCTGTCATGCTGGCCGCCGGGCTGCTCGCGCGCAATGCCGCGGCGAAGGGCCTGAAGGCCAAGCCCTGGGTCAAGACGAGTCTCGCACCGGGCTCGCGCGTCGTTTCGGATTACCTCGAGAAGGCTGAGCTCATCGACGACCTCGAGGCCGTCGGCTTCTACACGGTCGGCTACGGCTGCACGACCTGCATCGGCAACTCCGGACCGCTGAAGCCCGAGATCGCGGATGCCGTCACGAGCGCCAACATCGTCGGCACGAGCGTGCTGTCGGGCAACCGCAACTTCGAAGGCCGCATCCACGCGCTCGTTCAGCACAATTTCCTGGCGTCGCCGCCG
>JAACFE010000086.1 GCA_009937525.1 Gammaproteobacteria bacterium
CGGAATCCCGCCGGTCACGGTCCTCTATGTCCCGCGAAAGGGCGGCAAGGCTAACATCAATACCCTTGTCTTTCAACTGCTTATGTCGCCTTCGTGCGCGTTCTTCCGCGCTGGCCGTCAGGTACACCTTCAGCCCGGCCTCAGGGAACACGTGCGTGCCCATATCGCGGCCGTCCGCGACCAGTCCCGGGGGCCTGCGAAAGCTCCTCTGAAGCGTCAGCAACGCGTCCCGGACCGGCTGCAGTGCCGCTACCGTCGAAGCCCCACGGCCCGTCTCTTCGGTCCGCAGCTCGCCGCGGACCGGCTCTCCATCCAGCCATATGAGCTCATCACCCGCGTCGTCCACGCCGAACCTGACGTCCAGGTTCTCGGCAAGCCTCGACAGCGCTTCAGCGTCGTCGAGGGAGAGGCCCCGGCGCGTGGCCGCGAGCGCCAGGAGCCGGTACAGGGCACCGCTATCCAGCAGGTGCCAGCCGAGTGCGGCGGCGACGCGGCGCGCGATCGTACCCTTGCCCGAACCGCTCGGGCCGTCGATCGCGATGACCGGGGGTTGCCGCGCCATTACGCCTCTCCCTGGCGGCAAACGATGTCCGCGCCGATCCTGCCCAGGCATGCCTCGAACCCCGGAAACGACGTCTCGACCGACGTAACGTCCCTCACGACTACCGGCCCGTCGGCGACCGTAGCGGCCACCGCAAACGACATGGCGATGCGATGATCACCGAAACTCTCCACTTCACCCCCGGCGAATCGCCCCCCATGGATCAGTGCCCCATCGTCGGACTCCTCGACCCGGATACCGAGCGTGCGGAGTCCGGAGGCCATGGCCGTAATCCGGTCGCTTTCCTTGACGCGCAATTCGCCGATCCCTGTGAACCGGGTGCGGCCTTCGGCGACGGCCGCCGCCACGAAAAGCACCGGAAATTCGTCGATCGCGAGCGAGACCAGCCCGGGATCCACGTCGATGCCGCGCAGTCTGGAGGATCGTACCCGGATGTCGGCAACCGGCTCGTCGCCCATGTTGCGCGGATTTTCGAGACTGATGGATGCCCCCATCGCCAGAAGGATATCGAGGACGCCGGTGCGCGTCGGATTCACACCCACCCCCCGGATGAGAATGTCGGCCCTTTCCGCAAGAAGCCCCGCGAGAATGACGAATGCGGCGGATGACAGGTCAGCCGGCACCTCCACGCGGCAGGCGCGCAGCGCGGCGGGACCGCGGATCCCGATGTGCCCGTCACGTTGGTCGACCGCAACGCCCATGGCACGCAGCATGCGCTCGGTGTGGTCGCGCGTCACGGCCGGCTCGATGACCGTTGTCGTGCCGCGCGCATACAGGCCCGCGAGCAGGATCGCCGACTTCACCTGCGCACTCGCCACAGGCAGGGCGTAATCGATGCCTTCGAGGTTCGGATTTCCCCGTATCTCGAGCGGCGGTTTTCCGTCCCGGCTGCCGATATCCGCGCCCATCCTGCTCAGTGGCGTGATGATGCGCTGCATCGGCCGCCCGGTCAGCGATGCGTCGCCGGTGAGTGTTGCGGCGAATGACTGCCCGGCAAGCACACCGGCCATGAGGCGCATGGCCGTTCCCGAGTTGCCGAGGTCGAGAGCGGTATCCGGCGCCTGCAGGCCATGCAGTCCGGCGCCGTGAATCATCAGTTCCGTGGGGCCGGGGCGTTCGATGTCGATCCCCATGCGTCGAAATGCGCCCATCGTGGCAAGGCAGTCCTCCCCCGCCAGGAAGCCGCGAACCTCGGTTACTCCCTCCGCAATGCTGCCAAGCATGATGGCTCGGTGAGAAATCGACTTGTCGCCGGGCACCGTCACGTCGGCGTCGCGGATGACCGCTGGCTGGATCAGGTAGCGCATTGCCGGGCCCGATCTCCGGGACTAGCCGACCGCCCTGGGATAGGCGCCGAGGACCCGGAATAGCGAACTCCTGTCCTGCAATTCGGCAAGCGCCTCCCTGGCGGGAGACTCTTCCGCATGGCCGTCGAGATCGATGAAGAACACGTAGTCCCAGTTCTTGCGCCGTGACGGCCGCGACTCGATACGCGTCATGCTGACACCGTGAGCGGCGAGCGGCTGAAGCAGTTGGTGCAGCACGCCTGCGCCTTCCGCCGTATCGCTGGTCGAGACCAGGACGGTCGTCTTGTCATCGCCGCTCGGCGCCAGCAATTCGCGCCCGATCACCAGGAAGCGCGTCGCGTTGTCCGCGCGATCCTCGATGTTGCTCACGAGTAGCTGGAGGTCGTAGACATCGGCCGCGACGGCCGGCCCGATGGCCGCCGTACCCTCCTCGTCGCGCGCCCTGCGCGCCCCGGCGGCGTTGCTCGACATACCGATGAGTTCCACGTGCGGCAGGTACTCCCGCAACCAGCCACGACACTGTGCGAGCGATTGTTCGTGCGCGCAAATACGTTCGATCTTTTCGAGCCCGGTCTCGCTGCCGAGCAGGTGCTGTTCGATCTTCAACTCGATTTCGCCGGCGATCTTCAATGGCGAGGTGAGGAACATGTCCAGCGTGTAATTCACCGAACCTTCGGTTGAATTTTCGATCGGCACGACGCCGAAGTCGGCAACGCCGCTCTCGACTTCGTGAAAGATCTCGTCGATCGTATGGAACGGCAGAGCGCGTACCGAGTGGCCGAAGTGCTTGTACACGGCGGTCTGCGTAAACGTACCTTCCGGGCCGAGGAATCCGACCTTCAGCGGCTCCTGCTGTGCCAGGCAGGCGGACATGATCTCCCGAAACAGGCGCAGCATCTCCTCGTCGCGGATCGGGCCTTCATTCCGGGCCTGGATCTTCCTCAGCACCTCGGCCTCGCGTTCCGGCCGGTAATAGTCCACTGCCGACGCCAGCTTGCCTTTCGACACGCCGACTTCCTGCGCATATCGCGCACGTTCGTTGATCAGCGACTGGATACGCTCGTCTATCTCGTCGATACGCTCGCGAATCGACGAAAGTTCCTGACTGTCGCGGTGCTTGTCTTTCTCGGCCATCGCCCGTCAGATTACAGGCTTACCCAGGTTTCGCAAAGTCAGCACGCCGTCAATTGCTCGCAGCTTCGATTCGATTTCATCCGTAACGGGTTTGTTGACGTCGACTATCGTGTAAGCGAGATTGCCGATGGATTTGTTGAGGAGATCCTCGATATTGAGCCCGGCGTCGCCGAGACAGGTCGAAATCTGGCCCACCATGTTCGGCACGTTCGCGTTCGCGATGGTTATGCGATAAGCGTCCATGCGCGAGAGACGGCATTCCGGGAAGTTCACCGAGAACCGGATATTGCCGTTCTCGAGATAATCCTTGAGGTTTTCCGCGACCATGATCGCACAGTTCTCCTCGGCCTCCGACGTGGACGCACCGAGGTGCGGCAACGCAATCACCTTGGGGTGCGCAATTAGCTCCGCCGTGGGGAAATCCGACACGTAGGCATGCAGCTGGCCGCTGTCGAGTGCAGCGAGCGTCGCCGCATTATCCACGATGCCGTTGCGTGCAAAGTTGATGATCGTGCCGCCCTTTTTCATCAGCGCGATTCGGTCCCGATTCACCAGCTTGCGCGTTGCGTCTATGAGCGGCACGTGAACGGTAACTGCGTCAGCGTGCTGGAACAGCTGGTCCAGGGTCTCCGCGTGTTCCACCCCCGATGACAGCTGCCAGGCGCGCCGCACCGTGATCGCCGGATCGAAACCAATGACCTTCATACCCAGTTCCAGCGCCGCGTTGGCGACTTCGACGCCGATGGCTCCGAGCCCTATGACACCAAGAGTCTTTCCCGGCAACTCGAAACCTACGAACTGTTTCTTTCCGGCCTCGACCGCCTTGTTCAAGGCTTCGCCGGTTTCGTTCAGGGCTTTCACGTATTCGCGGGCGTCACAGAGGTTCCTTGCTGACAGTAACAACCCGGCGATTGCGAGTTCCTTGACCGCATTGGCGTTCGCCCCGGGTGCATTGAAGACCGGCACGCCACGGGCGGCCATTGCCTCGACCGGGATGTTATTGGTGCCCGCGCCCGCGCGTCCGATAGCGACTACGGTCTCCGGGATCTCCATATCGTGCATATTGTAGGAGCGCAGGATGATCGCGTCCGGATGGGCGATCTCCGAGGCAACTTCGTAACGCTCGCGCGGCAGGTGCCGCAAGCCCGCGACCGCAATATTGTTCAGTGTCAGAACCTTGTACATCGACCCTACCCGTTTACTCGCTCAAACTCGTTCATAAACTCGATCAACGCATCGACGGCCTCTTCAGGCACGGCGTTGTAGATCGAGGCGCGCATGCCCCCGACAGAGCGATGGCCTTTCAGGTTCGCCAGCCCGGCCTGCGCCGATTCTTCAAGAAACCTGCTGTCCAGCGACGCGTCAGCAAGCACGAACGGTACATTCATCCAGGAGCGGCAATCTTCTCTCACCGGATTCGAATAGAATCCGGAGCCGTCGATTGCTTCGTAGAGCTTGCGTGCCTTGCGCGAATTGACATCGGCCATTGCCGCGAGGCCGCCCAGGTCCACCAGGTACTGGAATACCAGGTCCGCCACGTACCAGGCAAACGTGGGAGGCGTGTTGGTCATCGAACCCGACTCCGCATAGGAACGCCAGGTCATCAGGTGCGGAATATTGAGCGGTGCACGATCGAGCAGATCGTTGCGAACGACGACGACCGTGATGCCCGCCGGTCCGATGTTCTTCTGCGCGCCGGCGTAGATGACGCCATAACGATTCACATCGATCGGGCGCGAGAGAATCGTGCTGGACATGTCGGCGACGATCGGTGTGTCGCCCGCCGGCACAAAATGAAACTCGACACCAGCGATCGTCTCGTTTGGCGTTATATGAAGATACGCTGCGTCGTCACCGCGCTGCCATGACGATTCGTCGGGGATATACGTGAAGTTCTCATCGGCAGCGTCGGCTGCGATGTTCACGTTGCAGAATTTGCGTGCCTCCCCGGCCGCCTTCTTGCCCCAGCTTCCCGTGATCACGTAGTCGACGGTATCGTCCGCACCGGCGAGATTCATCGGCGCCATCGACATCTGCAGCGTTGCACCGCCCTGCGTAAAGAGCACGCTGTAGCTGTCCGGAATACCCAGCAAATCCCGGAAATTGGCCTCCGCGCGTTCGGCGACCGACACGAAATCCTTGCTCCGGTGGCTGACTTCCATGACCGACATCCCGGTGCCCTGCCAGTCAGGAATGTCGTTACGGATGGTTTCGAGCACTTCGAGCGGCAGCGCCGCAGGCCCGGCACTGAAATTGTAGACGCGAGACATGTCGCTGGAGTCCTTGCGATATTCTGGTGAGTGGAGCAGTGAGACCGATGATGTTACGCCGGGTATTGTTACGGTTTGGCGGAATCAATGCACTAGCGGAATGTGCATATGCTTATGCAGCCGCTATTCCTCCTCCTCCTCGCCTATCGGCTCGATACGCGCCACGCCGACGAGCCGCTGTCCTTCCTCGACCCGGATCAGACGTACACCCTGCGTGTTGCGCCCCTGTATCGATATATCGTCGACGGGTGTTCGAATCAGCGTGCCGTTCGAGCTGATGAGCATGATCTCGTCGCCCTCGCTGACCAGGACCGCGCCGACAGTCCTGCCGTTGCGTGCCGTGGTCTGGATCGCGATGACACCCTGACCGCCACGCCCCTGCACCGGGAAGTCCCCGACAGACGTACGCTTGCCGTAACCGTTCTCCGTCGCGCTCAGCACCAGTCCGTCGCGGACGATGGAGAGAGCGATGACCTCGTGTCCTTCCGGCAATCGGATGCCGCGGACGCCCGCGGCACCGCGGCCCATGGGCCTGACGTCCGATTCCTTGAACCGGATCCCCTTCCCGGAGCTGGCGACGAGCAGAATCTCCGCGTCGCCATCAGTGATTTTGGCATCGACGAGCTTGTCGCCATTACGCAGATCGATTGCGATGATGCCGCTGGACCTCGGCCGTGAGAACTGGCTGAGGGGCGTCTTCTTGACCGTACCGCCGGAGGTCGCCATAAACACGAAGCTATCCGCATCGAATTCCCGGACCGGCAAGATGGTGTTGATACGCTCATCGGCCTCGAGGGGCAGCAGGTTGACGATTGGCTTGCCGCGCGATCCGCGGCTCGCCTGCGGCACCTGGTAAACCTTCAGCCAGTACACCTTGCCGCGGCTCGAGAAGCAAAGAATCGTGTCGTGGGTATTGGCCACGAACAGCTTGTCGACGAAGTCCTCGTCCTTGACCCGGGTCGCCGAACGGCCGCGCCCGCCACGGCGCTGCGCCTGGTACGCGCCGATGGGCTGCGCCTTGGCATAGCCGCCGTGCGACAGCGTAACGACAACGTCCTCTTCGGGGATCAGGTCCTCGACCTGGAGGTCCGAATGGTCCTGCACGATCTCCGTGCGGCGTTCGTCGCCGTAGCGATTGCGAATATCGTCCAGCTCGTCGCGGATGACCTGCACCAGCTTGTCCGGATCAGAGAGAATATCAGAAAACTGTTTAATTTTGGTTAATATCTCTTTGTATTCATTGAGTATTTTGTCTTGCTCAAGACCGGTCAAACGATGCAGCCTCAAGTCCAGAATCGCCTGCGCCTGAACCGGCGAAAGGTGGTACCTGCCGTCGCGAAGTCCGTACTCGGCAGCGAGCTCATCGGGTCGGGTGTCCGTCTTGCCGGCCCGCTCGAGCATGTCCGTGACGGCACCGGGCGCCCAGCTCTTCGCGACCAGGGCATCCCTTGCTTCGGCCGGCGACGGCGACGCCTTTATGAGTTCGATGACCTCGTCGATGTTTGCCAGCGCCACCGTCTGGCCTTCCAGCACGTGCGCCCGGTCCCTGGCCTTCCGCAGATCGAATATCGTTCGCCGCGTCACGACCTCACGGCGATGGGCGAGGAAAGCCTCGAGAACCTGCTTGAGGTTCATCAACTGCGGTTGACCGTTGTGCAGCGCCACCATGTTGATGCCGAACACCGATTGCATCGGCGTCTGCTTGTACAGGTTATTCAGCACGACATCGGACGACTCACCGCGCTTGAGTTCGATGACGATGCGCATGCCGTCCTTGTCCGACTCGTCCCGCAGTTCGCTGATCCCCTCGATGCGCTTTTCACGGACGAGGTCGGCGATCTTCTCGATGAGCCGGGCCTTGTTGACCTGGTACGGCAGCTCCGTGACGATGATAGCCTCCCGTCCGGGCTTGAATTCCTCGATTTCCGTTCGTGCACGGATGTGGACGCGCCCGCGGCCTGTTCGATAGGCCGCATAGATGCCCTGAGCACCGTTGATGATGCCGGCGGTCGGAAAGTCCGGCCCGGGCAGGTGCTCCATGAGCGCCGGGACGTCGATCGCCGGATCCTCGATCAATGCCAGGCAGGCACTGATCACCTCACCGAGATTGTGCGGCGGAATATTGGTCGCCATGCCGACGGCGATGCCGGATGATCCGTTGACGAGCAGGTTGGGCACGCGGGTCGGCATGACCGACGGCTCGCTTTCGGAACCGTCGTAATTCTCGGCGAAGTCGACGGTTTCCTTGTCGATGTCAGCCAGCAACTCGTGCGCCAGCCGCGACATGCGGACCTCGGTATAGCGCATGGCTGCCGGCGCATCGCCATCCACGGAGCCGAAATTGCCCTGCCCGTCCACCAGCAGATAACGCATCGAGAAGGGCTGCGCCATGCGCACGATGGTGTCGTACACCGCGGTGTCGCCGTGCGGATGGTACTTGCCGATTACGTCGCCTACGACCCGGGCCGATTTCTTGTAGGGTTTGTTGTAGTCGTTGCCGAGTTCCCGCATCGCGTAAAGTACACGACGGTGAACCGGCTTCAGCCCGTCACGGACATCGGGTAGCGCTCGACCCACGATGACGCTCATCGCGTAGTCGAGATAGGATTGCTTCATCTCGTCTTCGAGATTGACGGACAGCAATTCCTGGGCAACTTCAGCCATATCTGATTACTTTCTCAGCTCACAATCGCAGCGTGACCCCGCTCGAAAAGCGGCATCCAGCAGACGCGAGATTGCGGGTTCAATACGAAAAAACTTGTCGAATTTACCGGGCTTGAATCGGCCCGATTTCGAGCGTTTACCAAGCTGCAATTCTACCATACGGGGGCCCGCTACAGCAGGTTTTAGGCAAGGTTTTGAGGGCCCGAAACCCGGTGCTGGCGCCAGTTCTCACGGGCTGTATACTGCCTTTTCATCTTCCGCCCTGCCTCGCCCGAAACCGACCCGGCAAGAGCAATATGCGACATTGCGATTTCCTGATTGCTTCTCGTTGGTGCGTGCCGATTGAACCGGCCGGAACGGTCCTCGAAGACCACGCCGTGGCCGTGGTCGACGGCCGGATCGCGGCGGTTCTGCCTCTGCGGGAAGCACGCGAGACCTTCCAGCCGAGTGTCTTCCTCGAGCGGCCGGACCACGTGCTGATACCGGGGCTCGTCAACGCCCATGTTCACGCCGCCATGACGCTGTTTCGTGGCCTTGCCGACGACCTGCCTCTGGATGCCTGGCTCCGGGAGGGCGTCTGGCCGGTCGAACGCCGCTTCGCGAGCGCGGAACTCGTTCGGGACGGTACGGAACTTGCCATCGCCGAGATGCTCGCGGCAGGCATCACCTGCTTCAGCGACCAGTATTTTTTTCCCGAGATCGTTGCCGAAACCGCCGTCGACCTGCACATACGGGCGATGATCGGCACGCCCGTCATCGACATTCCGACCGCCTGGGCGGACGATGTCGCCGACTACCTCGAAAAGGGCTCCGATCTCGTTCACGACCGGTACGCTGATCATCCGCTGATCTCGACCTGCTTCGCCCCGCACAGCACGCGGGCGCTGTCGGACGTGTCCTTCACCGAACTTCGGGTACTCGCAGATCAGCTCGATGTGCCGGTCCAGATACACCTTCACGAGTCGGAGTCGGAAGTGGTCGCATCCGTTGAAGCGACGGGGATGCGGCCGATCGAGCGCCTCGACAAGCTCGGCTTGCTGAACGCGTCGCTGCTGGCCGTGCACGCGGTCCATGTCACGCCGGCCGAGATAGGCCGTTTGGCGTCCGCCGGCGCCGGCGTGGCTCACTGTCCCACGTCCAACCTGAAACTGGCCTGCGGCACGGCGCCAGTCAAGGCATTCCTGGACGCGGGGGTAACCGTCGGCATCGGCACCGACGGGGCGGCCAGTAACAACATGCTTGACGTCCTCTCGGAAGTCCGCCTGGCGGCCCTGCTCGCGAAAACGGTTTCCAGAGACGGCGGTGCCCTCAGTGGGGACCGGGCGCTGCGCCTGGCGACCCTTGATGCAGCCAGGATTCTGCGGCGGGACCACGAGATAGGCTCCATCGAGCCCGGCAAATGGGCGGACCTGGCCTGCGTAGACCTGATGCGGTACAACAGCCAGCCGGTCTACGATCCGGTCTCGCAACTGGTCTACGCAACACGCGCCGACCAGGTTTCGGACGTCTGGGTGGCCGGACGACACCTGCTTGATCAGGGCGAATTGACCACCATAGATAAGGAAAGCATTTTCAGGCGCAGCAGAGAATGGCAGCAGCGCATCGCCGATTTCAGGGAATAGAGGAATGAACCAATCATCGCCCTTTCGCGGCAACGTCGACGAGACCGAGGTCGCCAAGTTCAATGCGCTGGCAGCGCGCTGGTGGGATCCGGAGGGCGATTTCCGCCCGCTGCACGAGATCAATCCCCTGCGTCTCGACTGGATTCGACAAAGCACCCAGCTCGCCGGCAGGCGCATTGTGGATATCGGCTGTGGGGGTGGCATCCTCACCGAATCCATGGCCGACGCCGGAGCAACCGTTACCGGAATCGACATGGCCGAGGGGCCGTTGACAGTCGCCCGCCTGCACCAGGTTGAGTCCGGGGTCGCGGTGGATTACCTGCAATCCACGGCGGAGGAACTCGCCGACCAACGGCCCGAAGAATTCGACGTGGTCACCTGCCTCGAGATGCTCGAGCACGTTCCCGAGCCCTACGAGGTCATCCGTTCGTGCCGAACACTGGTCAAGCCTGGCGGTGACGTGTTCTTTTCGACGATCAACCGCAACCCGAAGTCCTTTGTTTTTGCCATCGTCGGCGCCGAGTACGTGCTGAAGCTATTGCCCGCGGGAACGCATGAATACAGCAAGTTCATCCGGCCGTCGGAACTGGACGCCTGGGCCAGGGATGCCGGACTGCGACTGATATCGAGCATCGGCCTGCACTACAACCCTTTCACGCGCGAGTTCTCGCTGGGCGACAACCTGGACGTGAACTACCTGATGCATTTCCGCCGTCCGGCGGACGAGTGACGCCGTTGTCGCCTCTCGATACCGTCCGCTGCGACGCGGTGCTCTTCGACCTCGACGGCACGCTGGTGGATACGGCGCCCGACATGGTGGCCGTGCTGCAGGAGCTGCAGCGTGCCCGCGACGTGGACCCGGTTGATTACGAACTCGGTCGGGCCTATGTGTCCAACGGCGCCCTCGGGCTGCTGTCGCTCGGATTCCCGGATGTGCAGCACGTCGTCGGCAGCGAATTGCACACGGCGTACCTGGACCGGTATGCCTTGCGGGTCTGCGAGGCCTCCACGCTGTTTCCCGGCCTCGATCGACTGCTCGATATACTCGATGACGCGGGCCTCCCCTGGGGCGTGGTCACCAATAAGCCGGCGAATCTCACGGTTCCTCTGCTCGAGGCTCTCGAGCTTGCTGCCCGGAGCGCGTGCACCGTGAGCGGCGATACGCTGCCGCAGCGCAAGCCCGACCCCGCACCTCTCCTGCACGCGTGTGACATTGCGGGCTTGTTGCCGCAGAACACGGTCTATGTCGGCGACTCGTCGCGGGACATCCAGGCCGGGCAAAATGCGGGCATGGCCACCATCGCCGCCGCGTACGGCTATGTCACGCCGGATGACGACCCGCGGCAATGGGGTGCCGACCTCATCGCATCGGATACGGCGGAATTGGCGCAAATACTGCTGAAAGCGGTTAATCTGGACGTCTGATGATGGCGATCGAGATAGATCCGCGGTGGCTGGAATTCGGCGGTCCTGCACTGCTTGCCGGCCTCGTGCTGGGCATCATTCTCACCTGGCTGGTCATGCGACGCCGGCGACAGCAGCTGGAAGAGGAAAGCGACGAGCTCCGGGAGCGGATCAAGAACCAGGAAGCTCTGCAAAACGAGCGTGATGCGGCTTTCCAGGCCGCGAGCAGCGAGCTGGCTCGATCGTTTGGGGAACTCGCAAACCGTTCGCTGCAGTCCAACAGCGAGACTTTTCTGCGCCTCGCCGAGCAAAAGATGAGCGTGCAAAACGAACAGGCCAAACGCGCGCTGAGCGAGCGCGAAAAAGCCGTCGAGAACCTCGTCAAGCCGATTCGGGATGCGCTGCAGGACTCGCGGCAACAGATCGAAGCCCTGGAGAAAGCTCGCAGCGAGGCCTACGGCTCCATACGCACACAGCTCGAGACAATGCAGGCCGACCAGAAATCCCTGACCAAGGAGACCCACAATCTCGCCAAGGCGCTGCGGCGCCCGGAGGTGCGAGGGCGCTGGGGCGAGATTACGCTGCGCCGCCTCGTCGAACTCGCGGGCATGGTCGAGCACTGCGATTTCGTCGAGCAGGTGCACTCGGTGGCCGAGGGCCAGGTGATACGACCGGACATGATCGTGCGGATGCCGGATCGCCGGGAGCTCGTTGTCGACGTCAAGACGCCGCTCGACGCCTACATGCAGGCCGTCGAAGCCGAGGACGATGCGCAGCGCAAGCTCGGCCTGGAACGCCATGCGAAGAGCCTGCGGGCCCACATCCGCATGCTGTCGTCGAAGGCCTACTGGGACCAGTTCGACGAAAGCCCGGAGTTCGTCATCCTGTTCATCCCGGGCGACCAGTTCCTCAGCGCCGCGCTCAACGAGGAGCCGGACCTGATCGAATATGCCCTGTCGCAGCAGATCATCCTGGCCACGCCAACCAGCTTCGTCGCGCTGCTCAAAGCCGTCGCCTATGGCTGGCGGCAGCTTGCGCTGGCCGAAAACGCCAAGGAAATCCGCGCCCTCGCGGAGGACCTGTACGGCCGACTCAGCACCTTTGTCACCCACATGAACCGTGTGGGCCGCCAGCTGGCGAGCAGTGTCGAGAACTACAACAAGGCCGTCGGTTCGCTGGAGCGCAGCGTGCTGCCCGGCGCCCGCAAGTTCGTGGAGCTCGGCCTGCACGAGAAGAAGGCGATCGAGAAGCTGGACACCCTGGACCCGGTACCCCGGACGATGATCGAGAGCGGCAACGACGAGGACGCTGTCGCGGATGATGACGATACTCCTGACAAGACGCTGCAATGATGGACTATCGCCACTACTCCTATCCCGGCAACCTCCTGGAAGGACGCATAATCCTCATCACGGGTGCCAGTGATGGAATCGGCCGGGCCCTCGCCGTACACGCGGCCGGGCATGGCGCCCGGGTCATCCTGCACGGTCGCAACGCATCGAAGCTCGAAAAGGTGTATGACGAGATCGAGGCGCTGCAGGGCGCACCGCGTCCGTC
>JAACFE010000015.1 GCA_009937525.1 Gammaproteobacteria bacterium
GCGGCGGCGGGTTCTTTACGGATGGCGTCACCGACGTAATCAATAGCACGGTCGTGGAAAACCTGGCCCCTGCCGGGACCGCAGGCGGACTGTTCGTTGGTACCTTCGGCGATGCTGCCGCGACTCTCAACGTGGTCAACAGCATCGTTGGCAACAACGCGAACTTCGGTTGCTTCCTGGCGCCGTTCGGTCCAGGCCCGGTCGAGTTGAACTCGATAGGCAATAATGTCTTCACCGACGCCACCTGCAACCCCGTTGCCTCTGACCAGGTGGTGGCGGATCCCGTTATCGGCCCGCTGCAGGACAACGGCGGCCCGACGCTGACCCATGGTCTGCTGCCCGGTAGTCCGGCGATCGATACGGCAAATCCCGCTTTTTGCCCGCCGACAGATCAACGTGGCGTGCCGCGACCGCCGGGTGGCGGCTGTGACGTCGGTTCGTTCGAGTTCGAAGCGCCTTAGCGCATTGCTCGGTTTGCGTTGAAGCGCAGACACGGCAGAGTCTGCCGAAGGACGCGCCAAGAACAGAAAGGCCCCTCTTTGCGAGGGGCCTTCTCTGGTCGAATGAGGTGGTCCGTTCCGACCTAGCCCCAGATATCCGACGTGATGCTCTGGTACCAGCCGACCGCGTAACGCGACTCCGCGACCCGAAACTCGGGATCGACGTCCTTCGGGCTGACGCCGCCGGCGCCCTGGACCGCGGCTATGCCGCCATCAGAAAGCCGGTAAACCGCGGCGACCGAAATGCCATAGTCCGGCCCCACCAGGCTGTAGCAGGTATTCACGTAGGACGGTTCGGGCATGTCCTGGCCGGCGAGGCTGGCCACGATCGCGGTCGCGCAGACCTTGCCCTGGCTGCTGGCCGCGAAACCGGACTTCGGCATCGGGGTCGCGATCGACGCATCGCCGATCACGTAAATGTCTTTCTGCGCCCTGGATTCGAACGTGCGCTGGTCGACCGGGCACCAGCCATTGTCGTCGGTGAGCCCTGCAACTTCGGCGATCGTTCCTGCTTTTTGTGGAGGAATTACATTGATGACGTCACCCTTCTGTGGTTCGCCGAAGGTCGGGTTGACGGTCATCGCCCTGACGTCCACGGCATCGATGGCGCCACCCTCGGATTCGCTGATCCACTCGATCATGCCCGGATACAGCGCCGCCCAACCCTGTTCGAATAACGGCTGTTTCGAGAAATTCGGTTTCGCGTCGTAGATCAGGATCTTTGACCGCGGCTTGTGCGTCTTCAGGTAATGCGCAATCAGGCTGGCGCGCTCGTAAGGACCGGGCGGACAGCGGAACGGGTTGCCCGGCGGCGCAATGATCACGACGCCGCCGTCCGGCATCGCTTCCAGTTGCTTGCGCAGAATCGCGGTTTGTTCGCCCGCTTTCCACGCGTGCGGCATCACCGCACTCGCGGCTTCGTCATAGCCCTCGATCGCGTTCCAACGCAGGTCGATGCCGGGCGATACCACTAGGCGGTCGTATTTCAGCGACGACCCGCCGGCGAGCCGGACCTTTTTCGCGCCGGCGTCGATGTCGACTGCACTGTCATGCACGATCTTTACGCCATGATCATCGCGCAGGGAGTCATACCCGTGCGTGATGAAGTCCATGTCGTAGAGACCGCCCAGGACCGCGTTGCTGAACGGGCACGTCATGAACGTCGAGTCGCGCTCTACCAGCGTTACGTCGATGTCGCTCGACAATTTGCGGAGATACCCGGCGCAGGTCGCACCGCCGAACCCTCCGCCGATCACGACGACCCGCCCGCCGGCGGCTTTCGCATGGCCGAGTACCGGCAAGCTCAGTAGCGAGGTCGTCGCGCCCAACGCACCGACCGACCGAATGAAATCTCTGCGTGTGGTTTTAGTCATGGCCGTTGCTTCCTGTATTCACTTCTGTCTGGAAAAATACTCGGCGATCTGGCGAATCTCGTCTTCGCTGTACCCCGATACGTGTCGCCCCATGACCGTCGACGGTTTTTCCCCCGAACGGAAACTCTCCAGGGTCTCGACCAGGTAGTCGGCGGACTTGCCGGCGATGGCCGGTATCGCACCCGGACTGCGGCCGCCGGTCCCGTGGCACCCTTCACAGGATGCGGCCAGTATTGCGCCGCGGCTGAGTTCTGCAGCATGGCTTGCCGCCGCGAGCAGAAGGCCCGCCGCGAGCAAGGCAATGAGGTTCAAAAGCCCGTTCGAGTTTTGCATCGCCCTGATTCCCCGTCGTGGATTGGTCTTGTCGCCAACGCGCCCCCCCGTCGGCGCTATTCAGAAAGATTAGCAGAGGAGCATTGCTGTGCGAGGCGTCTGCGGAGCGCAATAGACTAATGTCTTAAGCTGCGCGGCGCGGGATTTCGCCGCTCAGTCCGGCGAGCTTGTAACTGCCTGCTCCACGGTTGGACGGAGGCGCGGTAAAGGCCGCTCGTTGATCGGCACGTGGATCAATGCCGCTGCCACGGAAAGCGCGACTCCGGTCCACCAGACGAGGTCATAGGTGCCCGTATGGTCGTAGAGGTAACCGCCGAGCCACACACCCAGGAAGCTGCCGAGCTGATGGCTGAGGAAGACGATGCCGAACAGCGTCGCCATGAAACGCAGGCCGAAGACCTGCGCGACGATTCCCGAGGTCAGGGGCACGGTGGACAGCCAGAGGATGCCCATGGTGGCGGCGAAGAGATAGATGGTCGAGGGCGTCTTGTCCGCGATCATCAGGCCGGCAATCGCCAGTGCGCGAAGCGAGTAGATGACGACCAGTCCGGACTTCTTCGGCCAGCGCTGGCCGGCGAGCCCCGAGAGGAAGGAACCGACGATGTTGCACAGGCCGATGATCGCGATCGCGTAGGCGCCGACTTCAGCTGCCAGTCCGAGGTCTTTGACGTAGGCGGGGAAGTGCACGGTGATGAACGCGACGTGAAAGCCGCAGACGAAGAAACCGAGGGTCAGGAGAACGTATCCCCGGTGCCGCAGGGCTTCGACAATTGCGTCGCCGAGGCCTTGCTCGATTCCTGTGTCGCTGCCCGGATCGGTATTGCCCGGCAACACGAAGGCCAGCGGCACGATCACCAGCACCGAGGCGGCCAGGAAGAACAGGGCCGAATCCCAGCCGTATTCCGCGATGACGAGCTGGCTCAGCGGCGAGAAGATCACTTGTCCCAGCGACCCCGCCGACGTGCCGATGCCGAGCACCAGGGACTGGCGCCCGGGCTCGACGACCTTAACCATGGCTGCCAGTGCGATCGAGAACGACGTCAGGGCGATGCCGAGCCCCGTCAGGATGCCGCCGAACAGCGTCAGGCCGGCACCGGTCGTGCTCGTCGCCATTCCCCAGGTGCCGGCAGCATAGACGATCGCGCCAACGGCCAGTACCCGGGACGGACCGTAGCGGTCCGCGAGCATGCTCGCAAGCGGTACGCCGAAGCCCCAGACGAGATTCTGGATCGCGAGCGCGAAAGCGAAGGTCTCTCGCCCCCAGCCGCGCGCACTGGTCATCGGCTCGAGCAGCAGGCCGTAGGCCGAGCGTGCCCCGAAGCCGAGCAGGGCGATCAGGCAGCCGGCCGTGATCACGAGCAGCGCTGTCTTCCAGCGCCCCCGGGGGACGGTCGATCCGAGGCCGGGATTATCCATAAGTCACGGAATCCTATACCCAAAGTGTGTCACAGGTCCCAGATTATGTTCGTTTCGATGACTTATCCTGTTCAGGCTTGGGCAAGAGCACGCGGCGCAGTGCGCCGCGTGCAATCATGGGCAGGTACGATCATGCAAAACAAAGCAATCCTATTCGCCGCATTCCTGGCGTGTTTCGTCGCGTCAAGCGTAGCGGCTCAGCAGACCGGTGGCGGAGCGACAACCCCGAACGGTTTACAAATCGAGATCCAGTCACCGACACCGGACTTCGTCGCCAGCTCCGGCGAAAAGCTCATCGAGGTCGAGGGCGTCGCGTCCACGATCGGCGGCGTCAAGTATCTCGACATGATGTTCGTCATGGACACGTCGACGAGCCTGCGCAGCACGGACCCGAAGGACTTTCGTTCCGCCGGCGCCATCGGCCTGGTCGAGAACCTGTCTCCGCGGAGTGACATCAAGATCGGTGTCGTCAGTTTCGACAGCCGGGGCGAACTCGTACAGCCGATGACGTCGGACCGCAGGCTGGTCGTCCAGGCGCTCCGCGACATGCCGCGCTCCGGAAGCACGAATCTTGCGGCCGGCATCGTGACCGCGCTTAAAGAGCTGCGGGCACACGGGCGCCCGAATTCGTCGCGCGTGATCATGCTTTTCACCGACGGCCAGTCGAACAGGAGGCAGGCGCATGCCGCCGCCGTGAAATCTCATGGGCAAGGCGCCACTATCCAGACACTGTTGCTCGGGTCGAACAAGACCGGCACGGAGATTCTCGATGAGATTTCCTGGGCGACCGGCGGCAGCCTGGTCCGGGTATCGGATCCGTCGAAGCTGCCGCAGGCGTTCCTGGACCTGCGCACGACCGGCGTGGATACCGTGACCCTCAGCGTCAATGGTTCCGCACCGGTGCCGGCGAAGCTTGCGGGCGGTACGTTCATGGGGCGCTTGCCACTCGAGACGGGCGAGAACCGCATCGTCGCGCTGGCGACGAGCATCGACGGCCGGACCGAGGAGTCTGCAATCACGGTGACGATGCGCGACGCGAGCTGCGCGGCGCTCGAAGTGGCTGCCGTGAAATCGGGCCGGGAGGTGGTCTCGCTGGAGGACAAGTCCGTCGAGATCGTCGTCGACGCGTCGCGGAGCATGTGGGGACGCATGCATGGCGAACCCAAGATGGTGGTCGCGAAGGACATCCTGCAGGACGTCTCCTACTGGTTCCCCGAGGATCTCGATCTCGCGCTGCGCGCTTATGGCAGCACCAGCCCGAGCGAAAGTGCCGACTGCGGCGATTCACGGCTGCTCGTGCCGTTCAGCGAGCACAACCGCGAGCCGATCCGCGCGGCCATCGCCAGCCTGCGCCCGTTGGGACAGACACCCATTGCTTATGCATTGAACCAGGCGGGCCGGGATTTCGGGTCGCGCAATGACGATCGCGCCGTCGTACTGGTGACCGACGGCATCGAGAGTTGCGGGGGGGACCCGGTGCAGGCCGCGCGCGAGCTTCGCGATCAGGGAATCATCGTTCACGTGATTGGTTTCGGACTTGGCAGCGTCGCCGATGAAGACACGGCCAGCCTGCAATCCATCGCCTACGCATCCGGTGGCCACTACGTGACCGCCGGTAGTGCCGAGGAGCTCAAGGCCGCGCTCGTGCAAACGGTAGCGACTGCCTACAGCGTGTACAAAGGCAGCACCCAGGTTGCCAGCGGTTCGCTGGGCTCGGATAAGCCTCTATACCTGCCCGAGGGCAAGTATCGCGTCGAGCTGCACAGCTCGCCGCCGCAGAGCATGGCCGTCAGCCTGGCGCCGCGAGACAGCGTAACCCTGACGCTCGAGAAAGCGGGCGGTTCCGTTTCCCATTACGAGCGCAGGGACCAGATCGCCTACCGCTCCTGCGAGGACATGGTTGCGGCGATCGAGCGCCTCGAGTCGGGGCAGGAGTCGTTGCACACGGCGACCGAGGACGGTTTTCCGAGTAACGCGGACTGAATCGCTATTCGCAGGTGCCCTTGATCGGGTAATCATTCTCGGGCTCGACCAGCTCAGAACATAGTCCGGGCAACAGCGCGCGCAGTCGTCTTCGAACCCGGGTCCTTCCGGGTAAGCCCTTATTTCAATCCTGGCGGCGGAAGCGTAGAGTCGTGGCTCGCGACCGCTGTGCCGGACGTGAGAAGTGACGCGCTGTCCCGAGCGATTCCCAAAGCCTTTTCGTCGACTCAAATCGGCAATCGATTTTGTGGCGCACAGTGATCGAAAAAATGTATCACAGAGACTGTCTATATGCGATTAAATATATCATTGAGGCGCCACAAACAAGAAATCCCGCAGGGAGTAAACCAAATGCTTAGACAAACCATTTCAATGCTAGCCGCTATGGCGGTAGCGATGTCGCCGATGGTGGCATCGAACTCTGCCCATGCCGAGGGCATGGCAAAACCCAACAAGTTCTGGTGGCCCGACCAGGTCGATCTGAGCCCGCTGCGCGATCACGGGCCGACGTCGAATCCACTGGGCGAAGACTTCAACTACGCCGCGGCGTTCGCGGCGCTCGACCTCGATGCCGTGAAGAAAGACATAACGGACGTGATGACCACCTCGCAGGACTGGTGGCCGGCCGATTGGGGTCACTATGGAGGCTTGTTTATCCGGATG
Source organism: Gammaproteobacteria bacterium (assembly GCA_009937525.1). Classification (GTDB taxonomy): domain Bacteria; phylum Pseudomonadota; class Gammaproteobacteria; order Steroidobacterales; family Woeseiaceae; genus UBA1847. The sequence continues at coordinate 6,269 of JAACFE010000015.1, forward strand.
GCCTGGCACAGTGCGGGCACGTACCGGACGCTTGATGGTCGCGGTGGCGCCGATGGCGGTCAGCAGCGTTTCGACCCGCTGGCCAGCTGGCCGGACAATGCCAACCTCGACAAGGCGCGCCGCCTGCTCTGGCCCGTGAAGCAGAAATATGGCAACAGCCTGTCCTGGGCCGACCTGATGGTCCTGGCAGGTAATGTCGCGCTCGAAGACATGGGCTTCAACACCTTCGGTTTCGCGGGCGGCCGCGTAGACGATTGGGAAGCCGACCTCGTTTATTGGGGCCCAGAGAAGGAATGGCTCGCCGACGAGCGCTTCAGCGGCGATCGCGAGCTGGCGAAGCCTCTCGGCGCGGTACAGATGGGCCTGATCTACGTGAACCCGGAAGGGCCGAACGGCAATCCGGATCCGGTGCTTGCTGCGCACGACATTCGCGAGACCTTCGGCCGCATGGCAATGAACGACGAAGAGACTGTCGCGCTCATCGCGGGTGGCCATACGCTCGGCAAGATGCACGGCGCCCACAAGCCCGGCGACTGCGTCGGCCCCGAGCCCGGTGCCGCAGGCATCGCAGAGCAGGGCATGGGCTGGAAGAACAAGTGCGGCAAGGGCAATGCCGAGGACACCGTAACGAGCGGTCTCGAAGGCGCATGGACGGTAACGCCCACGAAGTGGAGCATGAACTACCTGCAGAACCTGTTTGCGTTCGAATGGGTGCAGACGAAGAGCCCGGGCGGTGCGACCCAGTGGATTCCGAAGAATCCGGACGCCGCGAACATGGTGCCGGACGCGCACGTGCCGGGTAAGCGCAACGCACCCGTCATGCTGACGACGGACCTGTCGCTGAGGTTCGACCCGGAGTACGAAAAGATCTCGAGGCGTTTCCTGGAGAACCCGGCGGAGTTTGAGGACGCGTTCGCCAGGGCGTGGTTCAAGCTGACGCATCGCGACATGGGCCCGCGGGCCCGTTACGTCGGCGGTCCGGCCGAAGAGCTGATCTGGCAGGATCCCGTACCGGCCGTGGATCATGAACTCGTCGATCAGGACGACGTCAGGGCGCTGAGGAACAAGGTCCTCAATTCCGGACTCGGCATCCCCGAGCTGATCAGGACCGCGTGGGCATCGGCTTCGACGTTCCGCGGCACGGACATGCGTGGCGGCGCGAACGGCGCACGTATTCGCCTCGCCCCGCAGGCGAGCTGGGATGTGAACAATCCGGATGAGCTGGATAAGGTTCTGAAGGTCCTCGAGCGCATCCGGACAGACTTCAACCGTTCAGCCCGGGGCGGCAAGCGCATATCGATGGCCGACATGATCGTCCTGGCGGGAGACGCCGCTGTAGCGCGCGCCGCCAAGAAGGCCGGCTACGATGTGGCGGTGCCGTTCGTGCCCGGACGTACCGATGCGACTCAGGTACAGACCGATATCGCGTCTTTCGAAGTGCTGCGCCCGAAAGCGGACGCCTTCCGCAACTACTTCGGCGAAGGAAATTATCGCTCGCCGACCGACATGATGGTCGACAAGGCGGACATGCTGACGCTGACCGTGCCGCAGATGACGGCGCTCGTCGGCGGCATGCGCGCCCTGGGCGCCAATGCCGGTGGATCGGAGCACGGCTTGTTCACCGACCGTCCGGGGACACTGAGCAACGACTTTTTCGTCAACCTGCTCGGCCTGGACACGGTCTGGACGAAGTCGAAGAAGGAAGAGGGCATCTACGAAGGCCGCGACCGCGACTCGGGCAAGCTCAAGTGGACGGCGACGCCTGTTGACCTGTTGTTCGGATCCCACGCGGAGCTGCGTGCGATTGCTGAAGTCTATGCGGCTAAAGGCGGCGAAGAGAAGTTTGTTAATGACTTCGTCGACGCATGGAACAAGGTCATGATGCTCGACCGTTTCGACGTCGCTCGGGCTCACCACGGTACTGCTGTCGCCAGTCGTTAATCGGGCAGACCGAGTACTTTGCAAGACGAACGGCGGCGCTTGATGCGCCGCCGTTCTTTTTTTGCCCGGCCCTTCAGATTGGAGTCACTGTCCCCTGAATGCTTGATGGTCCCGGCAGCGGTGAACCTCGATCGTCGCATGCACGATGCCGAGTTCGCTTGGGATACGAGACCTGTAGTCGGCCGGCGATTTCGGATTGTCACTGACGATCGCGAGGTCCGCTGCGTAGATGCCGGGCCCGATGCTCCAGCAATGGAGGTCCGTGATGCGGTCGTCGGAATCGCGTTCCAGCGAGTCCCTGATGGCCGCGACCGTCTCTTCGTCCGCCTGCCGGTCGAGAAGGACTCTCGCGGAATCCCTGATGAGTCCGTAGGACCATCGCGATACGAGAGCCGCGCCAACGATACCCATGAATGGATCCAGCCAGTTCGCGCCGTAAAACTTGGCGGCGAGCAAGGCAACGATTGCCAGCACGGATGTCAGGGCGTCCGCGAGGACGTGCAGGTACGCGGCCCGCAGGTTGTGGTCGTGGTGGTGAGCATGCCCATGGCCGTCGCCGCTGTGATGATGGTGGTGATCGTGCGGCGTGGCGGCGAAGATCCAGGCGCTCAGGCCGTTCACGATCAGCCCGAGGACGGCAACGACCAGTGCCTGGTTGTATGAGATTTCCACCGGGGATATGAATCGCGACGTACTTTCGGTCACCATGATCAACGCGAAGCCGAGCAGCAGAACCGCGCTCGCAAATCCCGCCAGGCTGTTGAGCTTCCCGGTGCCGAACGAGAAGCGTTCGTCCGCTGCCAGGCGTCGGGCGATGACGTAGGCGAGGAAGGCGATACCGAGCGCCGCGGCGTGTGATGCCATGTGAAGGCCGTCGGCGAGCAGCGCCATCGACCCGTAGACGAGCCCGGCAGCGATCTCGACAACCATCATGGTCGCGGTGATGCCGACGACGATCAGCGTACGTTTCTCACCCGGCCGCACGCGGTCCTGGGCGAAGACATGATCGTGCTGCCAGTGTCCGGTGTTTCTAGTGTGCATTGGAAGGTTTACCTCAAGCCGGATCCTGGTCCTGGAAGATGTCTTCGATCGTCAGACCGAAAAGTCGCGCCGCCCTGAAGGCGAGCGGCAGGCTGGGATCGAATTTGCCTTTTTCGATGGCGTTGATCGTCTGTCGTGAAACATCGAGTTTCTCCGCCAACTGGGCCTGGGTCCAGTCCCGTTCGGCTCGGAGCACCTTGAGCCGGTTCCTCATCGCATCTTCCCGGTAAGCGCAGCGACTGTCCCGAGGTAAGTGAGCCCCATCAGAATGACGACATGTGAAATCTCGGCATCGGAGCGAATGATGTTCGTCACGTCCAGGTTCGAATAGGCGAGTCCCGAGACGAGACCGACGCCGAGCGTCAGGCCCATCGCCTCGAGCTGGATCTTCTGTTGCATCTCATCGAGGCTCCGCAGGGGGTCCTTGTTCGAGACGATCATGCCGATGCCGACAAGCAGGTTAAGGCCGATCGCGGCCATCGTGGCGAGCTCATTGGGTTGCCAGAGGAACTCCGGTCCGAAGTTCGCGAGCGCCATGGTGAGCAGCCAGGCGAGCGTCCAGTAGCCGAGTTTCAGCGTCTGTTTTCTGACGTTCGCCTGCCAGCCTTGCTTGTGCGATTGTAGGTCTCTCATGAGTAAAACTCTTTTGTCTAAAAGTAAATAAAACTTTACAAACCCTATTGGCGAGGCGGCAGTAAGTCAAGTGTTATTTACAAAAAGTGATACGAACTTGACACTGTAGTGCCGTGACGGCAAGGATTGGTGATGGCTGGATCACACAGGTTCTGGGACCGGATCGCGGAGCGCTACGCGAAGAAACCCGTTGGCGATGAAGCGGCTTATCAGCGCAAGCTCGCCGTTACTCGCGAGCACTTTCGGCCCGACATGACGGTGCTGGAAATCGGCTGCGGTACGGGTTCCACCGCGATTGCGCACGCGCCCTACGTCGCGCGCATTCGTGCTACCGACATCTCGAAAAATATGATCGAGATCGCGACGCGCAAAGCGGCTGCCGCCGGCGTCAAAAACGTGACGTTCGAATGCTGCTCGGTCGAGGAACTCGATGTCGCCAGGGAGTCAGTCGACGCGGTGCTGGCGCTCAGCCTCCTGCACCTGCTCGAGGACAAGGAAGCGGCCATCGCCCGGATACACGATATGCTGAGGCCGGGTGGTGTCTTCGTCAGCAACACGGTTTGCCTCGGTGACAACATGAGATGGTTCCGCTTTGTCGGGCCGCTCGGCAGGTGGCTGGGCGTGTTTCCGCTCGTGAGAATCTTCACCCGGCAGGAGCTCGAGCAAAGCCTCACCGGCGCAGGGTTCGAGATCGAGCATGCATGGCAGCCGCACAAGCAGGTAGTCTTTATCATTGCCAGTAAAGCCCGTTGAAGCGGCCGCAAACACACTTCGAAGGAGGCCCCGGTGCGACCGACGACCGATCTTTACGACGATTTCGAAGACGCATGCCAGACCTGTTCGCTGCAGTTTCGCAATTTCGGCGGCCGCGCAGGTTTCTTCGGCAGGATTCGAACCGTCCGATGTTTCCATGACAATGTCCTGTTCCGACAGCTCCTGAGCGAGCCCGGAGACGGCGGCGTAATCGTCGTGGATGGCGGCGGCTCCACGGCAATGGCCCTGATGGGCGACATGCTTGCGGCAAGAGCGCAGGATAACGGCTGGGCTGGCGTCATTATCAACGGTGCCATCCGTGACTCCGCCGAGATCGCCGGCATCGATATCGGCGTCAAGGCGCTCGGGGTCAACCCCGCAAAAAGCAAGAAGAAGGGCGAAGGCGAACTGGACGTCGTACTGGAGTTCGGTGGCGCCCAATTCAGGCCTGGTGACTGGGTCTATTGCGACGAAGACGGGGTCCTGATTTCTGCAGTCGAAATCGAGTAAAAGTCTCCATCCGTGTCAACGCGATCGCCGGGAATCGCGACGTCGCCGAATCGCCTGCTGGTCGAGAATGATCTCGAGGCGCTTGACGAGGCCCGTGTCCGGAACATGATCGGTGAGGGCGTCGCGGTTGCTTTCGTGACGTTCGGTTACGGTCCCGAGCCGCCGGACACACACCGTCCCGACTACCGGATCGATGCGTTCTCCGACTTGCCGGCGGTCGTTGCCGGGCACTCGGCCGGCCAGGCCGTTACCTGAGCGTCGATCCTCAGCGCGAGGTCAGCGGCCAGTCGTGCCCGACCTCGAGACACTCCTCGACGAGCCACTTGAACTCCGTGAAGTCGTCCACGATCGCGTCCGGCTGGTAGGGATGCGCCGACGTGCCGGGAAATATCTTGTTGATCCAGTCGTGATCCCAGCCGGTGCCGTTGAAGAAGACGGATGTAACGCCGGCGCGCTTGGCGGCAATCACATCGGTCGTGCTGTCGCCGACATACCAGCAGTTCGGAGCCGGCTCTTCGCCGAGGTTCGCGAGCGCTTTCAGGATGGGGTCGGGACTGGGTTTGCGCCGGCCACTGTCGTCGCCGCATACGGTCGTTTCGAACAGATCCAGCCATGCGCCGTCGTCAACCAGTGCGAACTCGCGTTCGAAAAACTCCCGGTCCCTGTTGGTCAGGATTCCGAGCCTGACGTCGAACGCGTGCATTTCGATCAGCAGGTCGACTTCCCCGCCTTCCAGTGGCTGTACTTCGCCGTAGTGATTCCGGTAGGCAGCGTTGAATGCATCGTGTGCAACGTGTTTGGCGTCCTCGTCATCGCCGAACAGGACTTCGAATATGTCGGTGCGCGAGATCCGTCGCTCAGCCTTGATCTTCGGATGCAACTGCCGATGTTCGCGCACGTAGTCGACGAGGCGCGCATCTTCGGGCGTCTTGGCCTGGTCGTGAGAGATCAGCGCATCCATCAGGCCGAGCTCGGGCAGTTTCGGTAGCACGTCGTCGACGGCATGGTACATTGCGTCGAGCGTATCGACGAGCGTTGCATGCCAGTCGAATAGCACGACGCGAGGCGCAACCAGAGCGCGAGCTGCTTCATCCAGTTCGCGTAGCATTCTGCTTACCTGACCAGGCCTCACTCGTGTAACCGCGAGACAGTTTACTGCGTTGGCAGCCGAAATGTCGGCCGGAAGTGCATGCATTGAGACAGACCGGCCTCGAGATGGCCGCAACATCAATGAGAGTATTGACCCGGATCGGATGCCGGCTGCAATGGATAGAATACGCATGATGCGACACTTGAAAATCCTACTGCTGTGCCTCGCGGTAACGGCCTGCACAACCGCGGGGTCCGTTATCGACGAGCAGATGTTGCGGGTCGACGGCGATATGCCGGCCGATTTCAGCGGCGCCTGGGAGCGGGATTACTCGCGCGGCGACGATGTCAACCAGGTACTCCGGGACATCTATTACTACTTGAGCCGCACGTCGGCAGACCGGGCATATACGACTCGCCCGGGGCCCGTGCAACCGTCGTCCCGTGACATGCAATCGATAACGGCGCTCGCGCGCCTTGCGGAACTCATCACGCGGCCGCAGGTGCTGACGATCTCGCAAAACGACCATGAGATCACGGTCGATCGCAAGGATGACTTTTCCCTGCTGTGTGCATTCTATGACGGGGTCGCCAAGGGAACGGAAAGCGACTACGGCACCGAGATCTGCGGCTGGGACGGCGACCAGCTCGTGTCTCACCTGGTACTGCCGGACGGCCTGCAGGTGACGCATCGTTTCACCGTTTCCGAAGACCGGGAACAATTGCGTGTGGTTACGACGGTTTCGTCGAGCACCGCGCGCATGCCGTTTACGCTGAGTCGCTTCTACAAGAAGTTCGAACGGCTGCCGCCGGATTTCAACTGTGTCGAGACGCTGAGCATGAAGCGGGTTTGCAGCACTGGCGAGATCGAGCTGTGACCCCCGGTTCCAGGTTCCTGCTGCTGATCCTGACGGGCATCATGCTGCAGTTCCCGGCGATAACCCATTCGCGCGACATTACGGCGCTCAACGTCTCGATATCCGTGTTCGAGCCGGGTGTACCGGACGATCGGTCGCTCCATCGCGACCTGCAAATATTCCCCAGAATCCGCGATGTCGAGGCAAAGTTCCTGCCATTCGTGCTGCGAGAGACGCTCGTCGGGACCGGAGAGTGGGGCGCAGTCCGGGTCGTTACGCGGCCGGACAGGGCCGCCGAAGTCGCGATAAGCGGGTCGATCGTCTTTTCCGATGGCGAACGGCTCGAACTCCGGATTCGTGCGGTCGACGCGACAGGGGGCGAATGGTTTGACAGGGTTTTCTCGAGCCGCCTGGCGCCGGACGTGGACGGCGCCGATGCGGATGCCGTGTACGGGCGAGCCGGGCTATATGACGAGATTGCGGAGAGCCTGCGAGTGGCCAGGGACCGGCTGGACGACCGCGCGATCAACCGGATCATCGAGACGTCGTTGTTACGCTACGCGACCGAGCTGGCGCCATCCGCGTTCGGGCAGTACCTGACGGAAAGCGATGACGGCAGGTTCTCGATCGAGCGTCTGCCCGCTCGAAACGACCCGATGCTCGACCGGATCGAACGCATACGCCTGACCGAGTACGTGATCACCGATACCGTGGACGCGAAGTTCCGCGAACTGCACGAGGAGATTGCGTCTACCTATGCGCTGTGGCGCGAGTACCGGCGCAAGTCGGTCGAATACGACAGGCAGAACGCGACACGGGCCGAGGAAACCCGCCTGGATGCGCCGCGCGGCAGTTACGAGGCCATCAAGAACCTGTACGACAATTACAGGTGGGACCGGGAGACGGCGCAGGAACAGGATCGGCTGGCCATCGCCTTCAATAATGAAGTAGGGCCGGTCGTCGACGTGATGGAGGCACGCATCGCTGAGCTGGAACGGTGGGTCGACGAAAAATACGCCGAATGGCACAGGCTTCTGGAGGAACTGTTCGAAGTCGAGACCACACTGAACCGTGTCGAATCCGCGAATCCTTAGAAGCGAGCCGGGGGCACGACCAGGTCGGAGTGGCGCCTCGAAGACCGCTCCTACAGCGCCGAATGTGCCTACTTGATGTCGACGAGTTCGATATCGAAGCTAAGCGCCTGGCCCGCGAGCGGGTGGTTGGCGTCGACCGTGACGGTTTCTTCGTTCACGGCCGTCACCATGAACTGCATGACCTGGCCGTCAGGGCTGTTGCTCTGCAGGGCCATTCCTGCCTTCGGATCGAGATCCTCCGGCAGCAGGCTGCGATCGACTTCCTGGACCAGCTGGTCATGTCGCTGGCCGTAGGCATCTTCGGCTTCAATGCGAACGCTCTTGCTGTCGCCGACTGCCATTCCTTCGACGGCCTTGTCGAAACCGGGGATGACCTGGCCGCTGCCGACTTCGAATTCGAGCGGGTCCCGGCCCGATGACGAATCGAACTGGCTTCCGTCGTCGAGCGTGCCGGTGTAGTGGATCTTGACGGTGTCTCCTGATTTTGCGTGACTCATGTGGGTTCTCCAAAGACTGGCGAGTGTGTCGCCTGAGGCCGGGGCGGAGCCGCCCGGCACCAGCAGAAAGGGCCCCATCGGGGCCCTTTCTGGTTCAAGCGGAAATGATGCTCACAGGGCTACGATGTTTGCAGCCTGAGGGCCTTTCTGGCCCTGAGTGATCTCGAACTGCACCTTCTGGCCCTCGACGAGCGTCTTGAAGCCCTCGCCCTGGATCGCGCTGAAATGCGCAAATACGTCGGGGCCATTCTCCTGCTCGATGAAGCCGAAGCCCTTGGCTTCGTTGAACCATTTCACGGTGCCTGTTGTGGTAGACATAGTGTTTTCCTGATTGATCGATTAATAACAGCCCTCTCCAAGGGCCGGTGAAGCTGGAAGTGTTGCTAGTACTTATGAAATACCGTACGAGGTACTACGGAAGAAACTTCTGAAGGGACTTCGAAATGGTGTGCATAGTCAAAAGCGCACTTACAGGCAGGATCGAGTATAGGCTGTTGAGGCCCTGAGTCAAGGCCACCAGGCGCGGTGCCGATGGCCCCGCGCGTCGAAAATGTCCCGGTTTTCAGAGACTAGCGCTTGCTATGGGCCCCAGTCGAGCGCGTCCTCCTGCACTTCGAGCCGGATGCGGCTCCAGGCCAGTCTGATGTCGTCCGGCTCCCCGCTGACACCGAGCTTGAAGTTGCCGAGATCGAGTTCATCGGCCGGGCGCATCAGCAGCTGCGCCATGCTTTGTGCCGCCTCGTGGGTTTCCAGCATACGCGACTGCCAGCGGCCGAATACCTTCGGGTTGTCGGCATAAGCCTCGGTCATGCCGGTGCGGATGAACGGGAACATGATGCAGCAGGCGCTCACCATCTCCGATGCGCTGCCGAGGTTGACACGGAGAATCTCGGGCAGACGCAGCACCGCCCAGTTGGCGACGACGTACCCGGGCACGGCCATGCCGGGCTCGATGGCCTGCATCGAGGAAACGTACACCAGTTGCAAGGGGTTCTTGTGGTAGACGGCCTCTCCCGCCCACAGATGTGTCCAGGACACGAAGCCCTGGATCTTCGTATCCATGACGAGACGCGATTCGTGCAGGTTATCCATGAAAGACTGACGCACCCGTACCCGGCGTTCCGCTCGACTCTCGCCTTCCTTTTCGGGCAATGCACGGCCGAAGCGGTAGCCTTTCTCCGAGAGCCCGGAGTTGCAGACGATAATGTCGGGACACTTGCCGCCCATGTGTTCGATGATGTAGCTGCGCGAGGCCCACAGGTCCGACAGGCTGGTTACGTCGGCCTGCAGTGCAAATGCGTCAACGCCGCGATCGCGTATCGCGTCGACAAGATCGAACCCGTCTCTGTAGCTGCTGTGGAAATGGACGCCAACCGAGGCAGCGCCGTTGGCGGCTGCGGCAAGGGCCAGCGCCTGGCCGATCCCTCCGTCCTTCCCTGAACCCGTAATAAGCACTCGTTTGCCAGCAAAGGCGGGGTGATATGCTTCACCAAATTCGAACTTATTGATATCCGCCGTGAACGCCATCGTGTATGCCTCCCGTATACGCCGCCGAGGCCCAAGGGTACCTCAGAATACGCAGCGCTTGGGGCGGTCTTAGCCGATGGTCTAAAGGCGGAGTCGTCACTCGCCCGCAATTCGGATTTTCGAGGGGACCAGCGATGATGGGACGAAGATTTCGACGATTTATCGGGGAGATCATCAACCGGACACTGTTCCTGCAGATGGTCGCTTTGCTGGCGATTCTATGGATGGCGTTCTCAGCTGCCATATTCCTGGTGGAGCGTGGTGTCGAGGGCAGCGCCATCCGGTCGTTCGGCGATGCGCTGTACTGGGGCATCGCCGCACTGTCCACCGCGGGCATCGCGGATTCCCCCGTAACCGGTGCCTCGAAGCTGATCGGGGGAGTGTGGATCATTATCGGATCCGTGTTGTTCTTCGGCATCATCGTCAGCACGGTAACCGCGTATTTCATGCGGCCGGTGCAACGGCCGCCGGACCAGCTTATCGAATCCATCGAATACAGCCTCGAGGAACTCGATCAACTTTCGGTCGAAGAACTCGATCTCCTGAAGGAGACCGTCGATACCCTCATCGAACACGTGGAGCACATAAAGAGCCAGCGGCAATAGAATTTCCCCGGCGGGGCGACCCAGTACGCGATAGTACGTAGCGCGATGGCGCCGCAGAGGTGACATCATGTGAGAAAGGTGTTTGCCCTGAGAGGAGAGACGGCATGAGCAACGCCGCTGGGGCCGACAACGGCCTTGACCTCTATGTCATAGCGCAGCAGCAGTTCGATCGGGCCTTGTCCTGGATCGATGACCTGAAGTCCGGACTCATCGATTATCTCGTAACGCCCAAGCGCACCGTGCACGTGCGCTTCCCCATCCACATGGACGATGATTCGGTGCGGACCTTCCACGGATTCCGGGTCCTGCACAACACCGCGCGCGGACCCGGAAAGGGGGGCATCCGCTATCACCCCGACGTAACGGAGCACGAAGTTGAGGCGCTGGCGGCATTGATGACGTGGAAGACAGCGCTCGTCGACGTGCCGTTCGGAGGCGCGAAGGGTGGTGTCGTCTGCAATCCCAAGGAACTCAGCCGTGCCGAGCTGCGCCGCATCACTCGTCGGTTCGTGATCGAACTCGGCGATGCGATCGGCCCGTACACCGACATTCCGGCTCCGGACGTGTACACCGACGAGCAAACGATGGCGTGGGTCTATGACACCTTCGACATATTTCACAGGGGTCAGAACAATCGCGCCGTCGTCACGGGCAAACCGCTGCGCCTGGGCGGATCGCTGGGTCGTGATGCGGCGACAGGGCGCGGCTGCCTGAACGCAACCGAGCGCTTCCTCGGACTCGGCATGTGCGAGGGCCTCGAGAGCATCGACGGGCTCCGAGTCGCGATTCAGGGGCTCGGTAACGTGGGCTCGAACGCCATGCGCCTCTTCCACGAAGCGGGGGCGAAAATCCTCTGTGTATCCGATTCGCAGGGTGGCGTCGCCGACGAGGATGGCCTGGATCCCGAGGAAGTGATGGCGCACAAGGCCGAAAACGGCACCGTCGTCGGACTACCGGAGACAAAGACGATTACGAACGAGGACCTGCTGACCTGCGATTGCGACATATTGATACCCGCGGCGCTCGAGTGCCAGATCCTCGCGGAGAATGCCGATCAGGTCCGGGCAAAACTGGTCGTGGAAGCAGCGAACGCACCCGTGAGCCCCGAGGCCGATGAGATCCTGCAGGAAAGGGGCGTGGTCGTACTGCCGGACATCGTCGCGAACGGAGGAGGTGTCGTCGTCAGCTATTTCGAGTGGGTCCAGAATCTCGAGAACCAGCAGTGGCCGCTCGACGAGGTGGAAAGCAAGCTGAAACAGAAGATGGAGGCTACGATCGACGCGATCGTGGCACGCTGGCAGCACATCCGGGACAACAACGATCGCGGCGACGGAAAATCGCCGACGCTTCGCGATGCGGCGCTCGTCGAGGCCATTCGGCGACTGTCCGAGGTGATCCTGCAGCGCGACATCTGGATGTAGTCGGCCGGCGCCGTCCGTTCCGCCTCGTCCGCGGGAGTGAGACGGACATCTCTACTTGGATCAGTGCCTTACTGGTATCCTCGCCAGAGTTCTTGACGGGGACCTGTTATCCATCCACTGCTGTACAAGACACCGCGATTAGCCTGGCTGGGCGGTCTCCTGCTCGCCTTCTTGCTGATCGGCGCGATATACGCGCCCGGACTGTCCGGGACGCTGTACCTGGACTCCGCCAAGCTGTACCAGGTTGAACAGGTTTACCGGGAGCGAGGCGCCGACGTCGACGCGGAGGACGTCGCATTCGCCAGCCAGTTTGGTCGCATCATTCCGCAGCTGACTTTCTACCTGAATATCGCGATCGACGGCGGCGTGAATCCGTATGCGATCAAGCTGACCAACGTAATCATTCATGTCGTCAACGGCTTGCTCGTGTACCTGTTCGCGCTGCTGCTGCTGGAACGAACGCAGTATCGCGAGCGTCGGCAACTGCTGGCCGCCGCGGTGGCGCTGGCCTGGCTGATATCGGCCGTCAACGTGAGCGGCGTGCTTTACGCGGTACAGAGAATGAACCAGCTGGCGACCTTCTTCTCGCTTGGCGCGCTCGTTTACTACCTCAAGATTCGCGGAGCACAATCCGGGCGCCCGATGTCAGCCCCGCGACTCCTGGCGCTCGTTGCCGGCGTCGCTGCATTGACTGTCGTTGCCTACGCTTGCAAGGAAAATGCGCTACTCGTACCCATATTCGTCGTGCTGGTCGAGTGGTACCTGTTTCCGGACCTGGCGGCATGGCTGCGCACGAAGGCCGGTCTCGCGACGACAGTAACAGCGGCCGCGGTAACGGTGGCGCTGCTGGCCTGGTTACTGCCGGGCAGCGACTTGATGGACTACAGCACCCGGACATTCACGCCGGAAGAACGCGTGCTGACGCAGGCGCGAATCCTGTGGATCTACATGATCCAGATTGTCGTGCCGACATCAACGGCCACCGGGCTTTACCAGGACGGTATTCCCGTATCGACAGGGCTGTTCTCCCCGGTGTCGACGGCTGTCGCACTCGCGGGCCTCGTCGGCCTGCTGGTCTTTGCCATTCGTCATCGGGGCCATGAAACCGCGGGCATCATTGCGTTCGGAGTCGCTTTCTTCCTGGCCGGACATCTGCTGGAAAGCTCGGTGTTCCCGCTGGAACTCTACTACGAGCATCGCAATTACCTGCCGTCAGCGGGTCTGTACCTGGCGCTCATCGTACTTGCTTACGTCCTGCTCCGACGGGAACCCCGCGGCTGGGCGATCGGAATTGCCGCCGTGTACTTCGGCGCTGTCGCGGTTGTTTCGCACGCGAAGGCAGTCACCTGGTCGGACGAGCAGCAGGCATACCGTCTCGCGCTCGCACGCGATTATCTGTCGCCGCGGGCCGCGAGCAACATGGCGCAGATATACCTTGAAGAGGGAAGAATCGCTCCAGCTATGCAGCTGCTGGACCGCGTCATCGCGGAGTCCCCTCACGAGGCGCTGCGTGCCAGGCTGCAGAAGTTGTACGTCCAGTGTGCGATCGGCGCCCCGCCGGATGAACGGCTTTACACCGGGCTGCCGGATGTGACGGGTCGGGAGCTTGAAATCGAGGTCTCCCAGGCATTATCGAACGTGGTCAATATCTACTCGACAACCCGCTGCGAGGCGATCGATACCGACCGGCTGATATCGATACTCCGGACGATGTCGTCGACATTGCGCTCGGACCAGCGGTCGTCCTGGCACGTCGACTATTACATCGGCCAGCTGTATTCCACCTACGACAAACAGCAGGCAGCAGCGTGGCTCGAAAGTCGATTCCTGGACGGTGAGGAATCGGCGGGCTGGGTTCTCAACGAGTTGCTGGAGCAGGACGACAGCATCGAAGTTGCCCCGGATACCGCCGCCGCTCTCGACAGACTTGATTCCAGGGCGCCCTGAACGAACCTGTAGCGCCTTACGCTGCGCCGAGCTTGCGGAGCGCCACGAACAGCATCGCTATCGACAACAGGACGAACAGCACGCTGATTGCCCTGCGCATCGTGTGGGGTGATATCCGGCCCTGCAGCCGCGGCCCGATCTGGCCTCCGATCAGGACGCCCGGAATGTCGTAACACAGCAGGTTCCACGGCACCGCGGTCCAGCCGCCACTCTTGATCAGCTGAACGACGAGTGTCGTCGACGCGAAAACGACCGTCGTGATCACGACCAGGACGGACGTTGCCGCCGCGACGGCAATGGGGAGACCCTTGCGCGTCAGCTGCGAGATCGTTACCTCGCCGATGCCCACCGATACCATGCCCGTCAGGAAAGCCCCGATTCCGGTCAGCACCTTGCTGCGCAGCCCGAGCCCTGGCACGTCGTAGCTGTAGGAATGTCCTTTCGAATCAACGATCGTGCACTGTTCCATGGCGGTTGTCGCGGCCGCCGCTGCGCGTGCCGGCGGCCGGTTGCGCCACATGACGACCGACAGGACTGCAACCAGTACCCCATAGCTCGCGAGCAATACGCTGTCGTGGACGACACCCGCGGTCAGGGCGCCCGCCACCGCCACCGGCACCGATACCATGATGATGCGCTGCGCCAGACGATAGTCGATCAGTCTGCGGCGGTAGTAGCCGATGAAGCCCGACAGGAAGCCGAAGGTCTGCGTGATCAGCGCCGTTACGATAGCTGCGACCGTCGAACCCAGCACGTACTCGGGCCCGAGCAGCGGAAACACCAGAATGAAAATCGGCGTGAACAGTGCGGCGCCGCCGATGCCGCTCAGCATTGCGCAGGTCGCGACCAGGATCGAGACCGGAAACATGAACCAGTAGAGCGTGAAATCCATTCCGTAATGCCGGAGACTCTCTCTGAGACCTCCCCAAGAACCGCAGCGGGAGAGTATTGTTGAAGTGCGGCGGAACGGCAATGCTTCGGACGCGTTATCGATACGCTAGTGGTTTGCCCCTATAGGCCGGTCGGCAACGCGGGCGCAGTTTTCGACTAGAATTGACGATCAATCGGGAAGACTGGAATCGCATGAAAAGAAAACTTGTCTATTCATTTTCGGAAGGCGACGGCAAGAACAAGCAACTGCTTGGCGGCAAGGGCGCCAATCTGTGCGAGATGACGCAGATCGGCCTCAATGTGCCTCCCGGCTTCGTAATCACGACGGAGGCTTGCCTCGACTACCTCCAGGAGAACGAAATTCCGGCGGGGTTGCCGGAGTCGATCAGCGACGCAATCGCGGGCCTGGAGGCGGCGACGGGAAGAAAATTCGGGGTCGCTGACAACCCGCTGCTGGTCTCGGTCAGGTCCGGTTCCGCGCTGTCGATGCCGGGGATGATGGACACGATACTGAACCTCGGGCTGAACGACGAGACGCTCGCGGGACTGATCGAACAGACCGGCGACGAGCGCTTCGCCTACGACGCTTACCGCCGGTTCATCCAGCTGTTCGGCAAGGTCGCGTTCGGCATCGGCGACGAGAAGTTCGACGAGCACTTCAACGACGTCAAGCAACGCGCCGGCGTCAAGGCCGATATCGGCCTCGAAGCGGGGCACCTGAGGGAGATCAGCGACAAGTTTCTGCTCGTGGTTCGCCAGGAAACGGGCGAA
The DNA here is from genome assembly GCA_009937525.1 of Gammaproteobacteria bacterium. Lineage (GTDB taxonomy): Bacteria > Pseudomonadota > Gammaproteobacteria > Steroidobacterales > Woeseiaceae > UBA1847. The sequence continues at coordinate 21,846 of JAACFE010000015.1, forward strand.
GAGTTTCCGCAGGACGTCATGCGCCAGCTGCAGCTCGCGGTCGAAGCCGTGTTCCGCTCCTGGATGGGCAAGCGTGCCGTGGATTATCGGCGCGAATTCAATATCACGCCGGACATGGCCAATGGCACCGCCGTCAACGTCTGCACGATGGTGTTCGGGAACATGGGCGACGACTGTGCGACGGGTGTGGGCTTCACGCGAAATCCCGGGACCGGCGAGAACGAGATGTTCGGTGAATACCTGACGAATGCCCAGGGCGAGGACGTGGTCGCGGGCATCCGCACGCCGAAACCACTCGCCGAGATGGAAAAAGAGATGCCCGCGCAGTATGCGCAGCTCGTCGAACTCCGCAACAAGCTCGAAACGCATTACGGGGAAGTGCAGGACTACGAGTTCACGATCGAGAAGGGCACGCTCTACTGCCTGCAGACGCGCAACGGCAAGATGAACGCGGCCGCCCGTGTCAAAACGTCGGTCGACATGTTGAGGGAAGGGTTGATCGGCAGGGACCAGGCGCTCCTGCGGGTAGAGCCCGAGATTCTCGAGCAACTGCTGCATCCGACGCTGGATCCGGCCAGCAATGATGAGCCCGTTGCGTACGGATTGCCGGCGTCTCCGGGTGCGGCATCCGGCAAGTGCGTCTTCGATGCCGATCTTGCCGAAAAGATGGGCAATACCGGCGAGCAGGTCATCCTGGTCCGGGAAGAGACACGTCCCGAGGATATTCACGGGTTCTTTGCCGCGCAGGGCATACTGACCAGCCGTGGCGGCAAGACGTCGCATGCGGCCGTCGTGGCGCGTGGAATGGGCAAGCCCTGCGTCGCCGGCGCGGAAGGCATCACCGTGGATGTTGCGTTGCGGATGGCCCACGTCGGCGGCCACGTGATTCACGAGGGCGACATCATCACCCTGGATGGTGGCACCGGAGAGGTCTATCTGGGCGCCATCCCCACGCTGGAGGCGGACTTCTCCGACGACCTGCGTACGCTGCTCGGTTGGGCAGATGAGACCGCCGATCTCAAGGTCATGGCCAACGCCGACACGCCGGACGCGGCCAGGAGGGCGCGCGAGTATGGCGCGATGGGTATCGGGCTGTGTCGCACGGAACGCATGTTCAACGCCAGCGACCGCCTGCCCGTCGTCATCGACATGATCCTTGCCAACAATGCCGAGGACCGCAAAGCGGCTCTGAACAGGCTGCTGCCGTTTCAGCGCGCGGATTTCATCGACCTGTTCACGGTCATGGCACCGGATCCGGTTACCGTGCGCCTGCTCGATCCCCCGATGCATGAATTCCTGCCGACCGAGCAGCAGCTGCTGGAACAGATCAGGACACTGAGTCTGTACCGCGACGTCGTGCGCGGTCGTGAAACCGCCCTTGCGACGATGACCGATCCGTCACCGCTTCCGGAGCCGTTCAGCGAACTCAACGAAGAGATCGTTATCGATGCGATAAGCACCAAGGAACGCATGCTGAAGAAGGTCCGGGAGCTGCAGGAGACGAACCCGATGCTGGGCCACCGCGGCGTACGGCTGGGAATCACGTACCCGGAAATCTACGAAATGCAGATCGAGGCGATCCTGGAAGCGGCAGCCGAGTGCGCGCAGAAGGGCATAAGGGTGCAGCCGGAGATCATGGTGCCGCAGGTCATTACCTCCGAGGAGCTCCTGCACGTGAGGCAGACCGTGGACCGGAGGACGGCAGAACTCAAGAAAGAATTCGGCGAGTCCGTCGATTTCAAGTTCGGCACGATGATCGAAACCGTGCGCGCCTGCACGCGCGCAAGAAAACTCGCGGCAAGCGCCGAGTTTTTCTCCTTCGGCACCAACGACCTTACCCAGGCGACCTTCTCCTTCTCGCGAGAGGATGCCGAGAACAAGTTCCTGCCCATGTACAACGATTCGGGGATCCTGCAGGACAACCCGTTCGAGGTACTCGACGTCCAGGGCGTCGGCCAGCTGATCAACATGGCCGTGTACAACGGCCGCCAGGTCCGAAGCGACCTCAAGATCGGGATCTGCGGCGAGCAGGGCGGGCACCCCGAGTCCATCCGGTTTTGCCATCACGTGGGGCTTGACTACGTCTCCTGCTCCGGCCCACGGGTCCCGATCGCGAGGCTCGCGGCGGCGCATGCAAAGTTGCGGCAGGAGGATTACGTCGCCTTCCAGCGCTGAACGAGGAGCATATCGGCGGGAATCGCTATGAACCGTCCTCATCCGGTCGAGCCGTGGCACCGCAAGGATGCGGCCACGATCCTGAGTTTGCTCGGCACGTCTCCCGATTCCGGACTGAGCAACCGAGACGCACAGGAAAAGCTCGAGGAGATCGGCGCGAACGAGATCGAGGCGCAGCGCGGGCACGGCGTGTTGCGCTTGTTTGCACACCAGTTCGCGGACGTGATGATTGCGCTCCTGTTGGCGGCGGCGGTCATTTCCGGGTGGCTGGGCGACGTGATCGATACGGCCGCGATTGTCGTCATCGTCGCACTCAACGCGACGGTCGGGGTGATCCAGGAGTATCGCGCGCAGCGGGCGATCGCTGCGCTGCGGCGCATGAGCGCGCCGACAGCCCGGGTCTTGAGGGATGGGGAACTACTGGAGATTCCGGCGCGGGACGTGGTTCCGGGGGATATCGTGCAGATCGAAGCCGGTGATGTCGTGGCGGCGGACATGCGCCTGATAAACGCCGTCGACCTCGGGGTGGACGAGTCTGCGCTGACCGGGGAGTCGGTGCCCGTGTCGAAGACCGACGACGTCGTGCACGCCGGCGAGACGGCACTGGGCGAGCGCCGGAACATGGCTTACAAGAGCACCCTGGTAACGCGAGGCCGCGGCAGCGGTGTCGTCATCGCGACCGGGCGGGCCACGGAGATCGGCCGCATCGCCGACCTGTTGCGCGGAGCGGGCGAAGCCAGGACCCCGCTGCAGCGGCGCCTGGCACGATTCAGCCGGCGCATCGCACTCGTTGTGCTGGCTATCTGCGGCATCGTGTTCGCGACCGGTTTGCTGCAGGGCCAGCCGGCCTTGCTGATGTTCATGACCGCGCTCAGCCTTGCCGTTGCGGCGGTGCCGGAGGCGCTGCCCGCCGTCATAACGCTCGCGCTGGGCCTCGGCGCGCGGCGGCTGGGAGAGAAGAACGCGCTCGTGCGGCGTCTGCCCGCGGTCGAATCCCTGGGTTCGGTCACCTACATATGCGCGGACAAGACCGGCACGCTTACCGAGAATCGCATGACGCTATCGGTTCTTTACGCGGACGGCGCCGAGCATACCGAGCTGACGGCGGCATTGCCGGGATTGCTCGGACAGCGCATCGGGGAGGTACTCGCGCTGTGCAACGATGCCGATGCCGACTCGATGCGTGGGGACCCTACGGAACTCGCGCTGCTCGCGGGCGCGCAGGCAATGGGTTGCGACAAGCGGGCGCTCGTGCAGCGCCTGCCGAGGACTGGTGAACTCCCGTTTGAAGCGGAGCGGCGCTGCATGGTGACGCTTCATGACGGGTCCGACGGCGCGCTGGCGCTGGTCAAGGGGGCGCCGGAGCGGGTCATCGAGGGCTGCAGGGACCAGTTGACGAGCCAGGGCAGGGTGGCGATGACGGATTCGCTGCTCGAAGCTGCCGACACGATGGCCGAGCGCGGTTACCGGGTCCTTGCGCTGGCCTTTCGCGACGACTTCACGGGTACAGGCGAAGTCAGCGCGGCCGAACTGGAGACGGGCTGGACCTTCCTGGGCTTCGCCGGGCTGATCGATCCGCCGCGCGCGGGGGCGCTGGACGCCATACGCGAGTGCCGTGCGGCGGGCATCGTGCCGGTCATGATTACCGGCGACCACCCGGCAACGGCCCGGGCGATCGCCCGGCAACTGGAGATCGCCGATGGCGCGTCGGAATCATTCACGGGCGATGAGCTGGCGGTGCTGTCGGATGACGAATTCGAACAGCACGTCGAGCGCATCCGCGTGTACGCACGAGTCGACCCGGAACAAAAGATCCGCATCGTTCGGGCGTTGCAGGACCGGGGGCACTTCGTCGCGATGACGGGCGACGGCGTCAATGATGCCCCTGCGCTCAAGGCCGCCACTATTGGCGTCGCGATGGGGCGGCGCGGCACGGACGTGGCGCGCGAGGCCGCCGAACTCGTACTTCTGGATGATAGCTTTGCCACGATCGTGACGGCCGTGAACGAGGGTCGGCGGATCTTCGACGACATCCGAAAGTTCATCCGCTACACGATGACCAGCAACTCGGGCGAGATCTGGGTGCTGGTGCTTGCACCGCTGCTCGGCCTGCCCTTGCCATTGCTGCCCCTGCACATTCTCTGGATCAACCTGGTGACGGACGGGCTCCCGGGTCTTGCGTTGTCGGCGGAACCCGCGGAACGCGACGCCATGCAGCGCAGGCCGAGGCCGCCGGAGGAGAGCATCTTCGCGCACGGCATGGCCGGTCACATACTCTGGGTGGGCCTCCTGATCGGCGGCCTGACGCTCGCGACGCAGGCATGGACGTGGACAAGGAACGAGGCCGAGTGGCAGACGATGGTATTCACGGTGCTGGTCATCGCGCAGCTGTTCCACTGCCTGGCGATCCGTTCGGAACAGCTCTCGCTCGCGAGCATCGGCTTGTTCAGCAACCCGGCGCTCGTTGTCGCGATTCTCGTGACCGTGCTGGCGCAGCTCGCGGTTATCTATCTGCCGCCGCTCAATACCGTATTCCGGACCCAGCCGCTGTCCGGCACGCAGCTCGCGGCCTGTTTCGGGATAGGGTCGGTCGTCCTCGTCGCAGTCGAACTCGAGAAGTTCGTACGGCGGCGCGCGGTCGGTTGATACTGATCAGTTGTTTTTCGCGCCCTGGTCGATCCACGTGCCGATGGTTTCGATGTTCGTCCTGGACAGCGCGAATCCCCTGCCTTCGGCCAGCGCCTCGTCGTGATGCGGCGGCATGTGGATCTTCGAATCCGCCTTCTCGGTGATGACCAGGTAGAGCGAGCTGGACAAGGCGCTGCCCGGCACGACCACCTGTCCGAACTTCGTGCCCCGCATCAGGGAATCGTAGTCATCCAGGGCCAGACCGCTCGCCAACTCGCCTTCACCGGCGCTGGTATGACAGCTGACGCAGTAATTATCGAGGATAGGCTTTACATTGGCCGAGTAGCTGACCTGGCGTTCGCAGCCCGCGAGTACGATGCAGAAAAGGACGATACCGAACGAAATCAGGGATTTTGAACTCATGGCACAATCCTCGCTGGGTCCTTGCTAGACGCTAGGACAAGCGAGGGGCCGGGGCTATCGTGGCTTTCCACATAGTTGTTACAGGCTTGCGGCCGCCACGGCGCCGTTCGACAATTCCCTCCCATGTGTGACGGAGAACCGATGTGACGGCAAGGACCAGGGCGCTGGTTTTCGGTGCGAGCGGGTACATAGGGACCAACCTGGTACCGCGGCTCATCGAGTCCGGCTGGCAGGTGCGCGCAGCCGCGCGCCACCGGGCCGTGCTGGAGGCGCGTGACTGGCGCGAGGCGGAGCTCGTCGAAGCGGATGCGCTGGACCCGGGGACGCTGCCTGCAGCGGTGCAGGATATCGAAATCGCCTTCTATCTCGTGCACTCGATGGCGGCCGGCAAGAATTTCGCGGAACTGGATGTCGAGGCGGCGAAAAACTTTGCGGCAGCTGCCGCCGACGCCGGCATCAAGCGGATTGTGTACCTCGGCGGGCTGATTCCAGCGGATCCGCGCTCACTGCATTTGAAGTCCAGGGCCGAGACGGGCGACGTTCTGCGACACGGGTCGGTGCCCGTGACCGAGATTCGGGCCGGCATGATCGTCGGTCCGGGATCCGCGGCCTACGAGGTCATTCGCGACCTCGTCAACTACCTGCCGGTCATGATCACGCCGCGCTGGGTACAGTCACGCTCCACACCGGTCGCGCTGGACAACCTGCTGGACTACCTGGTCGGGGTCGCGCGCCTGCCCGAGACGGAAGGCAGGATCTATGACGTCGGCGGCCCGGAGGTGCTCACCTACGAGCAGTTGATGCGCCAGTACGGGGAGATTATCGACAAGCGCTTCTTGCTCCTGAGTCTGCCCGTGTTGACTCCGCGCCTGTCCTCATACTGGCTGAAGCTGGTGACCGCCGTACCCACCAATATTGCCCGCGCGCTGATCGATGGACTCGAGCACGACGTCATTGCCGAGGACAAGGCCATCAGGGAACTGATCCCGCTACAGCTGAAGACCTTCAAGGAATCCGTCAACGCGGCGCTAAAGGCGGAACAGAACAATACGCTTTGCGCGCACTGGGCCGAAGGCTCCATCGTTTGCCGAAACTTCCATCCTGAATATGCGTATTACGCGAAGAAGGCAGGAGGCACGGCGTCGACGCGGGCGAGCAAGGAGGCGCTCTGGCGGCAGGTGATGGCTTTCGGAGGCGACGAAGGCTACTACTATGCGGAGTCGCTCTGGTTCCTGCGGAGACTGATCAACTGGTTTGCCGGTGGTCCGAGTTTCTACCGTCGCCGCAGGCACCCCAGCGAACTGAGAGTGGGTGACGTCGTGGATGCGTGGCGCGTTATCGCGGCGGAGCCGGGCAGGCGTCTGACCCTGCTCATGGAAATGCGCGGACCGGGCTCCGGTGTACTCGAGTTCGAGATCGATGACCTCGGCGACCATCGCGCTCTCAGGGCGACCGCATACTGGCATCCCGCCGGGCCGGCGGGGCTCATTTACTGGTATTTATTGCTACCGGTTCACGCGTTCCTGTTTCGGGGCATGACCGCAGCAATAGCGAAGCGAGCCGAAAAAAAGGAAACTGAACCGGTGGATGTTTCCACCTGATCTCGCCAACGGACATCAGGAATAGCCACGACGGACGAGCCGGGACAGGCAGAGACGTTATTGGAACAAGGTAAAGACGTGAAATACCCGCACAGACTTCTGGAAGACGTAGACACGCTCGCCAGCTTCGAGGGCTGGAGTAAAGAGGTTTACGAGGATTTCTTCAGGCTGCAGCGCGGCGAAATCGACGAAGCGGAGTTTCGGCGCAAGTACTCGCGGGAGCGTGCGATTCTGTCGATCGACATGACCGGGTTCACGATATCCACGGTCAAGCTCGGAGAAATGCAAAGTCTGACCAGGATACTGGATGCGCAACGGGTGACGATTCCCGTTCTGCAGGATTACGGCGCCGAACTCGTGCGCTGCTTCGCCGACGACATCGTGGCGCTATTCACGGAACCCGACAGCGCGATCGATGCGGCGCTCGAAATACATCGACGCGTGCAGTTGTTCAATGCATCGTCGCTTGCATCCGAGCATCCGACCTTGTGTTGTGCCGGAGTGGGCTATGGTCATGTACTCGCCATCGGCCCGAACCTTGCGCAAGGTGACGAGATGAACCGCGCTTCCAAGCTTGGTGAGGATATTGCGCGCGGCAACGAGACCTTGATTACGGAGCGCGTCCACGATGCGGTCGCTGCACGCAACGATATCGTTTTCGAACGCCAGGACCACGATGACCTGTTATTCCCGTTTTACCGCGTTATCGAGCCGGAATGATTTGCGGTCCCGGTTCGCCGCGGCCTGCTTTGCGTTGGCTGCCAGTCGGCCATAATATGGCAACGGTTATCCCGTCCGCCGAAGCCAGATCATTCCAGCTTCGGGGAGCGTTTCGTCAGACTTTGCACAGTGCAGGGCACCGATGTTCACAGCCGATCAACTAGTAGCGCATGCTGTAGGCGATTACTTGCTGCAGAGCGAATGGATGGCCGTCGAAAAGACGAAACGCTCGTTGCCAGCGCTCGTGCATTGCCTCTTCTACCTGATACCGTTTCTGTTCATTACACAGAATCCCGCCACGCTCGCGGTGATTGGCGGGACTCATTTCGTGATCGACCGCTGGCACCTGGCGAGATACGTCGCGTGGCTGAAAAACCGGCCCTGGCCCGGAAGCGCCGAGTGGTCCGAGTGCAAGGCAACGGGATTTCACCCGAATACGCCACCGTGGCTCTCAGGATGGCTGGTCATCATCGTCGACAACATCATGCACGTGCTCATTAACGGCCTTGCGATAGCGTATATCGGCACGTGATCATGCGATGTCGGTGATACTCAGCCGGCAGTATCCCGAGCTTCGAGGTAGCCGCAGGGGCAGAGTTCGATGCATTTGCCGCAACCCTCGCAAAGATCGAGTGCCATCACGAAGTAATGCCCAGGCCGCGTTTCTGCGACGCGCGTGAACCCGCCGGGGTTGCAGTACATGTAGCATTGCTGGCAGTCGAAGCAGAGGCCGCATGACATGCATCGTGCCGCTTCCTCGCTGGCCTGTTCGTAACTCAGCGTCAGATCGATCTCGACGGCCGGGTCTGTCAGCCATTCTTCTTCGGGGCGTCGCGGAGTTTGTGACCGTGGACGATCGGCGTAATAGTCCGTCCGGACGGACTCATGGGTTATCCGCAAGGTCCTGGGCCGCGGCGCCGGCGCCAGGCCGCGGAGTTCCGCGTGAGCCGATTCGGCTGCGCGACGTCCCTGGGCAATGGCCCGGCTGGCGATGCCGGGGCCCAGGTCGTCACCACCGGTGAAGAGACCGCGTTCGAGCTTGCCTTCATCGTCGGCCTGCAACCAGGATTCCGAGTCCAGCCCGAGGTCGGCTGCTCGCCATCCGGGCATCTGCGATACCGCGACGATCACGCTGTCCGCCGGCAATTGCTCGAGTTCACCGGGTACCGGTTCGGGTCGCCGGCGACCATCGGCATCCGGCTCCGTGAGTCGCATGCCCTGAATTTCAACCTGCCTGACACGGTCCCTGTCGCGGATGATCCGTGCGGGAGTCGACAGGAACCGGAATTCGACCCCTTCCTGTCGAGCGTCGTCGATCTCTTGCTGTGCCGCGGGCATCTCGGATTCGCCGCGCCGATAAACGAGCGTCACGCGGGCACCATCCCGTCTTGCACTCCGGGCGGCGTCGATCGCGGTGTTGCCGCCGCCGATCACGAGCACTTGCGCCCCCAGTTCGATCTCGTCGAGGTCCTTGTGCTGCCGAAGATAGCCGATACCGGCGATCACGCCGGGGCCTTTCTCGCCTGGAATGCCGAGGTACTTCGGTGCCTGCGCCCCGAGACCCAGGAATATCATCGCATGCTCGTCTCTCAGCGCTTGCAGGGACTCGTCATGCCCGATCTCGACGTTGCTGTGCAGCGAGATATCGAGAGCCAGGATCCGCTCTACTTCCGCGTCCAGTATCGTCCTGGGCAATCGATAATCGGGGATGGCGTGGCGCAGCATGCCGCCCGGCTGCTGGTCCTTGTCGTACATCGTGACAGGGTAGCCGCGGCGCGCCATCTGGTAGGCGAAAGACAGGCTTGCGGGACCCGTGCCGATGACAGCCACGGATTCCGGGAAACGTTCCGTCGCGCGTTGCGGCAGTTCGAGCGCCCGCGACAGCCCCCAGTCGCCGAGAAAGCGCTCCATTGCGTTGATGGACACCGCGCCGTCCTTCTCCGCGCGGCTGCACAAGTCCTCGCAGGGATGCGGGCAGATGCGACCGATCGTGGCAGGCATCGGGTTGAATTCGACGAGCCTGCGCCAGGCCTTATCGTAGGCTTCATCGAGGCTCAGCCCGTTTCTGCCGCGCTGGGCGATGATGCCGAGCCAGCTCCGTATGTCGCCGCTGTTGGGACACCTCGCCTGGCACGGAGGCATTTTCTCGGATTGACGTGCCAGGACCTGGAACGGCAGTTCGACCGGGCCGCCATGTCGGGTCCTAGTGGCGGACATGGTCATCTCCTCGTTCTGCATCTCGGCCGATACGGCCCGCGCCGCGCGGCAGATTGGCGGCGACGAGATTCCAGAGCAAAGTGCCAACGTAGGCCGGATGCAGGGTGCGCAGGAACACGTCGGTGTAGGACGCGCTGCCGCTAAAGAGGTCCCAGAGCACGCCCGACATGCGCCTGGGCCCATCCACCTGCTGCTGCTCGTTCGCGGCCATGTTCAGTATCCCGCGTCGGGCAAATCGCGATTTCTGGACCAGGCTCGCGAAGGTGAACACGAGTTTGCCGACACGGTTGTCGTTATCGATCCTGCGGCACAGGGGGGCGTAGTAGTTCTTGAAGTCCTCCGCGCTGACGCCGTGGAACACTGCCGTCTTGGCGGCGGCTTTGGACGTCCTGTAGGCGGCGCCGATGCCATCCTTGAACAGGCGGGTGGTTCCGCTGTCGCCGATCAGGACCAGCCGATCGCCGTACACCGGTGTCGCTGCGCGGATGTTGATGCGGGGATAGCAGTGGCAGACGTGGCCGGGAATGACTCCGCCCGGGAACCGGTCGCGAACCTCGGGGGAGCTGAAGAACGTATCGATGAGATTCTCGTCAATGTCGTCTCCCAGCAGGCAAAGGGTGACGTAGTCCCCCTTGGGGATCAGTGCGGCAAATTCGAGTCGCGGAATATCCAGGAGGAATACGTGCATCGACGGGCCGAATGTTTCTCTGATGACGTCCCGTCCCAGGTGGAATTCGCAAATGAAGGTCTTGGTTCGAGCCGGTCGAGCGAACTCAGCCGTCTCGTTCTCCAGCATTTCCATCAGGCGGCTGTTGATGCCGGTTGCGACGACCACGAGCTCGTAAGAGTCGCTGAACTGGTCCGCGCAGTGCACCGTCATCAGGTCTTCATTGCGCCGTACGTCTGTCACGAGCCTCGGTATGACCCTGGCACCTCTGTTCCTCGCGAGGTCGAGCAGGTACCCGTCGAAACTTTGAGTATCCACAGGTTCCGACGAGCGCGGCCCGTTGCCGCGATAGATGGCGGCGATGCGCTTTTCCTGGAGCGGCGTCGCGATCTCGACGTCACCGACGTCCGTATGCAGCGTATAGGATTCGATGCCTCGCTGTACGACGCAGTCCGGAAGACTGAGTCCCTCGGTGGCCAATCGCTGTACCAGCGATTCGGAAACGATGCCGCCGCAATGATTACATCCTGCGGGGCCCCGATGGCAGAATCGTCTCGGCTCGAAGATGTCGACGTTGACACTGAGCCCCACGGTCTCGGCCATGCTGAGGAAGAAGTGGCTGAACATGGAGCCGGCGGGACCGGCTCCGATAACGGCGATCCTGGAGCCGTCCTCCAGCGCCATCGCCTCACCCTTATGCGGTTTTGGTGCTTTGCCAGTCAGGAGTTCCAGCCCCTCAACCATACTTGTCTCGCTCGGCGCAGGATTTCCGCGCCTCTGTTCTTATTGTTGTTGTTCGTACCTCGCCAGCCTGTCCGTCAGGTCACGAATTCGGTGCGACATCGTCTGCACGATTCGAAAAGCCAGCGACGGGTCCTCGTGAATACCGCCCAGAAAATTCTTCTTGTCGATGGAAAGGATGCGCGTGGGCTTCGTGGTGCGAATCGTGGCCGTTCGGGTCTCTTCCTCGAACAGTGCCATTTCACCAAAGAAGTCGTTCGGCCCCATTCTCCGCAGCCGGAATTCACGGCCATCGGATTCGGCGATCGCTTCGACTTCACCATTCTGGATGACGAACATGCAGTTGCCCGTATCCCCCTGCCGGAAGATCACCTCGCCTGCTTTATATTCTTTTCCGAGGCCGGCCATGTTGAAAAATCCGCTCTGTTGGACGGATTCATACTCAATAAATCGTATCCCTATTTATTGGTTTCGACTGTTAGTATTTCCCGCAGCGCGGGGTCAGGATCAACCTGATCGGCCTGACGGGGAAAAGGTAACATTCTGATTACGAAGCGAATTCCCGGCAGTTTACGGCATCGACGTCGGAACTGGCCCACTTGTCGGGAAAGAACTGTACCTTCGTAGGGCGCCATCGCTGGTCGAATGACTAAAATCATGTATAGGCGCGGCCGCTGCACATTCGGGTTTCGGGGATCTGCCCCCGAAGATTGGGGTTGATGAAAAAGCAAGAACGCCACAACCTCGCCTACGGGGTAGCGGGGCTACTAATCCTCGCGTTCTCCGTCTGGACCTTTAATCTGCTGTTCACGATCCAGAGCAACTGGGCCGAGTCCAATGACGTGACCGCAATGGACAAGGACGTGCATGCGCTCTTCGACCCGTGGCGCAACCTCAATCGGCCCGGCAACGACGTGCTGGAGAACTACGAAGTTGCCGCGCAGAAAAAGGCACTGACGCGATATCTTCAGGAATACCGTCAGGCGCGCAGTCGACTCGACATGCACGGCCGTTCCCAGGTGGACCTCGGCAATTACTACCGCGGGATGGATACGGCGGCGGAAGAAGTCGAGGCGCTCGCGAGTCGCGTCCTCGAACTCACCGAACAGCGGGAATCCCTGCGGCTTGCCGGAGCCGATCCGGCCCTTATCAGTGCGGCGGAAACCGAGGCGGCGACAACCATGGCGCGCATGGACCAGGCGTTCCAGTCCGGCCTCGACATCATCGCGGCGATGGACCAGTTGCTCGATCAACGGCTGCTCGATCTCGATGCGGCGCGGCGCGGGGGCGTCGGCAGCCTCTACCTGATCGTGATCGTAGCGCTGTTCAGTTCAGCATTGAGCCTTGTCCTTTTGCGCAGGACTTCGGCGCAGGGCGAGGCGCTGCGCGCGGGCTCCCAGCGTCTCAACGCGATCGTCAACAACGTCGTCGACGGAATCGTTACCGTGGACGAGCACGGCAATATCGAATCGATGAACCGGACCGCTGAGAACATGTTCGGATATTCGTCGGACTCGCTCGTCGGCCAGAACTTCCGCAGGCTGATTCAGCCCGAATGCCGCCCGCTGTACGAAGCGGCAGATTTTCAGTCCGGCGAGCAGTCGCCCGGCAGCATCTCCGAATTCACGGGCATGCGCCATGGC
>JAACFE010000087.1 GCA_009937525.1 Gammaproteobacteria bacterium
ACCGGGTCGAGATCGTGCATCGCGTGGCCCATCTTGTTCAGGCAGTGTTCCTTCGCCTGTTTGAGCCTGCCGCTGTCGTCGAAGGCGTCGTCTTCGAGGAAGAAGCGAATCTTGTCCCCGGACTCGTAGAAATAGCGGTCATCAAGCTGGGTCTGCTTGGTCGTCGAAAAAACGTGCCGCACCGTCTGCGGATCGAATTCATCAACCAGTTCGAGCGCCCGTGCGCGCAGCCGATCGCAGGCTTCGACCGGAACGAAATCCTCCAGGATCAGCACACCGGCGGCCCGGTAATCGGCGAGCATGGCGTTGTCCAGCCGGCCGCCGGGTGGCGCCCTGTATGCCGGTATGGCGTCGAGTATTTCCACGTCGATTTGACCTCACTGCGGACGGCGGGCAGCCATTACACCTGAATGGCCGACGGGATATCGTAATCTTTTCAAAATATTACTTCACGCGATATACCGTCCAACTGAGCTGGGCTATACTTCTGTGACCGGGCGTCAGCTCCTATAACCAATAAGAAGGGGGATCGTCATGGCGCGTTTGTCGCTACTGAAGTCTCAGCTATTTGCTATTTCCCTGGTCGCTATTGCGACTGTTCTGTTTTCCACCCAGGTCCACGCACAGTCCACGACGTCCTCCATTCGTGTGGAAGTCACCGATGAGACCGGCAATCGCGTCGGCGGGGTCCCGATCACGGTGACCCACGTGCCAACCGGCCGCGTCATCTCTGTGACCGCGAACGACAGCGGCATCGCGACGCTGCGCGGTCTCGCGGTCGGCGGGCCTTACGAAGTGACCATTCCGCCCGGTTCGGACTATGCCGCGGATCGGGTTACGGACATCATCCTCAAGCTCGACGAGACGGAGGTCGTTCCCCTCGCCGCACGCGCCGCAACGCTCGAAGAGATCGTCGTAACGGCCGAGATGGTCGCGGAGGAGCAGATCATCGGCGTGGGGCGTGATTTCGACCGCAGTACGATCGACGGCACGCCCTCGTTGTCACGCGATTTCGTCAGCACGCTCGCGACCGAGCCCAAGATCCTCGTGGACAACAGCGTTGCCCGCGGCCCCGCGGTGTCCATGGCGGGCCAGAACTTCCGCTTCAACAGCGTCACCATCGACGGCGTGGCGCAGAACGACAACTTCGGACTGTCGAAGAACGCGTCCGCCACCCAGCGTACGCCAATCTCGATCGACGCCATTGAAGCCATCAACGTCAACATCGCGCCTTTCGACGTCACCTACGGCAACTTCATCGGCGGCAACATCAACATCGTGACGAAGTCCGGCACCAACGACTTCGAAGGCAGCGCCTACTACTTCACGACCGACGACAGCCTGACCGGCGATAAGTCGGACGGCGTCGATCTCGCGATCGGCGATTTCAGCGAGGACTACTACGGCTTCACGTTCGGCGGCCCGATCATCCGCGACAAGCTGTTCTTCTTCGCGAACTACGAGAAGTTCGAGACCACCCGGCCGTCGAATACGCAGACGATCGATAATATCGCAGGCGTCACGCAAGCGGACGTGGATCGCGCGCGCAGCATCCTGCAGACCGAATATGGTTTTGACCCCGGCCCGTTCGCCACGAGTGACGATGACCAGGACGAGAAGATCCTCCTCAAGCTCGACTGGAACATCAACGAAGATCACCGTGCCGCGTTCACCTACCAGGTGGCCGATGGTGACGTGCTGTTCGACGACTTCCCGGAAGTCGCCGTCCTGCAGTCGAACCGCTACAACATCAACGAGAAGCTGACTGCCTACTCGGCACGCCTGTTCTCGCAGTGGAATGACCGGTTCTCGACCGAGTTCAAATTCGGCATCAAGGACGTCGAGAACCGCCAGATCAGCGTCGACACGACGACCCCGGATTTCGAAATCAACCTCCCGACCGGAGGGAAGATCGCGGCCGGCGGCGACCGTTTCCGCCACACGAACGAGCTCGACAACGAGTCGCAGCTGTTCAAGATCAAGGCGGACTACCAGCTCGGCGATCACCTGCTCACTGCCGGTTTCGAGCAGGAAGAGTATACGGTGCGCAACCTGTTCCTGCCGTTCTCGAAGGGCCAGTACGTGTTCGGCTCGCTCGACAACCTCGAGAACCGCATCGTCGATTTCGTGCTCTACGGCAATTCCAATGATCCGAACGCGGACCCTAGTTTCGCGGAGGCCAACTTCGATCTTGCCGTGAACAGTTTCTACGTCCAGGACGAATGGACGCCGAACAGCGACCTGACGCTGAAGTTCGGCGTGCGCTTCGACGAATACGACAACAGCGACCCGGTCGTCCGTAACGACGCTTTTGCGGCCCGCAACGGTTTCGACAACACGACGAACCTCGACGGCAAGGACCTCGTGCTGCCGCGCTTCGGCTTCAACTGGACGCCAACCGATCGTCTCACGATCCGCGGCGGCGCCGGGCTGTTCGGCGGCGGCGCGCCGCTGATCATCCTGTCGAACAGCTACTCGGGCAACGGCGTTACGCGCACCTTCGCGGGCTTCCTGGCGCCGTTCTTCGGTCCGCCGGTCAGCGACTCGATCGATGCAGCCGTGGCACGACTGCCCGATCCGACCGCCGCGTTCGACAATTTGCAGCAGTACATCGGCTTCGACCCCAACGTCAGCGTCGACGCAATTGCGCCCGATTTCGAGATCCTGAGCACCTGGAAGTACAGTCTCGGCGCCGAATACGTCTTCGGCGACGACTGGGTCGTTGCGGCCGACCTCGTGCTCTCGGAAGTCAACGATGGCTACAACATCGTCGAAAGCCGCCGCGCGCAGGTCGGCACGGCCCCAGACGGGCGGCCGATCTACGATGTAACGCCTGGCGGCGACTACATCGTGACCAACACGAGCGAAGGCAGCGGCACGGTCTTCACGGCCAGCCTCTCGAAAGCCTGGGACACCGACTTCGGCTACTTCGACTTCGACATCGGCTACGCCAACCAGAACGTCGACGAACTGCGGTCCTATAACCGCTTCGTCGGCTTCGAGACCTATGCCTTCGACGCGCAGACGGACCTCAACAACGGCCAGGTCGGCCCCTCGAAGTACGAGGTCGAGCACCGTATCACGGCGAACCTCATCTGGTCGAAGGAACTGTTCGGCGACAACATGACGACTGTCGGCCTCGCCTACGCGGGCCGCTCGGGACGCCACTACACCTACGTATTCGGCAGCGGCGGCGTACCCACGTTCGGAGGTCAGTTCCTCGCCGACTTCGGCAGCGAAGGCGACAACCCGGGTCCGATGTTGATGTACGTACCCACGGGCGTGAATGATCCGCTGATAACGGGTGATGCCGGCTTCCTTGCAGATCTGGATGCCTACATCTCGAGCGAGGGCTGCCTGAGTGGTGCCCGCGGCGGCATCGTCGGCCGAAACAGCTGCGAATCCGACTGGGTGAATATCCTCAGCGTCAGGCTGCAGCAGGAGATCAAGTTCGGCGACACGGCTGTCGACCTGTTCCTCGACATCGAGAACTTCGGCAACCTGATCAACAGCGACTGGGGCCGCGTCGACAGCTACACGGCGCCGTCCAACGTCGCGCCGGCGATCGTCGGGATCGTGGGCAACCAGTATGAGCTGACGCCCAGCGCGTCGTATGACCCGGCGGTTGGCGCATCATCCATCGTCCCGCAGCCGGCGATCGCGCGCATTGCGTCGGCGTACCGCCTGCAGTTCGGTGTGCGCTTCCGCTTCTGAGCACGCGGGTAACTGTAGTACCTTTGGAGGGGCAGCCTTGGCTGCCCCTCCTCATTTGGGAAGAAACATGAACCGAACAACCCTGTTTCTGGTCACAGGCTTGCTGCTGGCCGCCTGTACGCCGGCGGAGCCCCCTCCTCCGCAAACCACAGCGAATACCATCGATCTCATCGTCAACGGCGACTACGTCGTTACGATGGATGAGAGCCTTACGGTCATCGAGAACGGCGCTGTTGCGGTCGACGATAGCCTGATCGTTGCGGTCGGGCCGGCAGACGAGATAAACGCCGCCTACGAGGCGCGCGAGTCTCTCGACGGCTCACGGCGCGTCGTGCTTCCAGGCCTCGTCAACGGCCATTCGCACGCGGCGATGACACTGCTGCGCGGCGTAGCCGACGACCTTGCGCTCATGGACTGGCTCACGAACTACATCTTCCCGGCCGAAGTCGAGTTCGTCGACGCTGAATTCGTTCGCATCGGCACGGAGCTTGCCTGTTGGGAGATGATCCGTGGCGGCACGACGACCTTCGTGGACATGTATTACTACCCGGACGCAATCGCGGACGTCGTCGAGCGCTGCGGCATGCGCGCATTGATTTCGGCGACCGTCATCGACCAGCGCAGCCCGGATGCCGAGAGTGCCGCGGACTCGATCGACAAAGGCGTCGGATTCATCGAGCGATGGCAGGACCGCAATTCCCGTATCACGCCGATCTTCGGCCCGCATGCCAACTACACGCTGAATGCCGAGCAGCTTCGTGAGACGCGCGAAGCCGCGCAGGAGTATGGCGTTCCCATCAGCATTCACCTGTCGGAATCCCCGTACGAGGTCCAGTACTCGAAAGATACGTACGGCAGCACCAGTATCGTGATGCTCGAGGGGATCGGGTTCTTCGAGGGGCCGACCATTGCGGCACACGTCGTCTGGCCGACTGACGAGGAGATCCCGATCCTGCGGGACCGCAAGGTCGGGGTGATTCACAATCCGACCTCGAACATGAAGATTGCGTCCGGTGTCTCCCCGGTTACCAAGATGCTGGCGGCGGGCGTCCGGGTCGGCCTGGGCACCGACGGCGCGGCCAGCAACAACGACCTCGACATGTGGGAGGAGATGCGTCTCGCCACGCTGCTCCAGAAAGTCGATCGGATGGACCCGGAAGCTCTGCCTGCGGCAACCGTATTGCGCATGGCAACCATCGGTGGCGCAACGGCTATCGGGCTCGGTGATTCCATCGGCTCGCTCGAAGCGGGCAAACGCGCGGATCTCATCCAGGTCGAATTCGATGACGTGCACCATGTACCGACGTTCGACGTCCTGTCGCACCTCGTGTACGTCACCGATGAGCAGGATGTCTCGACCGTCGTCGTCGACGGCGCTGTATTGATGCGCGATGGCAAGTTCCTGACGCTGGACACCGGCCGTGTGGCGTCCGAGGCAAATGCGCTCGCAGCGCGGATACAGTCGGCGCTGGCAGCACGCAACGCCGAAGCATCGGCGCCCACGGGAGAGCAGGAATGATACGTAAGCTGCTTGCAGCGATTGTCGGGGTGATCGTTGCGATAATTACGATCCGGGTTGTCGAGATGATTGGCCACCTCGTCTATCCGCCGCCGACCGACTTCGAGTTCGGCGAGCCGGAGGAAGTACGAGAGTTCATATCGACGTTGCCGGTTGGCAGCATCCTGTTCGTTGGCGCCGCCTGGGCGGCCGGCACTTTCCTGGGAACGCTGGCAGGCGCGTTGCTTTCCAAATCGAGCCCGCTGCCCTACGCCATCGTCGTGGGCGGCATCGTGCTGGCCGGCGCGATCACGATGTTGATCATCATCCCGCATCCCTGGTGGTTTACGATCGCTGCGCCGATATCGATCGTCGCCGCCGCGTTTCTCGCCATGTATCTCGCTCCCGGCCTGCGCCCATCGACGAGCGCAATGGAATGACCGCGATCCAGGACAGGATCCCGCACAATCATTGTTACGGCTGCGGGCCTGACAACCCCGAAGGCCTGCAGATCAAGAGCCACTGGGACGGCAGGGAGTCCGTTTGCACCTACATACCGCGGCCCGAGCAGTGCGCCGGGCCGACGCAGTATCTTTATGGTGGTACGATCGCCAGCATCATCGACTGTCACTGCGTGTGCACGTCGATTGCAAACTATTACGAACGTGATGGGTTCGAAGTCGGCGAAGGACCGCCGATCTGGTGCGTTACCGGTAATCTTAGCGTCAGGTACCTGAAACCGATAGAGATCGACAAGCCCGTCGAATTGCGGGCGACGATTCGGGAATGCACCGACAGGAAAACCATTTTGGACTGCATGGCTATATCAGAAGGCGCCGTAGCGGCCGAAGGCGAAGTCATCGCCATTCGGGTACCGGAAACATGGCGCGCCGGCCACGAGGACTGACGATGAACGCAAAGGAAACAGCCCTTCTCTGTTCGCTCGCCATCGCCGCGGGCTGCGCGGCGGACACGAATATCGCGGGCACGTATACGCCGTCCTGTATCGCGTTTGAAGGAAACACGATCAAATTGTCGGACAGCCGGTTCACCTGGGACAAGTTCACCGACGAAGTGTCGATCGATGAAGACGGCAACGAGATCGACCCGTTTCCCGGATTCCCGGTACGCGGCTCTTACGTCGTGGAGGACGACGTCGTGCGCCTTACGACCGACGTGGGCGAACTGGCCGGCGAGATGCACCTGGTCCGCCGGCCCGGCCAGGTCTACCTGTTGACGGCCGCGGAATTTGAGGCCTGGGAGCGCGACGGGTCGGTACCTGCGTGCGCGCTCCTGCTCGGGCCAGCAGACTGAAGTCTCCCGCGCTGAACTCTCATAGTGCCGCTTTGTCAGAATTTTGAGAACTGCGACACACTTTGGCGAGCGATGTCGCCGCGAAGCGACGGATAATTCCTTGCTGCATTGAAGGTCCTTTGATTAGCTATCCGTTGTAGATCTCAGCGGTCCCGGTTGGATTATGTCAGGCATCAAATTGCTAGCTGCTTGGGCAGCTTTGACTCTGTTTATTGTGGTGCCTGGCGTGCACGCAGCCCCGGTTTCCCTGTCCCATTACGAGCCGCTGCAGCGCCTGAGCATCAAGAGCGCCGGCATGGAAAACAGTCAGAAGATCGCCGTGGCAGGCCCCGTCGACGTCGGTTTCGACGCACTGGGACGCAGCTTCGAACTGCTGCTGACCCCTAACAGCCGCCTGCTCGATGCAGCGAAGGGCATCACGGGCAACGCGGTGACACCTTACCGCGGGAAACTGGCGGGCAACGAGAACTCCTGGGTCCGTATCGTCATGTCGGCCGGAGTTCCATCCGGGCTGATCTGGGACGGCAACGAGTTGTTCGCGATCGCGGGGCCTGGCGACAACCTCGCGGGTGCCGACACGACGATCATCTACCGGCTCGCGGACGTGTACATCGAACCGGGATCGATGACCTGCGGCTCGGGCGAGAGCCTGACGAATGGCGGAGACGTCTACAAGGCGCTGACGGCGGAGCTCCGTGCAGCAGCCGCGCTGGCCCCAGGGGCCGAAACGGAAATCGATATCGGTGCGGTGGGGGACGCCGAATTTGCGGGCATCCACGGCCCGGCTTCGCAGCAGGCGATAATCGAGCGTCTCAACAACGTCGACGGCATCTTCAGCGGCCAGGTCGGCGTCCAGATCAACGTGCCGCTGGTGCAGGTGTTTACCGATCCGGGAGCCGCTTCGTACCCGTTCTCCAACACGGTGATTGCCACCGACCTTCTCAACGAACTGGCCGACTATCGCGAGAGCGAGCCGAACCAGAACGTGAACGGCCTCACCCATCTCTGGACGGGCAGGGACCTCGAGGGCAGTGGCGGCAACAATTCGACAGTCGGCATCGCTTACACCGGCGGCGTCGGACAAGGTGGGGGCGAGGTGCTTTGCAGCACCCGCTTCGGCGTCGGCCTCAGCGAGGGCCGCAGGCTCAACGACGCGATGTTCGACAGCCTGATCGCTGCGCACGAAATCGGCCACAACTTCGGCGCGCCGCACGACGGCGCATCGGACTCCCCGTGCGTCGGTGTGACCGGCCAATTCATCATGGATGCCAGCCTCAACGGCTCGCAACTGTTCTCCCAGTGCAGCCTCGACGAGATGGCCGACGATATTGCACGGGCCGAGGTACGGGGCTGCATCACGCCCCTGCCGAGCGTCGACATGAGTTTCGGGGTCGATGACCCGACGCCGTCCGCGCTGCTCGGCAACAGCGCGACGGTCACCTTCGATGTCGTCAATGCCGGTACGCTGCCGGCGACCAACGTGGTGGCCGACTTCACGCTCCCGACGAATATCTCGCTGATCTCGGCGGCGGCCTCCATGGGCAGCTGCACGGATGGCGGTGGCATGGTGAACTGCGCGATTGGCGACATGAATGGCACGACGGCCGTAACGGTTACGCTGACCTCGGACACGATCGCGGTGGGCAGCGGCAATTTCGACGCCAGCGTCACGGCCGACGTCGACGACGATGCAACGAACAACCAGAGCAGCCTGACGCTGACCGTGCAGCCCGCGGTGAACCTGTCCGTCACGCCACCGAGCAGACAGCAGCTCGGCATCAATCAGAGCACCGGGCTCACGGCATTGATCGAAAACACATCTGTCCTCGAAGCGACCGGCGTTACGCTGAGCATCGCGTTGTCGCCGGGCCTGCGCGTGGACAGCGCAAGCTGGCCGCTGGGCGCCTGCTCGGTGAGCAACACGCAGGTCGATTGTGACGGCACGACCTTCGCCGCCCAGTCGAACGTAACCCTGAGCCTGGGTCTGACCGCGACGACCGAGGGCACGAAGACGATCAACTTCTCGATGTCGTCTGCGGAAGCGGACGCGGACCCGTCCAACAACTCGGCGAGCGCCACCGTCAATGTCGGCTCGCCGCCGCAGCAGGACAGCGGCGGTGGCGCCACCGGCCTGTGGCTGCTGTCGTTGCTGGGCCTGCTTGCGGTCAGGCGGCGCGCGTTTACTGGATGAAGCTCTCGCCGTAGTCCATCGGCGGCAGGCCGAAATACGTCGCCAGGCTCTGCCCGATGTCCGCGAAGGTTTTGCGCCTGCCGAGCGATCCGGCGGCGAGACCGTCTCCGTAAGCCAGCACCGGAATGTGCTCGCGCGTGTGATCCGATCCTTCCCAACTCGGGTCGCAGCCATGGTCGGCCGTGATGACCAGCAGGTCGTCCGGGCGCATCGAGTCCAGCACCTCCGGTAATCGCCTATCGAAATATTCCAGCGCCGCCGCGTAGCCCGGGACGTCCCGCCGGTGTCCGTACAGCATGTCGAAGTCGACGAAGTTCGTGAATACGATGGATCGGTCGTTCGCATCGGCCAGGGCCGCGAGCGTCGCGTCGAACAGGGCCGCATTGCCGCTTGCCTTGACCTTCTTCGTGATGCCGTGGTCCGCGAAGATGTCGGCAATCTTGCCGATGCTGATAACGTCCCCGCCGGCTGCCGCGAGCTTGTCCAGTACTGTCGGCAAGTGCGGCGGTGTCGTCAGGTCGCGGCGGTTGCCGGTTCGGACGTAGTTCTCCGGCCCGTCGCCGACGAAAGGCCGGGCAATGACGCGGCCGATGTTGTAGTCGTCGACCAGTTCGCGGGCAATAGCGCAGAGATCGTAGAGGCGCTGCAGCCCGAAAGCCTCTTCGTGTGCTGCAACCTGGAATACGCTGTCCGCGGACGTGTATACGATGGGTTTGCCCGTCCTGACGTGTTCGTCGCCGAGCTCGGCGATGATCGTCGTGCCCGATGCGTGGCAGTTGCCGAGCACGCCGGGCAGCCCGGCACGCTCGACGAGGCGCTCGATCAGCTCGGGCGGGAAGGTGTCCGTCCTGTCGGTGAAATAACCCCAGTCGAACAGCACGGGTACGCCGGCGATCTCCCAGTGGCCGCTGGGCGTGTCCTTGCCGCTGGACAGTTCCTCCGCGAAACCGTAGGCACCGACGATGTCGGCGCCGGTGGCCACGCCCTCGGGGTAGTGTCCGGTGCTCTCGCGGCTAGCCTCGAAGAGCCCGAGACTGGCGAGATTCGGCAGATGCAGCGGCCCGTCGGTCGATGCGGCCCGTTCCCTGGCGATGCTGCCGAGCGTGTCCGCGCCCTCGTCACCGAACCTGTCGGCGTCGGCCGTGGCGCCGATGCCGAACGAGTCCATCACCAGTATGATCGCGCGTCCCATACCGGCACTTTATCATCAGCCGGTCGCCGCAAGCTGCCGAAATCAGAAATCGATCCTGACGTCGCCGCGCACGACCTCTTCCGCCTTCTTGAGATCGGCCTGCAGGTCCTCCAGTTCCTGCGCCAGCGGTCCCGTCAACATCGCCGCTTCGACGTCCAGGTCGATGGCGGGGAGTTCGATCGGCTGAACCGTGGTGTCGGCTACGGTCCGGGAAACGTCCGCGGGCCCGTTCGTGTCGACGACGTTCAGGATCGCGATAACGGCAAGCGCCGCTGCAACACCGGTCAGGCTGCTTGCCAGCCAGAAGGACACAGGCCGGCGGCCCGGGACCCTGTGACGCCGCGCGGTCTCGGGCTCGATCGCGTTCAGTGATGCCTGTATACGGCTGTCGAGTTGCGCGGAGATTTCCGCGTCGATGGTCGCTGCGTCTTCGCGCAGTCTGTTGGCGAGTTTATCCATAAGCTTCACTTCCGGTGTTGCCGGCCGTAGCGTTCATTTCCACCTCCAGTGCGCGTCGGCCCCGGAGAAGATTTACTTTGGTCCACGATGACGTTCGCTCGAGAACACTCGCGATATCCCGGACCGACATGTCCTCGACGTAGCGCAGCCACATCGCCGCAAACACTTCGTCCGAGAGGACACGCTTCGCGCTGCGCCACAGGTTGGCGCGCTCGGAATCGGCGATGCAGTGCGCGAGCGGGTCGGCACTGTCGTCGGCGAGGTCACCGAGCTCGGCCAGGTTGGACGACCTGAGCTTGCCCGCGTTGCGGATGGCGATGCGATAGAGCCAGGTGCTGAAACGCCACTGCGGATTGTAGGATCCGATATAGCGATAGGCGTTGATCAGCGTGTCCTGCAGCGCATCTTCCGCGTCCGCGTGGCTCGTACAGCGCGTGAGCAGGAAGCGGAACAGGCTCTCACGATAGCCCCGGACGAGTTCGGTGAACGCGTCCACGGATCCGCCCTTCGCGGCATCGATGAGTTTCAGCTCATCGCTCACGGTACGAGCCTGCGCCTCCGCCGGGCCGCTAGTCGTCCAGGGCCACGACGACGCTGTCGGGATCCAGCGCCAGCCTGATGTTCAGCGAGGAGCCCTCGACGTCGACCGTGGTGCCCTTGAGGAATTCCGCGACCTCCGGATCCATGTCCTCACTGAACATCGCGAGGCTGATGAGGCCGCGCACGATACTCGCAAGGGATTCCGCCATCTCCGGCTGCGTCGCGATGAGCTGTGTCTCGATGGCAATCTTGCCGGCGACGTCCGCGATCATGACCGCGAGCTGCTCGGTGTTCTTCAGGATGTTGGACTTCCAGCCGCCGTCACCCCTGTCCTCGACCTGGTCCGCCTGGATGCCGGCCTGGATCAGGCTCTTTTCCGCGGTGAGCACGATCAACGTGCCGCGGTCCGCACTGCGCTTCGGCAACTTGCCCTTGCTGTCGAGCAGGCGTTCCATCTGCTCGCGCGACGACGTGGCGAGGATACGGTTCTTCAGGGCGAAGGTGAAATAGACGCCATTCTCGAATGAATCGACCTCGATCTTGTTGTTCTTCTCGTGATTGTCGCCCTTGGCGTAATAGAAGGTCTTTCCCTTGTGCTTCAGTGTGTCGAATTCATCGGCGCCCGCAGCCATGGCAAGCAACTTGTCCTGCGTCTCCTGGCTGATACTGCCCTCGATCGTTACCACGGCGCCGCTCTCGGCGGCCGAAAATGCCGTGATCCTGTCCGCTTCCTTGTCGAGGTCGATGCCTGCATCGTCGCGAACGTCGGCGAAGACTTCGCGTTGCAGCCATTCATAGATGGGCTTGCCCGCGTCGGAACTCCGCATTTCGTCGAAATCGGCATGGAAATACCAGGTCGACGTTGCCGGCAGGCCGGATGCGGCCAGCTCGCTGAGCGCCAGGCCCGGCAGGGCCAGCAGCAGCACGAGAATCAAGTGTTTCGAAATGCGCATGGTGAAGATCCTTTGAATCGATGTCTGCTTGCTTATAGGGCGCAATCCTGGATTTGGTTACAAGAAATCTGCTGGCCGGGCCTTACTTGCCGGTCAGTCGGCTGACGACGATCGTGGCAACCGCCGCCACGATGAAGCCCGG
This sequence comes from Gammaproteobacteria bacterium, assembly GCA_009937525.1. Classification (GTDB taxonomy): domain Bacteria; phylum Pseudomonadota; class Gammaproteobacteria; order Steroidobacterales; family Woeseiaceae; genus UBA1847. The sequence goes on from JAACFE010000087.1 coordinate 12,004, forward strand.
GATGGCCTCGTACAGCCCGTGCGCGTCCGCCTTGAAGTACTGCACCCAGATGACGCTGGTCAGGAACCCCCCGAGCATGCCGGCGACGACACCGGCACCCGTGGTGCGCTTGTCGTACAGCAGGGCGAGCACGACAGGTCCGAACGCGGCGCCCAGCCCCGACCAGGAGAACAGCACGAACCAGAAGATCAGCTTGTTCTCGGCCATGTAGACGGCCACGAACACGGCGATCACCCCGATGATCACGGTGACGACCTTGCCGTACCCGGCCAGCGTCGCGTCGCTCTTCTCGCTGCCGAGCATCTTCTGCATCGTATCCCGGACTATCGACGAGGACGCAAGCAGCAGCAAGGAATCGACCGTCGACATGATCGCCGAGAGCACGATAACGAAGAGCACACCCGTCAGGAGCGGCGGAAACAGCTCGCTCGCCAGCGTCGGGAAGA
>JAACFE010000166.1 GCA_009937525.1 Gammaproteobacteria bacterium
GTGCTGACCGGCAGCTTCCCGTTGGGTAACGGCGCGATCAATGCCAGCCTCGAGGGATTCTGGGAAGGCGAACGCGGCGGCGGCTGGGGCGCTTTCCCCGAAACGGTGATCGATTCCAACCTGATCGCGTCGTTCAGGCTCGACTACGTGTCGGACGGCAACTGGAGCGCGGGTGTCTACGTCGAGAACCTGACCGACGAGTTCACCTACGACGGTCAGAACAATAACGGCGGAATCCTGCCGTCACACTTCTTCGGGCACAGGATGCCGCGGACGGCCGGCGTGCGTTTCCGCTACGGCTGGGAATAGGCGCGGTTAGCTGCAGGAGCGGTTCTCGAACCGCGATTGGTTCGCGGGCCCAGGCCCGCTCCTACAGATACATCCCGGAGGAGCGCCGGCTGTAGGAGCGGTTCTCGAACCGCGACCGTCATCAGCTGGCCGGCGCAACGCCTGCCAGCAGGCTGCAGCCCAGCCACGATGACATGCTGTTCTTGAGGGCCGTGTTGCCGCTCATGGTAAGGTGTTTGTTGCGACGCGCTTTCGAGACGCTCATGTCGCCTATCCATATCTGCGTCATCGTCTTCAACCGAGTCTGCACGAACAGGTCGACCTCGTAGCCCGGATCCTTGAGACAGATATCCACGCCGTCGTCAGTGATCACGAGCCACCACAGGCGCATCTTTGCCGGGTAATCGACGTACTCGAAGCGCAGCACCGTGCGCCCCTCGGGAAAATACGACGTGTCGATGCGCCGGTGCATGTCCCACATGAGCAATGACGGATCCAGGTCCTTCCTGCTCAGGTCGCTGCGGACCCAGCGCTGACCCCAGACGCCGAGTGCCTCGACGATCGGCCTCAACTCCTCTCCGGCCGGCGTCAGCGAGTACAGCACGCCCTTGTCGGTCTTGCGCCGGTCTACGACGCCGGCTGCTTCGAGGGACTTGAGGCGGCTCGACAGCAATGACGGCGACATCAGCGGCACGCCCTTGCGCAGCGTGTTGAAGCTTTGATCATCCGAGAGGAGCTCGCGAATAATCAATGGAGTCCACTTCTCACCGAGAACTTCCGTCGCCTTCGCGACAGGGCAGAACTGTCCATAACCTTTCATGAGTCCAAGTATAGACGACGAGTACAAATATTGTACTTGTTGGCCTCCACGGGCAATGCGAACCTGCCGATCATGATCACGGAATCCACGAGGGGACGGCGATGAATACATTTATCAATGCCATGCGGCGCGCGGTCAGTGGCGTCAGCATCGTTACCACCAGCGGGGATCTTGGCCGTTACGGCCTGACAGTCAGTTCAATGACGTCCGTCTCGGCCGAGCCGCCGATGCTCCTCGTCTGCGTGAATAAAAGCAGTGTTGCGCACGACGCGATCGCCGGAAACAGGCGCTTTGCGGTTAACGTGCTGACCGCCCGGCAGCAGCACCTGGCAGCGACGTTCGCGGGCAGCAGTACTTATGGCCCGGCGTACGCATTCTCGAGCGACGAGTGGACAGTTTCATCGTCGGGACTGCCGCAACTCCTCAACCCGGCGGCCGTCTTCGAATGCGAACTGCATACCGCGGTGACTGCCGGCACCCATTCGATCTTCATAGGCCGCGTCTCGAAGGCCCGGGGCGCCGAAGAGACACCACTCGCTTATTCCAACAGGGAATATGGCGTTCCCGTCGGCCTCGCCGCAGCCAATGCCGCCGCGATAAGTACAAAAACCGTACTTGAGGCCCGACGGGGCTGAATCCACACTCGTTACATGCAATATTCGGGGAGAGAATCATGACATCGGAAGCTATTGCCATGGGCCACGCAGCCCCTGCCTGGACTGACGTTGCGCTGGAGATCGGCGCTTCGCTCGCTGATCGCGCGGCGCAGCACGACAAGGACGGCGAATTCGTCGCGAAAAACTACGCAGACCTCAAGAGCAGGCGTCTGTTCTCGGCCGGCATACCCGCCGAACTCGGCGGCGGCGGTGCAAGCCACGCGGAGATCTGCGCGATCGTGCGCGAGATCGGTCGCCATTGCGGCTCTACAGGACTCTCGTACGCGATGCACAGCCACCCCGTATGCGTAAACGTATTCAAGCACGTCCGGGGTGACGCGAAGGCAACCGGTGCGCTGAAGAAGATTGCGGCCAACGAACTCGTGATAGCGGGCACCGGGGCGAATGACTGGCTCGCATCGAACGGCGAGGCGATTGAAGCCGAGGGTGGCTACCGCGTGAACGCGCACAAGCGATTTGTCAGCGGGGGACCCGGCGCAGACCTGTTCGTCACGAGTGCAATCTTTGACGGCGACGATGGCCCTGAGGTCCTGCACTTCGCCATCCCGATGGCGAGCGGTGGAATTGAAATTCAGCGCAACTGGGACACGCTCGGCATGCGTGGCACCGGCTCGAACGATATCGTCATGAACGATGTGTTCGTACCCGCCGAAGCGATCGTTGCGCGTCGCCCGGTCGGAACCTGGCACCCCATGTGGGACGTCATCGTACCCGTGGCGTTGCCGATCATCGTTGCCTGCTACGTCGGGCTCGCCGAGTCCGCCGTTACCTACGCGGTACGAAGCGCCTCGGGGAAGCCCTACCAGGCATCTGCGATCGGTCAGATGCGGAACGAACTCGCGACCGCGGAGATGGCGCTCGAGGACATGATCCGGATCGTCGACAACTATGCGTTTACGCCGGCCCTCGCGACGACGAGTGATGTGCTGACGCGCAAGGCGATCGCAGCAAGAAGCGTAAAGGCCGCTATAGAAACGGCGTCGGAGATTGTCGGCGGACCGGGGTTCTATCGCGGTCACCCGATGGAACGCATCGTTCGCGACATGCGGGCATTTCATTTTCACCCGCTGCCGGAGCGCATTCAGCAGGAATTCAGCGGCCGGATCGCTCTGGGCCTCGACCCGATCGAGGCGCGTTGAGAGGAGCGCCGGCTGCAGGAGCGGATCTCGAACCGCGATCCATTCGCGGGCCCAGGCCCGCTCCTACAGATACATCCCGGAGGAGCGCCGGCTGTAGGCGCGGATCTCGAACCGCGATCCATTCGCGGGCCCAGGCCCGCTCCTGCAGATACATCCCGGAGGAGCGCCGGTTGTAGGAGCGGATCTCGAACCG
>JAACFE010000088.1 GCA_009937525.1 Gammaproteobacteria bacterium
GCGATGTCGCCGTATGGAAACACCTCTCAACATTCATGGAGATTGAGATAATGAAGAAGCAGCAAGGTTTTACACTTATCGAACTGATGATCGTAGTTGCGATCATCGGCATCCTCGCCGCAATCGCGATCCCGGCATACCAGGACTACACGATTCGCGCCCAGGTTTCTGAGGGCATCAACCTGTCGGCTGGCGCCAAGGCCGCGATCAGCGAGTACTTCATGGACAAAGGCGCTCTGCCGCTGAACAACGCTGAAGCGGGACTGGATACGCCGACCGCCATCATCGGTAATTACGTTACCCAGGTCGCCTCGGCCAGCGGTACCATTCAGGTGACGTACGGTAATGACGCGAACGCCGCTATTGGCGGTCAGACGCTCTCGCTCGTCCCGGACACGACGTCTGGCGGTTCGGTACAGTGGACCTGCTCGCGCGGTACGCTGGCAGCCAAGCACGTGCCTTCTGCTTGCCGCTAAGACAGGCTTGAAGCATTGCTTCAGAAAAGCCCCGGCTATGCCGGGGCTTTTTTTCATCCCGCCCCTGGGACCACGGTTTCGTGACCCCGTTCTGTGCATTGTCCACCGAGCCCTTATAGACTTGTAATTTGACGAGTATTGCGAGCGCGGACAGAGCGAGTGAGATGCCTTGCGCCAGACTAAAACTTGGTTGCCCTGACAACGCGGGTTTCACGCTGATCGAATTGATGATCGTCGTCGCGATCATCGGCATATTGGCATCTCTCGCGACTTCCGCGTATCAGACCTATACGGTACGTGCCCAGGTGACGGAAGGATTGAACATGGCTTCCGGTGCCAAGGTCCCCGTGGTCGACGCGTACACCAATTCGGGCACGGCACCGGCCGACCGCACGGCAGCCGGAATGAGTCCGAATGCGGCCGACACTCGCGGCACCTACGTGAGTGCCGTAGCGATATCGAACGGCCGTATCGACATCACCTTCGGCGGACCCGGGGCACATCAGGCTATTTTTGGGCAGACGTTGTCTGTAACTCCCTACGAAACCAACGGCAATACCGTAATCTGGCGCTGCGGAAACTCGGCACAGCCGGCGGGTGTAATACTCCAGGGGGGGGCACCACACCTGGCACCGACGATCGAAGCGAGGTATCTGCCGAGCGCCTGTCGCTAGATGGCGACAGCGCACTGACGGCCGGCAAATGCGCCAAAACCGTCCATCTTGGAGGTTTGACTTAATGAAATTTCGTTTGTGTGATGAGGCGCACAAAATGCAGTTGATCCGGGCACTTGGATCAGTGAGACTGTGAGATTCGGGCACAGCTGAAGGACGAAGCGGACGGCAATGGCAGCAACGGCTTCACAAACCAATTTGGCGGGCTTGCCGCGGCGACTGGTACAGGACGGTATCGTTTCCGAGGCCAGGCTCGCCGAAGCCAGCGAGGCGGCTAAAAAAGACAAGGTGCCGCTCGTTGCCTATCTCGTCAACGAGGACATTGCCAATGCCCGGGCGATCGCCGTAGCTGCATCGCATGAATTCGGGGTACCGCTGCTGGATCTCGACGCCCTCGAACTCGATATCGACTGCGTCCGGGCCGTAGACCAGAAGTTGATCAACAAGCACCGCGTGCTGCCGCTCGTCAAGCGCGGCCAACGGCTGTTTCTCGGTATCGCCGATCCGACCAACCTGCAGGCGATCGATGACATCAAGTTCCAGACCAGCCTGCGAATCGATCCCGTCGTCGTCGAGCAGGACAAGCTCGAGGAACGGATTACCAAGGCGATCGAGGCCGTCGACACGACCATGTCCGACCTGGCCGACGACGACTTCGATCTCGAGCATCTCGATGTCACCGCGCAGGACGAAGTCGATGAAGATATCCACAGGGACGACGTCGAAGACGCGCCGGTCGTGCGCTTCGTCAACAAGATTCTCCTGGATGCGATTAAGCGCGGTGCCTCGGACGTACACTTCGAGCCCTACGAGAAGTTCTTCCGCGTTCGCACACGCCTCGATGGCGTTCTTTCGGAGGTCGCACAACCGCCTGTCGTGCTCGCGAACAAGGTCTGCGCGCGTCTCAAGGTCATGTCGCGCATGGACATCGCCGAACGCAGGGTGCCGCAGGACGGACGCATCAAGATGCGCCTGTCCAAGAACCGGGCGATCGACTTTCGCGTAAACACCTGCCCGACCCTGTTCGGCGAGAAGATCGTACTGCGTATCCTGGACCCGTCGAGCGCCAAGCTCGGCATCGATGCGCTGGGCTACGAAGACAGGCAGAAAGCACTTTACCTGAAGCACCTGAACAAACCCTACGGCATGATCCTCGTAACGGGTCCGACCGGTTCCGGTAAGACGGTTTCGCTCTACACGGGCCTGAACATACTCAACACGATCGACCGCAACATCTCGACGGCCGAGGATCCGGCGGAAATCAACCTGCCAGGCGTCAACCAGGTGAACGTGAACCCGAAGGTGGGACTGACGTTCGCCTCGTCGCTCAAGGCGTTCCTGCGCCAGGATCCCGACGTGATCATGGTGGGTGAAATCCGTGACCTGGAGACGGCCGAGATCGCGATCAAGGCGGCCCAGACCGGCCACCTCGTGTTGTCGACGCTGCACACGAACGACGCGCCGCGTACGCTGACGCGTCTCGTCGACATGGGCGTCAAGCCCTACGCGATCGCGACGTCGGTGAGCCTGATCATCGCCCAGCGCCTTGCGAGGCGCCTCTGTGACAACTGCAAGGAAGCACGGGACATTCCGAAAGAAGCGCTCAAGAAAGAGGGCTTTACGGACGCCGAGATCGAAAAAGGCGTCACGGTTTTTGCGGCGAAGGGCTGCAAGCAGTGCAACGAAGGCTACAAAGGCCGCGTGGGTATATTCCAGGTCATGGAAGTCTCCGAGGCCATGGGGCGCATAATCATGGAAGGCGGCAACGCGATGCAGATCGCGGACCAGGCCGCCAAAGAGGGGGTAATCGATTTGAGACGGGCTGGACTGAACAAAGTCAAGGAAGGCGTTACCAGTCTTGTGGAAATTAACCGGGTTACAATCGAATAGCTTTGTACCTCATCTGACGGACGACAACGATGGCAGAGACAGCAGCAATTACCACGCCATTCCTCTGGGAGGGCACGGACCGCAAGGGCAACAAGGTCAAGGGCAAGAGCATGGCGACTACGGAAGCCGCCGTGCGCGCAGACCTCCGTCGCCAGGGCGTCGTCCCAAGCCGGATACGTAAGCAGCGTGCCAAGGCGTTTTCAGGCGCTTCCAAGATCACCACGGGCGATATCGCCATATTCAGCCGCCAGCTCGCCACGATGCTGGCTGCGGGCATCCCGCTCGTACAGGCCTTCGAAATCGTCGGCAACGGCCACGAGAATGCCGCGATGCAGAAGTTGATTCTCGGCATCAAGGCGGACGTCGAGGGCGGTAGCGCTCTGGCCGAGGCTCTCGCCAAGCAGCCACTCTATTTCGACGACCTGTTCGTCAATCTCGTAGAGGCCGGTGAGCAGGCTGGTGCACTCGAGACGCTGCTCGACAAGATCGCCACGTACAAGGAAAAGACCGAGGCGATCAAGAAAAAGATCAAGAAGGCCCTCACCTACCCTGCCGCGGTGCTCGTCGTCGCGTTCATCGTCAGCACGATCCTGCTGATCTTCGTAATCCCTGCGTTCGAGGATCTTTTCAAGGGTTTCGGTGCCGATCTACCGACGTTTACGCGCATGGTCATCGACCTGTCGATCTTCGTCAGAACAAACGGCTTTATTTTGGCAGTCGGGATAGGTGCCGGTATCGGCAGCTTCCTGTATTTCAAGAAGCGCTCGCGAGCGATGCGCCATTTCCTCGATCGCCTGTCATTGAAGACACCGATCCTCGGCCCGATCCTGCAGAAAGCGGCGGTAGCACGTTACGCCCGGACGCTCTCCACGATGTTCGCCGCGGGTGTACCGCTCGTCGAGGCGCTCGAATCGGTCGCCGGTGCCACGGGCAACATCGTCTACGAGGAAGGGGTGCTCAAGATGCGCGACGAAGTCGCGACCGGTCAGAGGCTGCAGCAGGCGATGGAGAACACCGACCTGTTCCCGAACATGGTCATCCAGATGATCGCGGTCGGTGAGGAATCGGGTTCGCTGGACGATATGTCCGCAAAGGTCGCGGACTTCTACGAGGAAGACGTCGACAACGCGGTGGACAACCTGTCGAGCCTTCTGGAACCGATGATCATGGCGATTCTCGGCGTACTCGTCGGCGGCCTCGTGGTCGCGATGTATCTGCCGATCTTCAAGATGGGTTCTGTCATCTAAGGACGGTTTGTCGGTTTGCAATAAAACGGCGTTCGGAGGACACTCCGGACGCCGTTTTCGTTAGCGACAGCCGTCCAAGCACTGGAGTCAATGCATGCTCGAACTGCTCGCCGAGTCGCCCGCGATTTTCATCGCCGTCGCATTCGCTTTCGCGCTCCTGATCGGCAGTTTCATCAACGTAGTCATTTATCGCCTGCCCATCATGATGGAACGCGAGTGGCGTGCACAGTGCGCCGAACTCGCCGAGACGCCCGCGTCGGATCTGCCGGAGGGGCGTTTCAATCTCGTCGTGCCGCGTTCGCGCTGCCCTTCCTGCGGTGTGCAGATCACGGCCTGGCAAAACATTCCCGTGCTGAGCTACCTGATGCTCGGCGGGCGCTGCGCGGCCTGCAAGGCGGCGATCTCCGCGCGTTACCCTGCCGTCGAGTTCGTGACAGCGCTGCTCGTCGCCGCCGTCGCCTGGCGATTTGGTGCGAGTTGGCAGGGCCTGATGGCGATCGTACTCACCCTGTTTCTCGTGCCGATCACGATGATCGACTTCGACCGCTGCCTGATCCCGGACTCCATCGTCCTGCCGCTCCTTTGGATCGGGCTCGGCATGAGCCTCTGGCATCCGTTGCCGGGCGCCGATGTGTTGTTCATCGGGCCGGCAGCCGCGATCATCGGCGCCATTGCCGGCTATCTCAGCCTGTGGTCGTTCTACTGGCTGTTCAAGCTCGTTACCGGCAAGGAAGGCATGGGATACGGGGACTTCAAGTTGCTCGCGGCGCTCGGCGCGTGGCTCGGTTACCAGTACCTTTTTACGATCATCATCATGTCCGCGGTGGTCGGTGCCACGCTCGGCATCGCCCTGATCGTTTTTCGCGGCCGGGACCACCAGGTGCCGATGCCTTTCGGACCGTTCCTGGCTGGCGCAGGCTGGCTCACCATGCTCTGGGGCGACGCCATCAAGGGCTTTTTCAACCTGCCGTTCTAGGTGAAGAGTCGACACGACAATCCGCTCCGAATCGGCCTGACGGGGGGCATTGCCAGTGGCAAATCCACCGTTGCCGACATGTTTGCCGACCTCGGCGTTCCCGTGATCGACACGGACCGTATTGCGCGCGAAGTGGTCGGACCCGGCCAGCCCGCGCTCGCAGAAATCCGCGAGGCCTTTGGCGTCGGCGTCATCGCTGCCGACGGCACCCTGGACCGCCCTGCCATGCGCGAGATCGTGTTCGGTGACGACAACGCGAGGCGCAGGCTGGAGGCCATCGTCCACCCGCGGATACGCCAGCAAACCGTGCAACAGGCCGATGCCGCCGGTGGCGCTTACCAGGTTATCGTTGTGCCGCTGCTGGTCGAGTCGTCATTGCGGACATTCGTCGATCGGGTGCTCGTCGTGGACTGCGACGAGGATACTCAGTTGGCGCGCCTGCAGGCGAGGGACGGCGAGTCCGAGGAACGGGCGCGGCGTATGCTCGCCGCCCAGTCGACCCGGGACGAGCGGCTCGCCATCGCCGACGACGTCATCTCCAACGAGGGCAATCTCGACGAAACGCGCGATCAGGTCGAGGCACTGCACCGGGGTTACCTGCGTGAGGCAGCCGGACGGGACGAGTGACGGTGTCGCCGATTGGCGTCATTTGCCAGCCAGCGGGGCGTCCTTCAGAATACGGCAATGGTGAAAGCCGCGGGAAACATTACTCCCCATACTGCGTCCGGGCAGGCGTACTACGAGCTACCGCTGAGCGAACGCATGCGCACCTTCCTGCGCATCGAGTTCCTGTACCGGCAGTTGCTTTACAACTCCGAGACCGATTCGCGCTGGGCCACGCGCGCCACGATCAGCACGCTGCTCGAGGTCCTCGCAATCCTGTTGCGCGGCGACGTCCGCGGTGAAGTCCACAAGGAGCTGGATCACCACATCAATGCGCTGCTGCGGTTTCAGAGTCAGCCGGGCGTGGACCCCAAGCGCCTGGAGTCCCTGATCCGCAATCTCGTCGAAAGCCGAGGGCAGGTATCGGCTATCGGCACGCAATACCTGCAGCCGCTCAAGGAGAGCGAGTTCCTGCGCGCGATCCAGCACCGAAACTCGATTCCCGGCGGCACCTGCGAGTTCGACCTGCCGGAGTACAATCACTGGTTGCGGCAACCTTACGCGCGGCGCGAGCAGGACCTGGCGCAGTGGATCGGCGCAATCCGGCCGCTGTGTGACGCGGTCGTGGAAGTGCTGTGGTTGATACGCGAGAGCGCCGAGCCACTGGACAAAACCGCGATCAACGGCATGTACCAGCACAGCATGCGCAAAGATGCGCCTGGCCGGCTGCTGCGCGTCATCCTCAGCAGCAACGATGGCCTGTATCCGGAAATCAGCGGCAGCCAGCACCGCTTCACCGTGCGGTTTCTCGAATGGTCGACGATCGAGAGCCGGGCCGTGCAGACCGGCCACGACGTCTCGTTTCAACTCGCCATTTGCTGAAGGGCTTCGATCACCGGCACGTCCGCCGGCAGGATGTTCTGCTCGCCAAGCTGCTCGGGGGACACCCAGCGCAATGCCTGCCCCTCGAGCCCGGCCGGCTCATTGCTCCAGGCGCGGACCAGGAAGAAATCAATGGAAACCGAGCGGTCCGGGTAATCGTGCTCGAGGTGCATGAAGCATTCGACCGCGCCAAGCTCGATTCCGAGTTCTTCCAGGAGTTCCCGCTCGAGCGCCTGCTCCGGGCTCTCGCCGTCACCGATCTTGCCACCCGGGAATTCCCACATCCCCTGGAACGGGCCACCGCCGACACGTTCGGCAATCAGCACGCGGCCGCGGGAGTCACGCAGGATGCCCGCTGCGACCCGGAAGCGCGAGATCATCGACTAGCTGAGTTGCCCGTGGCAGCGCTTGAATTTCTTGCCGGAACCGCAGGGGCACGGCTCATTGCGCCCGACCTTGCGGCCGTCCCTGATGAAGGTCTCGACGGCCGCCGGACCCTCTGCGCCCTGTTGCGGTAAGCCCTGCCGTACGGCCTGGCCCTGCCGGGCGGCCGCCTGCCCGGGCATGGGTGCCGCCGGTGCCTGTGCCCCGAGAGCCGAGGCCTGCGCATGCTGGAACTTCAGCTTCTGCTCGGCCTCGCGCTGGCGCTGCATTTCGGCCAGGTCGTCCTCGCCCTGGATACGGATGCGGGTGAGGATACTGATCGTGTCGTGTTTGACCTGCTCCATCATCGCGCCGAACATTTCGAAGGCTTCACGCTTGTACTCCTGCTTCGGGTTCTTCTGCGCGTAGGAACGCAGGCCGATGCCCTGGCGCAGATGATCCATCGCGGCGAGATGCTCCTTCCAGTGGTAGTCGAGCTGCCGCAGCATTACCTGCTTCTCGACGTTGCGCATGAGTTCGCTGCCGATCTTTTGCTCGCGCTCGGCGTAGGCCTTTTCGGCCTGCTCGATGCAGTAGTCACGGATGCCGTCATCGTTGATCGATGTGTCCTCTCCGACCAGCCGCGCAATGTCCAGGTGCAGACCGAAATCGGCCTCGAGCGCTTTCGACAGCCCCTCGGTGTCCCACTGCTCTTCGAGGCTGCCCGGCGGCATGTGCACCGCGACGGTGTCGGCGATGACCTCCTCCCGGATAGCGGCGACGGAATCCTCTATCTCGTCGGCAGCCATGAGCTCCGAGCGCTGGTGATACACGACCTTGCGCTGGTCGTTTGCAACGTCGTCGTACTCGAGCAGGTTCTTGCGAATGTCGAAGTTGTGCGCTTCCACCTTGCGCTGCGCGCGCTCGATCTGGCGCGACAGCAGCTTGCTCTCGATCGCCTCGCCCTCGCGCATGCCGGCGCGCGCCAGCAGGCCCTTGGTGCGCTCCGGATCGCCGAATATGCGCATTAGCGTGTCTTCCATCGAAAGGTAGAAGCGGCTGGATCCCGGGTCGCCCTGGCGCCCCGAACGGCCACGCAACTGGTTGTCGATGCGGCGCGACTCATGGCGCTCGGTACCGACGATATGCAGGCCACCGGATTCGAGTACCGCATTGTGGCGCTTCTGCCAGTCGGCACGTACCGCATCGGTATCGGCGCCCTCGTCCAGGGCCGCAATTTCGGCGTCGAGATTGCCACCCAGCACGATGTCGGTGCCTCGGCCGGCCATGTTGGTGGCGATCGTAATCATGCCCGGACGCCCGGCGTGCTGCACGATATGCGCCTCACGCTCGTGTTGCTTCGCATTCAGCACCTCGTGATCGATCTTGCGCTTCTTGAGTATCGACGACAGGTGCTCGGACGTCTCGATCGACGTCGTGCCGACGAGCACCGGCTGGCCGCGCTCGCGGCAATCAGTAATGTCTTCGATGATCGCCTCGAACTTGTCCTTCTCGGTCAGGTACACGAGATCGGGCGCATCCTCTCGAATCATCGCCTTGTGGGTCGGGATGACGACGACCTCCAGCCCGTAGATCTGCTGGAACTCGAATGCCTCGGTGTCCGCAGTACCGGTCATGCCGGACAGGTTGTTGTACAGCCGGAAATAGTTCTGGAACGTGATCGACGCAATGGTCTGGTTCTCGTGCTTGATCGCGACGCCTTCCTTGGCCTCGATCGCCTGGTGCAGACCGTCGGACCAGCGTCGCCCGGCCATCGTGCGGCCCGTAAACTCGTCCACGATCACGATCTCGCCGTCCTTGACGATGTATTCGACGTCGCGCTGGTAGATGACATGCGCGCGCAGCGCCGCATTCAGGTGATGCAGCAGGCGGATATTGGCGGCATCGTAGAGGCTCTCGCCTTCCTCGAGCAGCCCGGCCCCGACCATGAGACCTTCGACCTTGTCCTGGCCCTCTTCGGTCATATGGGCCTGCTTCGCCTTGAGGTCGGTCGTGAAATCGCCGCGCGGCGCAAGCCTGCATCTCGCGATCTTGTCGTCGTCGCTGACGAGCACGACGTCGGCCTTGCGAGAATCGCCGATGCTGATCGCTTCCTCGATCGTCATGACCTCATCGCCACCCGACGTCACGGCCTTGCCTTTCTCGTCGACGAGCATCACCTTGCGCGCGACGATATCGAAGTTGCTGTCTTCTTCAGGTTCGACGTGTTCCTTCAGTTTCGGAATGAGCTTGTTGATCTGCGCATAGAGATCCGTGCTCGCCTCCGCCGGTCCCGAGATGATGAGCGGCGTGCGGGCCTCATCGATCAGGATCGAATCGACCTCGTCGACAATCGCGAAATTGAGATCACGCTGCACCTTGTCCGTCAGCGAGAACGCCAGGTTGTCGCGCAGATAGTCGAAACCGAGTTCGTTGTTGGTTGCGTAGGTCACGTCGCAGGCATAGGCCGCCTGTTTTTCCTCGTGCGTCTGCCCGGACCTCGCAACGCCCACGGTCAGGCCGAGAAATTCGTAGGCGGGCCGCATCCAGTCGGCATCGCGCTGGGCGAGATATTCGTTGACCGTTACGACGTGCACCCCCTTGCCACTCAGCGCATTGAGGTAGACCGGCAGCGTCGCCACCAGGGTCTTGCCTTCGCCGGTGCGCATCTCCGCAATATTGCCGTCGTGCAGCACCATTCCGCCGATGAGCTGCACGTCGAAGGGCCGCATGCGGAGCGTGCGCGTTGCTGACTCGCGCATTACCGCAAACGCCTCGGGCAACAGCTGCTCGAGCGTTTCGCCATCCGCGACCCGGCGCTTGAATTCCTCAGTCCTGGCGCGTAGGGCCGCATCGTCGAGCGCCTGGACGCTCTCCTCCAGTGCGTTGATCCTCCTGACGATCTTCCCGTACTGCCGCAACAGCCGCTGATTACGGCTGCCGAAGATACGGGTCAAAATAGTGGCCAATTGGTACTCCTGCAGGGACTTCGTTTGACGGGCTCACATGCCCGGGTTTCCGGCGCGGCGCTGGGGAAGGCCGGTATTCTAAGCGCTCGGGAGGCTATTTAGAACGGCAATCTGAGGATAAATTCCCCAATTACAAGGTCATGCGAGAGTCCGGGCTGCAGCAGAGTGCGCTCAGTTCGAAGTGGCGCGGATGAAATTGACCGGGTTGACGCGGTGGCCGTCCCGCAGCACCTCGAAATGGAGGTTGGGGCCCGTGGCCCTGCCCGTGTCCCCCATGAGTGCCACGACCTGGCCTTTCTTCACTTCCTCGCCGACGGCGACGAGATTCTCGGAGTTGTGCGCGTAGCGCGTCGAGTAGCCATTGCCGTGATTGATTTCTACCATGAGGCCGTAGCCGTAGCGCTTGGACGACCAGGTCACCACGCCATCTGCGACAGCAACCACATCGGCACCCGCCTTACCGGCAAAGTCGATACCGGTGTGATTCGCCGGCTTGCCGGTGAAGGGGTCGGTGCGCTTGCCAAAGTAGGATGAGATCCAACCCGAACTGACCGGCCGGCCCTGAGGGTAGACCCGCTGATTGAGTTTCTGGTTGGCGATGACCCTTTCGAGGACGCCCAGCTGCGCTTCGCGATCGCCCAACTGCAGGTCGAGACTCTGCATGGCCTCCACAACCTCCGGGACCGCGACGTTGGAGCCCGTCGCCATCGGCTCCTCAGGGCCACCCAGGGCGGGTGGCGCGTCGAAATCGAACTCACCGTCTTCGAGATTCGCCATGTCCGTCAGGCGGCGCCCAAGTGCGTCGAGACGGATCATTCGCGCATTCATCTGGCCGATACGGATTGCCATGGCATCGAGGGTATCCTCGTTCTCCTGGCGAATGGTCTCGATCTGTTCGCGCGCCTGCTGCAATTCCTCGGTGAGGCCCGCAAGCTCAGCGGAACTCACTCCCGATCCGGTCTTTGCCGCATACCAGTGACCACCGGCATAACCGATCGCACCGACCAGGCCGGCAATCAACAGGGCTGCTGCCGCGGCCAGGGGCCCGGACAAGCTCAACTGTCGGGCCTTACCCAGCCCTTTGCCGAAGATTACAACATTCATCGAGTACGCCTCGGATGCGCTCGGTGCAACTTGTTGTTCTTGTTGCCGCAAGCCGCCTTTTTGCAGGCTTCTGGCCAGAATCGTTGCCCGCTAATGTATTTTGACTTGCAGTCAGTCATCGCTTCGGTAACCCCGCTGTCCTAGGATCGCATCCCTTAGACCGGTGGATTTGCGCCCCCGCTTTTCAGCGGGTTTGCCTTTTTCGTGGTCAAACTATGCATAATGTCGGTTTTCATTACAAGAATCGGGACTGATAACGGTGATTCCGGTCACTCACAGCGCCCGAAAAATGAGACCTGGATCACACTTTTATGGCCGTCAAGAGCCTCGAAAATCTGCTAAATCCTAACAAAGACGGGGATTTAGCCAACATCGTCCAGCGCGCTCGCGACATGGGTGAACTCGCATCCGCGTTGGCACGCGCCGTCCCACCTGACGAGGGCGCGTCGATCCTCGCGGCCAATGTCCGGGAAGACGGCGAACTCGTCGTCATTTGCCGCTCGCCGGCCTGGGCATCACGATTGCGCTTTACCGCGGACGTGCTGCTCGAGGCTGCAAGGGCGCAGGGCGCCGAAGCGTCGCGCTGCAGCGTGCGCGTTGCCCGCTCGGACTAAGGTCCCGCCCCGGCAGCAACACCGCCTATCGGCAGTAATACTTGATGACGGTCGAGGTCGGCTCGGCCACGACGTAGGCGTCGATGCAACGCCCGCTCGAACTGTTGCCGCCGGCATAGACATAGGTGTACGCCGGGATGCCTGCCTTCCAGTAGTCGGTGTAACGGGGTCGAGCCTCGTAGATGAAGTCCGGCGGGCCGAGCGCCTCGACCAGTTCGTCCCGGCTCCTGCCGACCCAGGGGTTGTCGAACGATCTGGAGTACGCCGGGTAACTGTAACTGCGATGCCAGGTATCGGTCTGAATAGCTTCACCATCGCCGAAGATCACCGTTTCGAGCACACAGCCGTTGGGCGCCAAAATCAGCATCATCCACAACAATGCAGCGCCTCGCATTTTCCGACCTGCCCC
>JAACFE010000016.1 GCA_009937525.1 Gammaproteobacteria bacterium
CCGGAATTCGCGAGATACTCGTAATCTCGACCCCTCAGGATACGCCGCGCTTCGAAAGCCTGCTCGGCGACGGCTCGCAATTTGGACTCGATATCTCCTATGCCGTGCAGGATGCCCCGGAAGGCCTGGCCCAGGCGTTCATCATAGGGGAGGACTTCATCAACGGTGAACCCTGTTCATTGATCCTGGGCGACAACATCTTCTACGGATCCGATCTCCAGCCGAAACTGCAACGTGCCGCTGCCCGTACCTCGGGCGCAACGATTTTCGCCTATGCGGTCAGTGACCCGAAGCGCTATGGCGTTGTCGAGATCGATGCGGAGGAACGTGCTGTTTCGCTCGAGGAGAAACCGGCCAACCCGAGATCCCGGTACGCGGTTACGGGGCTGTATTTCTATGACGCCGCTGTCTGCGGGCTCGCGAGGACACTCGAGCCCTCCGCCCGCGGCGAACTGGAAATTACGGACCTTAACCGGATCTACCTGGAGCGCGGCGAGCTCTCCGTGGAAGTGCTGGGCCGCGGCACGGCGTGGCTGGATACCGGTACGCAAAGTTCGCTGCTGGCGGCCTCGAATTTCGTGGAAACGATTGAAGAACGGCAGGGATTCAAAGTCTGTTGCCCCGAGGAAATTGCCTACTACATGGGCTACATCAGTGACGCGGAGCTTCAAAAACTGGCTGAGCCGCTGGCAAGCAGCGGCTACGGCGATTACCTGCTCGGCCTGCTGCGCGAAAAACAGTCGCGGTAAACGACATGGCTGACGAACAACAAGATCCTTTTATCATCTTCGGCGCTCCGGACATTCGGGACGACGAGGTTGCGGAAGTCGCGGATGTGCTGCATTCAGGCTGGCTCGGCACCGGCCCTCGCGTAGCCAGGTTCGAGTCCGACTTCGCGCAGTACAAGGGGGTGGGCCCCAACCAGGTAGCAGCCGTTAATTCCTGTACGGCGGGTCTGCACGTGAGCATGATTGCCGCAGGACTCGGGCCAGGTGACGAGGTCCTGACGACGGCAATGACGTTTTGCGCGACGGCCAATGCAATCATTCATGCCGGGGCGACGCCGGTTCCCGTGGACATCGATCCTCTATCTCAAAACATCAATGTGGAGCTAATTCGCGACCGGATTACGGACCGTACGCGCGCCATCGTGCCGGTGCATTTCGCGGGTCGTCCCTGCGATATGGACGGTATCCTTGCACTTGCCGAAGAGCATGGACTCGTTGTTATCGAAGACTGCGCGCATGCTATCGAGACACAATGGAAAGGGCGGGCCGCAGGCACCTTCGGTGAATTCGGCTGCTTCAGTTTCTACGTGACCAAGAACATCACCACGGGTGAGGGTGGCATGGTGCTCGCGAAATCAGAAGCAGACATAGAGCGCATCAAGGTACTGGCGCTGCATGGCATGACCAAGGACGCATGGCATCGATTCGGAGACGAGGGCTACAAGCACTACCAGGTCGTGGAAGCCGGGTTCAAGTACAACATGATGGACTTACAGGCCGCGATTGGTATCCACCAATTGAGGCGAATCGAAGACTGTTGGAACAGGAGGGAGCAGGTCTGGAAACAGTATCAGCGTGAATTCGCAACGCTGCCGGTGGCTTGCCCTGCAGATCCAGAGCTCCATACACGCCACGCGTATCATCTGTATACACTTGCACTCGATGCTGACGTATGCGGTATCGGACGAGACGACTTTATCGCTGAAATGAGCAAGGCGGGCGTCGGCGTCGGCGTGCATTACCTGAGTCTTGCATCACATCCCCACTATCAGCAGCGGTTCGGATGGCGGCCGGGCGATTATCCGGTGGCGCAAACAATCGGTGAGCGAACAGTGAGCCTGCCCTTGTCCGCCAAACTTACGGATATTGAAATAGAACGAATTCTAGAGACAACCCATCGTGTGCTCACAGCGTGACATCAGTGTGACATTGCGATGCCTCCGGGTTTGACGAGGATTTCCCAAAAGAAGTGGCTTGTCGCTGCCGCTAAGACGCTGCTGACCGTCATCTTCCTGTGTATCGCGGGCTATTACGTTTGGCTAAAGCAGGACGAATTTCTCGAGCTTGGCTGGCCCTCGCCGGTTGCCGTATTGCTTGTGGCTGCTGCGTTCGTCGTCAACGTGGCACTCGTATCCGTCTACAACTTTATTACGGCACGCAGACTCGGTGCACCGTTAACGCTGAGCGAGTCGTTCATGTTGTCCGCGGTCGTCGCCGCCGGAAATTTTGTATTGCCGGTAAAGGCCGGCACCGGGTTGCGAGCGCTGTACATGAAACGAGTTCATAACTTCCCGATCAGCTATTTTGCGAGCGGTGCGGTGATTTTTTTCATGGTGACCGTCTTTTCAATGTCGCTCGCTGCCGTATGTCTGTTGTTTGCGATATATCTGAAGCTTGGATATTTCAGGGTCGACCTGTCAATCCTGTTTCCGTTTGTGATGATTGCATCATTCGTCGGTATCATGACTTTACGCTGGACGCAAGAGCACCAGCCCGGTGATGATCAGTCCTGGTTTGGCTCATTCCGGGAAAGTCTGTTCACCATTTTGGGAGATCGAAACCTGGTGCTCTCTGCGCTGCTGATTGTCCTGACGATCTTCATGGCTGCATCGCTGGCCTGGTCGGTCGCACTACGCGAGTTCGCGCCGGAAATTTCCGTTCTGGAAGCCGTGCTTCTTGCGGCATCCCAGATAATCGCAGGCTTTGTCACGCTGACTCCCGGTGCTACAGGGTTCCAGGAACTGGTCGCGCTCTACGTCGGAAAAGACTTCGCGGCAACAACCACTGAAATATTTGCAGTCCTGCTGTGGGTGCGGGCTGTCAGGGTCGCAATTGCTATTACGGTGGCTATTCCCGCTGTGTTCGTGTTAAGGCACAAGCTTCGTCATGCGGACTGCGCTGAATGACCGGACGCAGGTGAAAGAAGCTAATAATCGGACCGTTCTCTGGCGATGTTTCTTTATGCCGAGCGATTCGAGAATTCTCTCAAGACACGAATCGGCGCAAGCGCTCGGCAAGGTTGAAGAGCCAGTAAGCGTTTGACACCGGAACCGTGTACGTCTTGATCGTGCGCGTTTCAGCTCCCCACTTTTCCTTGTAGCGGACCAGCGTCGGTTGGTCGGGCGGCGACGCCATACAGTTGAACAGGGACAGGCCATTCGATCTTGCCTGGGTAATGGCTTGAGCAAGAATGAGATCCGAGGGGCTCAGCTTTCGCGAGGCGAGGGTGGCGCCACCATGGAGGTAGAAGGCCGCGTCTCCGTGGTTTACTACAACGGCAAAGCCAATGACTTCGTCGGCCAATTCGGCTATGAAGCATTGAACTGCTGAATTCTCTGCGGCCAGTCCGAGGACCGCCGAAAAATAATTGCAGTTGTATCGCAGTGAGCCGCCATGGTGTTTCACGGTCGATTCATAGATATCGTAAAACAAAGGACCGAGTGAAGTATCGGTCGTCTGCCGAACGACGACGTCCGATTTTCCTGCTTTTCGAAGGTCCCGCCGCAAGTTCTTCGAGACCCCCATGAGATCCCACTGCTGGAGAGCAGTGATCGCCGTCTCCGGGTTCGATACAAAGTTGATCCCCAGATCTTCGTTGTCGGCGAATTCGCTTACAGGTATGCGTATGCAGGTCAAGCCATACAATCGTCGACTTTCCTCCAGCTGCGAGACAATAGCGGCGGGCAGCCCGCGTTCAAAGGCAATGCTCCCCGCAGGGAATCCGAGATAACCCACGGAAAAAGGCCCGGCTTTGAATACTGTAATAGCGCCGCCGCTCTGCCCGTTCCAGGCATACAGTGTGCGAGCACCAAAGCTGCTCGCAAGGATCTGCTGCCAGGCGGCCGAGCCAAAAACGGCATTCGACCGCTGGCAGAAAGATTCCCAGCCGGGCGGAGCGGATTCGAGAAACTGATACTCGCTCACGCCTTTGCAACTCCGATGTCACCAAGAAAGCGACCAACAATTGCCGCAAGGTCAAATTCAACCCGCGCACGCCGAATACCGTCTGCAAATCCAGCGGCGTCCATTCGCAGGGCCCGCTGAATTGCCTCCCGCAGCGCACTCTCGCTGGCTGCATCGGCGAGTACGCCGTATTCAAATCGTTCATGCAGCGATTCCAGATCACCGACCGGGGTCGCGACGACGGGAGTGCCAAGCTGCATCGCATCGGAGAAGATTACCGGTATGCTTTCGATGCGAGACGGCACTATAAGGTAGTCCGCCCATCCGATCAGGGACGCGGCTTCGTTCTTGTCCAGGTATCCTCCGATCCGAACGGGCCGACCTCCACCAGTGAGCGCTTTTTCGGCCGCATACATTTCACTCGCCAGCGGTCCACCGCCGTATATGCGAACCTCTTCGATCCGGTCCCAGTCCTCATCGTTGAGGCCCTGTAATGCGTGCATCAGGAGGTCGCTTCCCTTGTTCGTGTGCCAGCGGCCGAGGAAGGCGAGCTTATACGGTGGCCGGCTGGCCGGTCCCGACTGCCTCAATGCGGGCAATGTCCTGGTACTGGGCAGGAATGCGCACGGCTTGTTGCTGATTCGCTCAACGTCTTTGCAAAGTTCGAGACCGTCCGCGTACCGATGGCTGGCGGATACCAACACGCGCTTCAGTACGTTGCGCACTCCAGGCAATCGGCCAAGCGACCAAATGTCGCTGCCCAGCGCCCACGTACTGTAGGGTATACCTAGTCGTCCTGCTTCAACCTCAGCCCACCAGCCGCTCGGTAAAACCCACAGGGCGAACACGTGGTCCGGCTTGTCTTCGCGGATGCAGGTGCGCAATGCCTCGCGTCCGGCACGCAGGGTCTCGAATAACGCCGGCCATTGCCACGGCAGGTGCGGCTTCAGCAATGACAAAGGCAATCGCGGTACCGAGAAGCGTCGAATTTTCAGGTTGCCGTCACCGCTTATGGAACTAACGCTACTAGCCGCGACGACGCTGACAGGCAGGGATTTCGACAATTCGATCGCAAAGTCTTCGACGAAGCTTCCGGCAGCCTCGTTTCCGGGTTGCCCGTCCGGGTACGACGTCGTAATGATCGCAACGCCGGGCATTCAGTTCTTGATCCAGATCACACGATAGGTGTGCGGCATCATGTCGTCTTGTCGACTCAGCCTGGCCAGAAGCCAGGCGGAACAATTGACGGTGAAGACTAGAAAGGGAAGAACAAGGACGCTCAGCGCCAGCGGATTCCTGCCCTTCAGCCAGTTGATGATCATCTTGCTCAGCGCGATGTTGCCATTCAGTGCCGCCGTTTCGATCGGATGTCCGATGGCGATTTCGTCATTGACCGAAAAACCATGCCTCGCGGCAGCACGCCGCAGGCCGTGTCGCGTCCAGCGATGAAAATCCAGTGGTTCGTCGTGAAGCGGGTACAGGAATGGCACCTGCAGTGTCAGGCTGCCACCGGGTCTTAGTATGCGGTGAAGCTCTGCGAGACTCGTGTCTGGTTCCGGGATGTGCTCGATCACATCCAGGAGCAGGGCGTGGTCGATCGAGTTGTCGGCAAATGGGAGAGCCTGCGCATCGCCGAAAACATCGGGGCGGGTCTTGTACCAATCCGTCGCCGTGGCATAGTAGTCGAGACCAATATACGAAGCTCCCGACGGCAGAAATGCTTTGGGCTTGCCCTCGGCACACCCTACATCGAGAACAGTACCGTGCAGTTGTGCACACGAGGCCTCGAGATTCGGTCTTTCATCTTTGAGAGCGAACCATTGAGGATGAAACGGAGTCTGTCGCAGCCCATCGACCAGTTTCTTGAGCCGAACCATCATCGAAGAAGCGTGTTCAGGACCGCGTGAAAGTCAGTGCCGTAATCTGCTCGGATATCAGCCCGATCAGGAAGATTATCACCGAAGCGCTGAGTATCAGCATGCTCATGTTCGTGAACCGCCCCATTGTGAAATAGGTGTACGCGTAATAGCTCAGGCCGCTGACAAAGAACAAACCGCTAATCGGCAGAAACACTTTTAGCGGCGCATAGAGTGTGGCGATCTTGAAGATGATCGCAAGAAACCTCACGCCGTCCCGAATCGGCCGGATATGGCTCGTGCCGGTTCGTTTCTCCGCCTTGATCGGCATAAACGTAACCGGGTAACCGGAGCGCAGGAAGGCCATCGTAATCGTCGTCGGATACGAAAATCCGTTCGGCAGCAGGTAGAGAAACTTCTTGAACAGCTCCGCGCGCACGGCGCGGAAACCGGACGTCAGATCGAGGACGCGGTGTCCGCTGATCATCGAGGCGAACACGTTGTAGAGGCCATTGGCGGCCAGGCGCCCGATGCCGGCGTGCGAGCCGGAATCCCGCGCACCGATCGCCATGTCGTAACCCCCGTCGAGTTTCGCGATCAGGGACGGGATATCTTCGGCCTTGTGTTGACCATCGCCGTCCATCATTACGAAGATGTCGCCGCCTGCCGCCCGGGCACCGCTCTTTATCGCTGCACCGTTTCCCAGTGATACGGGATGGCTGACGACGCGCGCTCCCGATTCCTTCGCGAGTTTCGCCGTGTCGTCCGTGGACCCGTCGTCGACAACGAGGATTTCCGCGTCCTCGTAGACGGCCCGGACTGAGGATACGACGTCACCGATCACGGCACCCTCGTTCTTGGCCGGGATGATAATCGACAATCTCACGGTGCCTCGGGTTGCGGTCATGCGGCTAGTCTCCGGTATCTGGGGCGACGCGGTTTTCGTAGAGTTTTTCAGCTTCATTCACGTATAGCAGTAATTCATCAAGATTTCTCAGACTGTTGTATCGTCGCAGCGGCCGAGGCGACAGACTGTCGCGAGCGTCGTCGATGAAACTGCGGGCCTCATCGAATCGGCGAGCTTCGACCAGCGTCGTTACCGTCATCATGTTGAGATCATCACTCGGACCGATGTCAACTGCGCGCGCAAGATGGTCCAGTGTCTCTTCCGTGTCCCCCGACGTCCTCGCAATCCGCGCCATAAGCATGTGGTGGAACCGATTGTAGCGGATGCTCATGTTATATCTCGGGTTTTCCATGAGCGCAGCGGCGAGATCCGCGACCGTGGTCGGCCGCACGGAATCGCATTGCGTGCCGATGGAGCTCGTCAGGAGCTGATCCAGCATGTCACCGACAGTGAATGAGAAAGCAGCAGAGGGCAGGCTGGATTCAAGGTATTCGACGAGGTCCGAGTGATCTTCTCGTGGTGCCATCATGCAATAGAGGTTGAGTTCCGGAATGCGTATATACGCATGGTCGGGATTCCGGCCGGCAAACCCGCGCAAGGTGGCGATAGCGGGATCCGGACCGACTGTCGCCAACAGCCGGGACGCCAGGGTGGTTGCCGCCCGCACCGAGGTCGGGTCCTGCTTATGCCAGAATGTCGCAGCCTGGAGTGGATTACCCCATAAAGACGTCACGCCAAACAGGATGCCGGCATTGATGACGGCATAGGCCGCCAGGGCGACCCGAGATATCAAGCGTAGACGTCCCGGCACCTGCAGCGCGAGATAGCACAGGGCGAAGATCGGTCCGATGATGGGCAGGTAATTCCGGTGTTCGAAGTAGAGCTCGAGCGGAACCGTCGTCGATTCCAGCAGGTGTCCCGCAAGAAACCAGAGCACGGCGAATGCCGCGACCGGATACCGTTGCCGCCAGCGCACCGCAGCAGCGAAGGCGAGGATCCAGGCGATCACAGCGGCTACGGTCAGCGGGTCGGATAATGGCGCGTCAGCCCTGCGCGATTCGTGAAAGGGGCCCAGTTCTGCGCCCGGGGCGTAGAACGCATTGAGCAGGTATTCCCAGAGTATGCGTGCCTCGCCGAACAGCCGGTCCGCCGCCGCGAAGCCGCGACGAGCGACCAGGTCGTCGGAGTAGGGTGCCTGGGTAACGAGGTAAGCAACAATTAGCAAGGTCGGTGTCGCCAGAAAGAGGCCGCGCCAGGTATTCCACTGTACGGGCGACAAACTCCGTGGCGGCCCGAGCAGCACGACTTCGATCACCAGGACGAATGTCGGCAGCAATACGCCATTTTCCTTCGTAAGGAGCGCGAACAGCGTGCACACCACGAGCGCAAGCGTCATACCGGCCAGCGCGACGCGCGGTTGCTCGGCAACGTGGCGGCGTGCAGCCATGTAGCCCGCCAGGCCGCAGAGCACGAAAGTGGCGCTGAGAGTCGTCATGCGCTGCACGATCAGCAGCGAGGAAGACGCGAGCAGCGGCATCAATAGCCAGACGGCAGTGGTGCTGACGGCAAGGATCAGGGCGTCCTTACGGTCGGGAACAACCGTTCGGGCCACCTGGCCTGAAAACAGGAATACCAGGAGGCCGTTGATCAGGTGAATGAGGATGTTCGCCCTGATGAAGGGTGTTGCATCCGTTCCCCAGGCGGATGCCTGCGGCAAGAAGCTCGCCAGGGCGAGCGGCCGGCCGAGCGGCCCGGCGTCGCCGCTGAGAACGAAGTGCAACGCCGAGCGCAGCTCAGTTACCGACGCCAGGCCCGCGAGGTTGGAATGGTCGTCCAGCAGGAACGTGCCGCCAAGGGCGGGCCGATAGACCAGCCAGCCGACGGCGAGAAGGGAGATTACTGCGAGCCACGGCCAGAGGACGACCCAACGCGAGCGCGCGCCTGGCCGGCTATCCATCGAGCGCCATGGCCGGTGACTGGCCGAGATTCATTCAATCCCCAGCTTCTCGATGCGATAGCGCAGCTGCCGCAACGAAAGCCCGAGCAGCTTGGCGGCAGCAGTCTTGTTGTACCGAGTCTTCTTCAACGCCCGGACGATGGCCTGCCGCTGCACATCCTCCACCTGGTTGCCGAGGTTTCCTGTGCCGGATATGGGCGTGATCGTTTCGTCCGCGACCGGCTTGAGGTTGAGGTCGGCTTCGCCGATACAGCCGCCCGAGCACAGCGTCACCGTGCGCTCGAGCATGTTCTCGAGTTCTCTGACGTTGCCCGGGAACGGATAGTTCAGCAGGGCGGTGCAGGCATCCTCATTCAGACTGGCATTCGGATCGAGCCGCTTGAGTATGTGCTTCGCAAGCAGAATGACGTCGTCGCCACGCTCACGCAGCGCCGGCACTTTTAGCTCGATGACGTTGATACGGTAATAAAGGTCTTCGCGAAACTCGCCCTTCGCCACCATGTCGGAAAGGGAGCGGTGCGTCGCAGACAGGATTCTCGCGTTGGCCTGCTCTTCCCTGGAGGATCCGACCGGGCGAACCGTCTTCTCCTGGATGACCCGCAGCAGCTTGACCTGCATCGGGAGCGGCAGGTCGGCAATCTCGTCGAGAAACAGGGTGCCCCCATCGGCGCTCTGAACCAGCCCGGTCTTGTCCCTGACGGCGCCGGTAAAACTGCCCTTGCGATGGCCGAAGAACTCGCTCTCCATCAGCTCCGCCGGTATGGCGCCGCAGTTGACCGGGACGAACGGTCCTTCGGCTCTCGGGCCCGTCTCGTGGATCAGCCGTGCGACGAGTTCCTTCCCCGTCCCGGATTCGCCCGAGATGTGGACGGGCGCCTGGGAACGGGCGACCTTGTCGATCATGTCCCGAAGTGAGCTCATTGCCGGGGAATTGCCGAGCAGTTTCGACTGTCCGCCGACGTGCTCATCGTCCACCTTGAGCGCGTTCTCGATGATGTTCCTAAGATGGTTGAGATCCAGTGGCTTCGATATGAAGTCGAACGCACCGAGCTTCAGGGCCTGCACGGCGGTTTCGATATTGCCGTGCGCCGTAATGACGGCCACCGGTACGCCCGGCGCGTGCACCTGCATCCACTCGACGAGTTCCAGGCCGTCGCCGTCCGGGAGCCGCATGTCCGTGAGGCACAGGTCGAACTCCTGCGAGCCGAGCAGGTTCTTGGCGCCGCCGACGTCACCGGCAGACTCTGTCTCGATGTCCATGCGCCCGAGCGTCAGCGAGAGCAACTCGCAGATATCGGGTTCATCGTCGATGACGAGTGCGCGTGGCTGGCTCATGGTCAATCCTGCTTGCCCCAGCGGTCCGGATCGGAGAATACGATACGAAAGATACTGCCCCCGCCCGGGCGGTCAAGGTACAGCAGCGTGGCACGGTTGAGTTCACAGAGTTCCCTGGAGATATAGAGGCCGAGTCCCGTCCCGCCCGAGCGCGCCGTGAAGAACGGTTCGAAAATTTGCTCGGCGGTCGTCGCGTCGACGCCGAGACCGTGGTCGCGCACCTCGAGATACGGCCGCCCCTGCGCCTCGACCACGCCGGCATGCAGTTCGACGAGTATCCCGCCGGTCTCGGACGCGTACTTCACCGCATTGTCGCAGAGGTTCCAGAGCACCTGCCGCAGATGACTCTTGTCCATGCGTACTTCGAGATTGCCGGGCACGTCCTCGATGGCAAGCTCGCCCTCCTGCAGTTCGAGGGTGCGCGTGAACTCCTGCGCGAAATCCTCCAGCCAGGGCCTGATGTGGAATCGTTCCGGCGCGCTGGACTCCCTCCGGGACAGCTGCAGCACGTTGTCGATGATGTGGCTGACGCGACCGGAATGGGTGCGGATGATATCGGTGAGGCGTCGGTCGTCGTCGGTGAGTCCGTCCGCTTCGCCGAGCAGCTGCGCCGCATGGCTCATTGCGCCGACCGGGTTGCGGATCTCGTGCGCGATGCTGGCGCTCAGGCGCCCGAGCGATGCCAGTTTCGACTGCTGCACGCGCGCGTTGAAGATGCTGGTGTCCTCGAGAAAAATCAGCAGCGGGCCATACCGATCGCCGCCTTTGCCGAGCGGGGCGAGGTGAGCGGTGATCCGGGCGCTGGTGTCCTCGTTGACCAGTGTAAATTCCGGGTGCGACGACAGCGCGTGGTCCTTGCGCCAGCGGCCCACGTAGTCGGCCAGCGGCTCGGAGGCCTCGCGGAGCGGCCGGGATCGGAACAGCTCGGTCGTGCCGAGCAGCCTCGCGGCCGACGCGTTATTGAGGCGGATCTGGTTGTTGGCGTCCACGACGACGATGCTTTCGCGCAGATGCTGCACGATGTACTCATTCAGCTCGGAGAGGTTCTGCAGGTCGACGCCACGCTGGCGCGCGAGCGCTTCACTCTCCTGTATGCGGCGAGCGAGCGGTCGCACCGCCAGGGAGATCGAGAAGATGATGGCCGAGAGTACTCCGGCCGCCGGGTAGTTGACCGAGGTTGCCGCCCCGGTGAACTGCGCGAATACCTGCTCGCCGAGAATTGCAAACGTTGCCGTTGCGCCGACGATCGCCGGGATCTGGCCGGGCAGTACGAGGCTGCCCGCACCGACGAATACGATAAGCAGCCCGCCGAGCCCGCTGCTGATGCCGCCGCTGGTGTGCATCAGCGCTACGACGAGGACGATATCGATGAGTAGCTGGATCGCTGCCTGCACGCCGGCCCGGGCCCAGCGCTGCCGCAACGACGTCGCGAAAATGATGGCGAACAGGAGGTAGATCGTCGCCGAGGTCGCAAACGGTATCGGGTAGCGATCGCCGAAGATGCGCGGCTCGCCGCCCATGAAGAACAGACCCAGCAGGAGGGCGGCCACCAGCAGGCGGAACACGTTCAGCGTGATGAGGACCCGCCAGGAAAGATCGGGCTCCTCGACGGCCTTCTGCAGCAGCGCCTCCCGGCTAATGCGTATCGTCTGTTTTCCTGTCGTTGCGGTGCTGGCCTGATCCATGGGCGGATTATCGCGGATTTGAACCCTCATTGCCTTGCACAGGTCACGTTGCTTTGCGTCCGTGACCGGATTCCTACAGAATACGCCGGCCTGTTAAAACAACAATACCGACGGTCCAATGAACCTACACGAATACCAATCCAAGCGATTGTTTGCCGATTACGGCATACCCGTGCCGCGTGGCATTCCCGCCGAAACGGCGGACGCAGCGGTCGCCGCGGCAGAGGAACTCGGCGGCGATCTCTGGGTCGTCAAGGCCCAGGTGCACGCCGGCGGCCGCGGCAAGGCCGGCGGCGTCAAGCTGGCTCGCAGCACAGACGAAGTGCGTGAGCACGCCGAAGCGATGCTCGGCATACAGCTGGTCACACATCAGTCCGGGCCCGAAGGACTGCCCGTCAACGTCGTCTACGTCGAAGAGGGCTCCGACATCGATCGCGAGCTGTACCTGTCGATGCTCGTCGATCGCGAGGTCAGCCGCGTCGCGTTCATCGCGTCGGCGGCGGGCGGCATGGACATCGAGCAGGTTGCCGAGGAGACGCCGGAGAAGATATTCACGGTTGCAATCGCACCCGACGCCGGCCTGCAGGATTACCAGGCGCGGCAACTCGCGTTCGGGCTCGGGCTGGACAAGAAGCAGATGCGGCAGTTCGGCAACCTGGTGAAGCGCCTGTACGCGCTCTACCAGGAATGCGACGCCAGCCTCGTCGAGATCAACCCGCTGATCACGACCGGTGCGGGCGACGTCCTGGCGCTGGATGCCAAGATCAATATCGAGGGCAACGCGCTGTATCGCCAGCCCGAAATCGTGAAGATGCGGGATATCTCGCAGGAAGACGCGCATGAGCGCGAGGCGGCCGAGCATGACCTCAGCTATGTCTCGCTCGACGGCAACATTGCGTGCATGGTGAACGGCGCGGGCCTGGCCATGGCGACGATGGACATTATCAAGCTGCACGGCGGCACGCCGGCGAACTTCCTCGACGTCGGCGGCGGCGCAACCGCCGAGCGCGTGACGGAGGCCTTCAAGCTCATACTCTCGAACGAGAACGTCGCGGCGATACTCGTCAATATCTTCGGCGGTATCGTGCGCTGCGACCTGATCGCAGAGGGCATCGTCGTCGCGGTGAAGGAAGTCGGCGTCAAGGTTCCCGTCGTCGTCCGCCTCGAGGGCACCAATGTCGACACGGGCAAGGAACTGCTCAAGCACAGCGGCCTCGACATCATCACAGCAAACGACCTGGCGGATGCGGCCAAGAAGGCCGTGGCCGCCACAGGCTGACGGAAAGAACAATGAGCATTCTGGTCAACAAAGACAGCAAGATCATCTGCCAGGGCATCACTGGCAACCAGGGACAGTTCCACACGGAACAGTGCATTGCCTACGGCACCCGGGTCGTGGCCGGCGTGACGCCGGGCCGCGGCGGCGAGGAGAGTCTGGGCGTGCCGGTGTTCAATACCATGCGTGAAGCCGTCGCCGAGACCGGCGCTGACGTCAGCATGATCTATGTGCCCGCACCGTTTGCGGCCGACGCGATCCTGGAGGCGGCGGATTCCGGCGTGAAGCTGGTCGTGTGCATCACCGAGGGCATACCGGTGAATGACATGGTCAAGGTCAAGTCCGCGATGAGGGACTTCGAGTGCCGGCTGATCGGCCCGAATTGTCCCGGCATCATCACGCCCGAAGAGTGCAAGATCGGCATCATGCCGGGCTTCATTCACAAGAAGGGGCGCATCGGCATTGTCTCTCGGTCCGGCACGCTTACTTACGAAGCGGTGTACCAGACCACCCAGAACGGCCTCGGGCAGAGTACCTGCATCGGCATCGGCGGCGACCCGGTGCGCGGCATGAATTTCATCGACTGTCTGGAACTCTTCGAGGCGGACCCGGAGACGGATGGCGTCCTGATGGTCGGCGAGATCGGTGGTTCCGACGAGGAGGCTGCGGCCGACTACATCAAGTCCAGTGTTTCCAAGCCGGTCGTCGCATACATTGCGGGCGTCACCGCACCGCCGGGCAAGCGGATGGGACATGCCGGGGCGATCATCGCCGGCGGCAAGGGTACAGCCGATGCCAAGTTCGAGGCGCTCGATGCGGCCGGCGTGGCGACAGTCCGCTCACCCGCAGAACTCGGTAGTAAGATGCAGGAGATCCTTGGCGCGTAGTACTGCT
This sequence comes from Gammaproteobacteria bacterium, assembly GCA_009937525.1. Taxonomy (GTDB): domain Bacteria; phylum Pseudomonadota; class Gammaproteobacteria; order Steroidobacterales; family Woeseiaceae; genus UBA1847. The sequence goes on from JAACFE010000016.1 coordinate 13,822, forward strand.
CGAGGGCAGGAATGAACAACACGGTCATCGTCGCGCTTGCGCAGCTCGATCTCGTCGTCGGCGACGTGAAGGGCAATACCGCGCGAATTATCGAAACGGCCGGGAAAGCCCGCGACGAACTGCATGCTGACCTGGTCGTATTCCCGGAACTGAGTATCTGCGGCTACCCGCCGGAGGATCTGCTGTTTCACGCGGGTCTGCGGCATGCCGTCGAGCGCTCGCTCGAGGAAATCCGCGAGAGCGTCAAAGGCATCGCCGTGCTCGTCGGCTTCCCCGAGTACCAGGGAGACGACATCTTCAACAGCTGTGCGGTAATTTCCGATGGCGAGTATCTGTGCCATTACCGCAAGCGCTGCTTGCCGAACTACGCGGTTTTCGACGAAGCGCGGTACTTCACGGCTGGCAAATCGGCGGCCGTGTTCAAGCTGAACGGCATCCGCATCGGCCTCAATATCTGCGAGGATATCTGGCGACAGGCGCCGATCTCGGCGAGCAGGGCAGCGGGGGCCGAGGTCGTCGTCGCAATCAACGGCTCGCCGTACCAGACGCGCAGCCAGGCGAACCGCGAACGCGAGGCCGCAGCGCGCGCTGACGAAGCCGGCGTTCCTATCGTGTACCTGAATATGGTCGGGGGGCAGGACGAACTGGTATTCGATGGCGGATCCTTCGCGATGGCTGCCGACGGCTCGATCCGGTTTCGTGCGCCGCCCTTCGAGGAGGGCCTCTATCGCGTGGTTCTCAGAGGCTCCGGCAGCCGGGTCGAACCGGAGCAGGCCGAGGTTAGCGAACCGCTGTCGCTCGAAGCGAGCGTCTATCGCGCACTCGTCACAGGTACGCGGGACTATGTGCGCAAGCACGGATTCCCCGGGGTCATCATCGGCCTGTCCGGTGGTATCGATTCGGCACTCGTGACCGCGATCGCCTGCGATGCCATTGGCGCCGACAAGGTCAGGACGGTCATGATGCCATTCCGCTACACCAGCACGATCAGCCAGGAAGACGCTGCGGAGCAGGCCGAGATCATGGGGTTTCGTTACGACGTCGTGCCGATCGCGCCGATCTACGACGCCACCGTGCAGCAACTCGGACCGATCTTCGCCGGCCGCGAAGCGGACGTCACGGAGGAGAACATCCAGGCGAGGTGCCGCGGCATGATCCTGATGGCGATATCCAACAAGACCGGCCGCATGCTCCTGACGACCGGCAACAAGAGCGAAATGGCGGTCGGCTACGCAACGCTGTATGGCGACATGGCGGGCGGATTCGCGCCCATCAAGGACTGCAGTAAGACGCTTGTCTATCGGCTCGCCCGTTTCCGCAACACGCTGGGCGACGCTATCCCCGAGCGTGCGATAAGCCGGGAACCGTCGGCGGAACTCCGGCCGCGGCAAAAGGACAGTGACTCGCTCCCCGATTACGCAATCCTCGACCCGATACTCGAGGCTTTCATCGAGAAAGACATGTCGGTGGACGAGATCACCGGACTCGGCTTCGATCGGGAGGTCGTCGTGCGCGTCCTGCAGTTGGTCAAGCACAACGAGTACAAACGGCGCCAGGCGCCGCCCGGCATACGTATCAGCAGCCGCGCTTTCGGCCGGGACTGGCGCTATCCGATTACGTCCTGGTACCGGTTTCCGGGCTAGGAGCCCGGGAAATTCAGCTCGAGGACGCGGCGCGCATCGGCGGCGAGGTCGTTCATGCCGAGTTCCTCGTACGCTGCAATCATGATACGCAGCGACTCCGCGTTGCCCTCGGCCCCGTTGTATGCCTCGAGCGCGTTCTTGGCGCGGTTCACCGCCGCAACGTAGGCACCGCGACGCAGATAATAGTCGGCCACCCAGTTCTCGTAGGCGGCCAGGCGGTTCTTCAGATACACGATGCGCTGTCGGGCGTCAGGCGCGTATTCGCTCGCCGGATATCGTTCGACCAGCCGGCGAAATGACTGGTATGCCTGTTCGACATCCTTCGGAGGCCGCTTGTTGGTGTCCTTGCGGAACCAGCGCTCGAGAATGCCGGGCTCGTCGTCAAAATAGGCGAGGCCCTTGATATAGAGGGCGTAATCCACGCGCGGGTGTATCGGGTTTTCGCGCATGAACGTGTCGGCCGCTTCGACGGCGAGTTCGGGCGCACCGCTCTTGTAATAGGCGTACATCAGGTCGAGCTGGACCTGGCGCGCTATGTCGCTGAACGGGTAACGGGCCTGGATCGCTTCAAGTATCTGGATGCCGCGCTGGTAATTGCCGCTCTGAATCGACTTCTGCGCCTGTTCGTAAGCGTCCTGCAGATCCTGCACGGCATCGTAGACTTCGTCATTGCCGGCACAGGCGGACAGCAGGGCGAAGGCCGTGAGCAAAATCGCCTGATGCGCCCACCTCTGCAGGCGCCCGGGGGATCGCGGCGGGTTGAGGAAGTCGATCATATCCAAGGGGGGCCGAACCAAATCGGCGAGTATACCGTAAACTCCGGAGTCGACGATGACTGAAGAACGCACCCAGCACACTGCACGGATACCCGATGAGCTCGCCGGTCAGAGATTGGACCAGGCGCTGGCCCGGATGTTTCCCGACTATTCGCGCAGCCGACTCAAGAGCTGGCTGCTCGACGGCTCGGTGCTCATCGATGGTGCCGCCCGGCGCCCCCGCGATCCCGTGCAGGGTGGCGAGAGCGTCGTCCTGAACGTCACCGCCGATGTCGCCGTACGCGCCGAGCCCGAGCCCATGGCACTCGATGTCGTTTTCGAGGACGATGATCTGCTGGTGGTGAACAAGCCCGCCGGGCTGGTAGTGCATCCGGGCGCCGGGAACGCAAGCGGCACGCTCATGAACGGCTTGCTTGCGCATGCGCCGCAGCTGGAAACGCTGCCGCGGGCCGGCATCGTTCACAGGCTCGACAAGGACACGAGTGGCCTGATGCTCGTTGCGAAATCGCTGCCAGCTCATACGGCGCTGGTCCGGGAGCTTGCCGAGCGTGCGATATCCCGGCAGTACCTCGCGATCTGCAACGGGGTGCTGACCGGCGGCGGCACCATCGACGCGCCCATCGAGCGCCACCCGGTCGATCGCACCCGGATGGCCGTACGCGATGGCGGCAGGTCCGCGGTAACGCACTACACGGTGGTCGAGCGATTCCGCGCGCACACCCTGGTCAGGGTCGTCCTGGAAACCGGCCGTACTCATCAGATTCGCGTGCACTTCGCGTATCGCCGCCATCCGCTGGTCGGCGATCCGGTCTACGGGGGACGGCTCGCCCTGCCGGCCGGGGCGTCAGAGGCGCTTCGGGAGGTCTTGCGAACGTTCCGGCGCCAGGCGCTGCATGCTGCACGACTTGAACTCAAACACCCCGTCAGCGGCGAGGCACTGGCTTTCGACGTGCCGCCACCCCTGGATTTCCTGGCGCTGCTGAGAAACTTGCGCGAGGACGTCGGATGAACACGGAGTGGATCGAGGCCGACTGGCCTGTGTCGACCGGCATCGTCGCGGGCACCACCACCCGCCGCGGCGGCGTCAGCGACGGAAAGTTCCGCTCCATGAATCTCGGCGCCCACGTCGGGGACGAACGGGAACGGGTGGCCGAGAACCGGCGGCGCTTCGTCGCGGGCTGCGGCCTGGCGGCGGAGCCGGACTGGCTCGTGCAGGTCCACGGCACCGCCGTTCGCATCGCGGGCGCTGCAGACCCTGTCGAAGCGGATGCTGCAATCGCGCGAGGGAACGGCGGCATCGTGGCCGTCCTGACGGCAGACTGCCTGCCGATACTCCTTTGTGCAGACAACGGCGATGAGATCGCCGCCATTCACGCGGGCTGGCGGGGACTGGCCGCGGGCGTGGTGGCCGCCACCGTAACGCGCATGGATACGCCGCCGGAACGGCTCCTTGCCTGGCTCGGCCCGGCGATCTCGCAAGCCGCGTTCGAAGTCGGCGACGAGGTGCGGGCGGCATTCGTCGCCGGCGACCCGGGAGCCGAGGCCGGCTTCGTGGCCAATGAACGCGGCCGCTGGCAGGCCGACCTTTACCTGCTCGCCCGGCGAAAACTCGACGCGGTGGGCGTCGGCGCGGTATACGGGGGCGGCCTGTGTACCTTCGGTGACGCCGAGCGCTTCTTCTCGTACCGGCGTGACGGCCAGTGCGGCCGAATGGCCACGTTTATCCACCGCCTGCCACACCTGTAGGAGCGTGCCTTACCTGTAGGAGCGTGCCTTACCTGTAGGAGCGTGCCTTACCTGTAGGAGCGTGCCTTTGGCGCGCGATCGAATGCCGCCGGTCGCGGGTCGAGAACCGCTCCTACAGTCGTCGAAGAATGCCCCGGTAACCGGTTGCGGTCCGAGAACTGTCCAGATACCTCGCAGCGCTTGAAATCGGGGATGCCGACGTCATTTCCGGGAGAGTTGATTTCGAGGGACGTCACATGCGTCTGGACAAACTCACCAGCAAGTTTCAAATGGCCCTGGCGGATGCGCAGTCACTGGCGGTCGGCCAGGACCACCAGTTCATCGAGCCCGCCCACGTCATGGTTGCGCTCCTGGACCAGCAGGGCGGCAGTGTGCGCGGACTGTTGACCAAGGCGGGCGGAAACGTAAACCTGCTGCGCTCCCAGCTCGGCGATGCGATCGACCGGGTGCCAAGGGTCGAGGGTGCGGGCGGCGATGTTCATTTCAGCAATGATCTCGGCAAGCTTTTCAACATCACCGACAAGCTTGCTCAGAAGCGCGACGATCAGTACATCTCCAGCGAACTCTTCGTGCTGGCCGCCCTCGACGACAGCTCCCCGCTGAAGGGCATCTTCGAGCAGGCCGGCATGGTCCGCGGTGCGGTCGAAAAAGCGATCGACGATCTGCGTGGCGGGCAACAGGTCGACGATCCGAACGCGGAAGACACCCGCCAGGCGCTCGAGCGCTACACGATCGACCTGACGGAGCGCGCCGAACAGGGCAAGCTCGACCCGATCATCGGCCGCGACGAGGAGATCAGGCGCACGATCCAGATCCTGCAGCGCCGCACCAAGAACAATCCCGTGCTGATCGGGGAGCCCGGCGTGGGCAAGACCGCGATCGTCGAGGGACTCGCGCAACGCATCGTCAACAACGAGGTGCCGGAGGGGCTGCGGGGCAAGCGCATCCTTTCGCTGGACATGGGCGCACTGATTGCGGGCGCGAAGTTTCGTGGCGAATTCGAAGAGCGCCTGAAGGCCGTTCTCAACGACCTCGCCAAGCAGGAAGGCCAGATCATCCTGTTTATCGACGAGCTTCACACGATGGTGGGCGCCGGCAAGGCCGAAGGCTCGATGGACGCCGGCAACATGCTCAAGCCGGCGCTCGCGCGCGGCGAGCTCCATTGCGTAGGCGCCACGACGCTCGACGAATATCGCAAGTACGTCGAGAAGGATGCGGCGCTGGAGCGCCGCTTCCAGCAGGTGCTCGTTGACGAGCCGACGGTCGAGGACACCATTGCGATACTGCGCGGCCTCAAGGAACGCTACGAGATCCACCACGGGGTCGAGATTACCGACCCGGCGATTGTTGCCGCGGCAACGCTCTCGCATCGCTACATCAGCGGCCGCAAGCTGCCGGACAAGGCGATCGACCTCGTTGACGAGGCGGCTTCGCGGATCCGCATCGAGATCGATTCGAAGCCCGAGAGCATGGACCGGCTCGAGCGCCGCATCATCCAGCTCAAAATCGAGCGCGAAGCTTTGAAGAAGGAATCGGACGACGCCTCGAAGAAGCGACTCGAGGACCTCGAATCACAGCTCGCCGAGCTGGAGCGCGAGTATTCGGACCTCGAGGAAATCTGGAAATCCGAGAAGGCCGCGATGCAGGGCACGGCGCACATCAAGGAGGAGCTCGAGCGGGCGCGCCTCGAGCTCGAAACCGCGCACCGCGCCAACGACCTGGCGCGCATGTCTGAGCTGCAGTACGGCCGGATTCCCGAACTCGAGAAACAGCTCGCCGAAGCGGCGAGCGCGGAGCAACGTGAGACGACGTTGCTGCGCAACAACGTGACCGAAGAGGAAGTTGCGGAGATCGTTTCGAAATGGACCGGTATACCGGTTGCCAAGATGCTCGAAGGCGAAAAGGAAAAGCTGCTGCAGATGGAGTCTGTCGTGCAGGAGCGGGTCGTCGGCCAGGAAGAGGCGGTGACGGCAGTTGCCAATGCGATCCGCCGCTCCCGTGCCGGACTCTCGGATCCGCGCCGTCCGATCGGCTCCTTCCTGTTCCTGGGCCCGACCGGTGTTGGCAAGACCGAACTCACCAAGGCGCTTGCCAGTTTCCTGTTCGACACCGACGACGCGATGGTGCGGCTCGACATGTCGGAGTTCATGGAAAAACACTCGGTCGCGCGCCTGATCGGCGCACCACCGGGCTACGTCGGCTATGAGGAGGGCGGATATCTCACGGAGGCCGTGCGGCGGCGTCCTTACTCGGTGATCCTGTTCGACGAAATAGAGAAGGCGCACCCGGACGTTTTTAATGTGCTGCTGCAGGTGCTCGACGACGGGCGCCTGACGGACGGGCAGGGCCGGACCGTCGATTTTCGCAATACCGTCATCGTCATGACGTCCAACCTCGGATCGCAGATGATCCAGGAGATGGCCGGCGAGGAACACTACGATGCGATGAAGCAGGCGGTGATGGACGTCGTCGGGCAGCACTTCCGGCCCGAATTCATCAATCGCGTGGACGACGTGGTCGTATTCCACCCGCTCAGCCGGGAACACATCCGCAAGATCGTCGACATTCAGCTCGGCCACCTGCACGATCGGCTCGCGGACCGCGATATGCGTCTCCACCTGTCCGAAGCGGCGCGCGACAAGCTTGCCGAAGCGGGCTTCGATCCCGTGTACGGAGCAAGGCCGCTGAAGCGGGCGATCCAGCAGCAGGTGGAAAATCCGCTGGCGCAGGAAATCCTGCAGGGTAAGTTCAAACCGGGCGACGTCATCGAGGTTGGCGTCGATCGGGACCGGCTCGATTTCCAGAACGCCGCGTGAGTCGCGCACCGAGGCGCGCTCCTGCGGATCTTTTTCGGCCTGAACCGCGGGAGCGCTTCCTGAAGCGTGAAGAACGTTAAATGGGTCGCGGTTCGAGAACCGCTCCTACTATAATTCCTGAATTCCATGGAGACTTTGCGCAATGCCAATCTACGGATACGTTTGCAGGAACTGCGAGCACACGCTCGACGCCTTGCAAAAAATCTCGGACGATCCGCTGGTTGACTGTCCGCAATGCGGCGAGCCCCAGCTCAGGCGCCAGCTCTCGGCGCCGCGCTTTCGCCTGAAGGGCACCGGCTGGTACGAGACCGATTTCAAGAAGGACAAGCAGCGTAACGTGCACGGCGAAAAGGAACCGGCCAGTAAGGAGGGCGCAAAGGGGGACGACAAGCCGGCGGCGAAGACGTCGGACAAGGCTGACACCAAGCCAGCTGCCGACAAAAAGTCGGACGTCGGGTAATCTCGGCTTATGAAAGCCCTGCGTCGCTACATCGTTGCCGGGATCCTGGTCTGGCTGCCGCTGGGGCTGACCATCGTGTTGCTGCGGTTTGCGGTGCGGCTGATGGATCGATCCTTGCTGTTGCTGCCCCCGCAATACCGGCCGGAGGCCATCCTCGGGATCCACATTCCCGGCCTCGGCGCCATTCTGACGGTGATTCTCCTGCTGATCACCGGCGTGCTCGCCGCCAATTTCGTGGGGCGCGCTTTCGTCGGCGGCTGGGAATCGCTGATGGACCGTATCCCGGTCGTGCGTTCGATTTATTCCGCGGCCAAGAATTTTGCCGAGATCGTGTTCTCGGACTCCAGCAATGCGTTCAAGCGGGTGTTGCTGATCGAGTATCCACGCAAAGGCATTTACAGCCTCGCCTTCCAGACTTCCGCGGAACTCGGCGAAGTGCAGGGCAGGACCGGCGAAGACGTGACCTGCTGTTTCGTGCCGACCACGCCGAACCCGACCTCGGGCTTCATCATCATCGTGCCCAAGAAGGACGTCACGGTGCTCGATATGGAGGTGGACGAGGCGCTGAAAATGATTATTTCCCTTGGGGTCGTGGTGCCGCCCTGGCGCAATGACAAGACGCCCGAATTGCCGCTGAACCAGCCCGCGGGATCCGGCGAGGGGACCTGATCCCGGTTGCGCCGCCCGCCTTGCGCGGCCGTCGCACAAGCCGTACCATTCCGCCTCTTTTTTCAGGGCCATCAATACCATGCGCAGCCACTATTGCGGACAAGTCGACCAGTCCATGATCGGCAAACAGGTGTCGGTGTGCGGCTGGGTGCACCGCCGTCGCGACCACGGCGGCGTGATATTCGTCGATCTGCGTGATCGAGAGGGGCTGCTGCAGGTCGTTTTCGACCCGGACCGGGCTGAAATCTTCGCCGAGGCTGAGCGGATCCGCGGCGAATTCGTGCTGGCGGTCAAGGGCAAGGTCCGGGAGCGGCCGGAAGGCACGATCAATCCCAACATGGCGACCGGCCACGTCGAGGTGCTGGCTCACGAGCTGGAGGTCCTCAACCGCGCCGAGACGCCGCCGTTTCATCACGACGAACAGGCCAACGAAGAGCTGCGTCTCAAGTATCGCTATCTCGACCTGCGGCGCGAGGACATGCTGGGCAACCTGCGCCTGCGCCACCGTGTAACTCGCGCCATGCGTGATTACCTCGATGACGCGGGCTTCGTCGATGTCGAAACGCCGATGCTCACGCGCGCGACGCCGGAAGGTGCGCGCGACTATATCGTCCCCAGCCGCACGCACCCCGGCAAGTTCTTCGCGCTGCCGCAATCGCCGCAGCTCTTCAAGCAGCTCCTGATGATGTCGGGGCTGGATCGCTACTACCAGATCGTGCGTTGTTTCCGCGACGAGGACCTGCGCGCCGACCGGCAACCGGAGTTCACACAGCTCGATATAGAGATGAGCTTCGTCAACGAGGAGATCGTTACGGGGGAGATGGAGTCGCTGGTGCGGCACGTATTCAGGACCGTGCTCGATGTCGACCTGCCCGATCCGTTTCCCCGCATGAGCTACGCGGAGGCCATGCAGCGTTTTGGGTCCGACAAGCCCGATCTGCGAATCGACCTCGAGCTGATCGAAGTCGCGGATCTCCTGGACGATGTCGAGTTCAAGGTCTTTGCCGGGCCGGCAAAGGACCCCGAAGGACGCGTTGCTGCGCTGTGCCTGCCGGGAGGCGCGGAGCTGAGCCGCAAGGAACTCGACGACTACGCGGAGTTCGTTGGCCGATACGACGCGAAAGGTCTCGCCTACATCAAGGTCAACGATGCTGCGACGGGACGCGAGGGTCTGCAGTCGCCGATACTCAAGTTCCTGCCCGACGCCGCGGTGAGCGGTATCCTGGAACGCACCGCCGCCGCGTCCGGCGACGTGATCTTCTTCGGTGCCGACAAGGCCAGGATCGTCAACGAGGCACTGGGTGCCTTGCGCGTGAAGCTGGGCGAGGACCGCGGTCTCATCAAGGAGGGCTGGGCGCCGCTATGGGTGGTGGACTTCCCGATGTTCGAGAGGGCTTCCCAGTCCGCGCGCTGGACCGCGCTGCACCATCCGTTCACCGCACCGGCCGTCAACGATGCCGATGCGCTGCGGGCAGATCCGGGCAACGCGCTGTCACGTGCCTACGACATGGTACTGAATGGCTCCGAGGTGGGTGGTGGCTCGATTCGTATTCACGACCAGGACATGCAGTCGGCCGTCTTCGAGCTGCTCGATATCAGCCAGGAAGAAGCCGAGGAAAAATTCGGTTTCCTGCTCCGGGCACTGCAATACGGGGCGCCGCCCCACGGCGGTATTGCGTTCGGGCTGGATCGGGTCGTCATGCTGATGGCCGGGGCCGAGAGCATTCGCGACGTGATTGCCTTCCCGAAAACGCAGACCGCGCACGATCCGCTCACCAACGCGCCGGGCACCGTTTCTGCGGAACAGCTCAAGGAAGTCGGTATCCGCCTGCGCACGCCGCGTGCCGACTGACTATCGGCGGCCCGAATCCGTTCTCGTCGTCATCTACAGCGACGACGGCCGGGCCCTGATGCTGCGCCGCCGGCCGCCGTTCGCGTTCTGGCAGTCGGTAACCGGCAGCCTCCTGCCCGGAGAGACGCACGAGCAGGCTGCGCGCCGGGAACTCATGGAAGAGACCGGGCTCGAATCTCAGGGCAGGCTCGAATACGCCGGGGTCAGCCGCCAGTTCGCCATCGATCCACGCTGGCGCAAGCGTTTCGCTCCGGGCGTCGTCGAGAATGTCGAATTCGAATGGCATTATCGACTGCCGGCGGTCGCGGACATCGCGCTGGAGCGCGACGAACATTCGGCGTATCGCTGGCTACCGATTGCCGAGGCCTCTGAAGCCGCATGGTCGTGGACGAATCGGGACGCGTTGTGGAATCTGGCACTGACATGAATTCGATCGATACGGTCGTATGCACGCACGGCCTCTGGGCACACGGTACGGGGATGTACCTGATCAAGCGGCACCTCGAGCGCGAGTACGGCATGAAAGCCTTCATTTTCAACTACCCGTCGGTCACCAGGACGCTCGACGAAAACGCCGGTCGACTGGCTCGCTTCATCGAGGACAACGGTATCGAGCAGGCGCACATGGTCGGCCATAGTCTGGGCGGCCTGGTCATCCTGCGGATGCTGGCGAATCGTTACTCCGAGGTTCCGGGCCGCGTCGTTTGCGTCGGCTCGCCGCTGCGCGGATCGCGCGCTGCCACTATCCTCAATGCAAAAAGCTGGGGCGAGCATCTGCTCGGTGCCGCGGTCCCCCAGGGGACCATTCACGGCAGCGCCAACGAGTGGGCGAGCGAGGTGACCCGGCGTCGCGACATCGGCTCCATCGCCGGATCCGTCCCGATCGGCGTCGGTCACGTCGCTGGCCCGTTCGGGGAGCCGAACGACGGCACCGTAGCGGTCGCCGAGACGCATCTCGATGGCGCAAAGGATCACATCGTCGTTCCCACGACCCACACGGGCATGCTGATATCGCGCAACGTTGCGGAGCAGATCGGGGCGTTCCTGCGCCGCGGTGAGTTCCTGCGGGAACCGTAGGCCCGCGATCGCGGTTCGAGAACCGCTCCTACAGATCTTTCAGCTTGTACAGCGCCTCGAGCGCCTGCCGGGGTGTCATCGAATCCGGGTCCAGCTCTTCCAGCGCATCGCGCAGTTCGTCGGCTCGTGGTTCTGCTGCGGGTCCCAGCGGCAGCTGGGCCTGCGGGCTCTGAGTCAGCGCCTGCTGGTGAGACTCCAGTGCCGCAAGATAGTCCCGGGCGCGCTGCACGACGTGCCCGGGCACGCCGGCGAGTGCCGCGACCTGGAGGCCGTAGCTCTGGTTCGCAGGGCCGGGCTTGACGGCATGCAGGAACACCAGCCGGCCCTCGTGTTCGGTGGCATCGAGATGCACGTTGCGGCAGGCCGGCAGCTCGTCGGCCAGCGCGGTGAGTTCGAAGTAATGCGTCGCGAACAGCGTGAAGGCGCGGGCTTTCTCGCCCATGTAGTGCGCCGCGGCCCACGCCAGCGACAGGCCGTCGAAGGTGCTGGTGCCGCGCCCGATCTCGTCCATCAGCACCAGGCTCTGTGCAGTGGCGTTATTCAGGATCGTCGCTGTCTCCGTCATCTCGACCATGAAGGTCGACCGTCCGCCCGCGATGTCGTCGGAGGCGCCGATGCGCGTGAAGATCCGGTCGAGCGGCCCGATGCGCAGCGAATCCGCCGGCACGAAACTGCCGATGTGGGCGAGTATTGCGATGAGCGCGGTCTGCCGCATGTACGTCGACTTGCCGCCCATGTTGGGGCCGGTAATGACGATCAGCCGCTGCTCGTCGGTCAGCGCCAGGTCGTTGGCAACGAACGGCGTATCGATCACCTGTTCGACCACCAGGTGCCGACCGCCCCGGATCTCGATGCACGGCTCCTCGGCAAGCTCCGGCTTGCTGAGGCGCAGGCTATCGGCACGCTCGGCGAAGCACAGGAGCACGTCCAGTTCGGCGACGGCGAACGCGGATTGCTGCAACCCGGGAAGCGTTTCGTGCAGGAGTTCCAGTAATCGCTCGTAGAGATACTTTTCTCGCGCAAGCGCGCGTTCCCGGGCGCTCAGGACCTTGTCCTCGAACGTCTTCAGCTCCGGCGTGATGTATCGCTCGGCCGCTTTCAGGGTCTGCCGGCGAACGTAATCGTCGGGCGCCTTGTCCGCCTGGCCCTTGCTGATTTCTATGTAATAGCCATGCACGCGGTTGTAGCCGAGTTTCAGCGTTGGGATGCCGGTGCGTTGCTTTTCGCGTGCCTCGAGATCCAGCAGGAATTGGTCGGCGTTGTCCGCGATGGCGCGCAGTTCATCCAGTTCGTCGTCGTAACTGTCTGCGATGACGCCGCCGTCACGGATCAGCATCGGTGGATTGTCGATGATCGCATCGGCGAGCAACTGCTGCTCACGATGATGCGGGTCGATCTGCTCACGCAGGGCATGGAGTCGCGGTGACTGGATGCTCGAAAGCTGTTTACGCAACGCCGGCAGGCGGGACAGCGCCTCGCACAACTGGCGCAGGTCACGCGGCCTCGCCGAGCGCAGTGCGACGCGCGCCAGGATGCGCTCGATATCCCCGATGCCGTGCAGCAGCGGCTGCAGGACGTCGTTGGCGCCGCCGGTGATCATGGCGTCCACGGCCTGGAAGCGTCCCTTCAGCACGGCGGGATCTCGCAACGGCCTCTGAATCCAGCGGCGCAGCAGCCGGCTGCCCATGGGGCTCTGGCAGCGATCCATCACGCCCGCCAGCGTGTGCTGGTCATGTCCGCTGAGCGACGCGTGGAGCTCCAGGTTGCGCCGTGTGGGCCCATCCATAATGACGGCGTCTTCGCGGCGTTCCACCGTGATCGCCTGCAGGTGCGGCAGGGAGGCTTTCTGGGTATCGCTGACGTATTGCAGCAATGCGCCGGCCGCCGCGACGCCGCGCGGAAACGCGTCGCAACCGAAACCCGACAGGTCGCGGGTGCCGAACTGCCTGCACAGGAGCCGGGTTGCGGCGTCGAGTTCGAAGTGCCAGGGTGGGCGATGCGTTATGCGCACGCCTTCGCCAATTCGACGCGCATCGACCTGGTCTTCGTCGACGATGAGCTCCGCAGGCCGAAGCCGCTCGAGTTCGCCGGCAATCGCTTCTCCGTCTGCCACCTCGGTGAGCCGGAATCGGCCGCCCGCAAGGTCCAGCCATGCGAGACCGATTCCTTCGTTGTCGGCAAACATCGCGGCGACCAGGTTGTCGCGGCTTTCGGACAACAACGCTTCGTCGGTGAGCGTACCCGGCGTCACGATACGGGTGACCTTGCGCTCGACAGGACCCTTGCTCGTCGCCGGGTCTCCGATTTGTTCGCATATCGCCACTGACTCGCCTTTCTTCACGAGCTTTGCGAGATAATTTTCGGCGGCGTGATAGGGCACCCCTGCCATCGGGATCGGGTTGCCCGCCGACTTGCCGCGTGACGTCAGGGTGATGTCCAGAAGCGCGGCAGCGCGCTTCGCATCGTCGTAAAAGAGCTCATAGAAGTCCCCCATGCGGTAGAAGACGAGCATATCCGGATGCTCGGCCTTGATCGCCAGGTACTGGCGCATCATCGGGGTGTGAACGGCGCTGATTTCCATATTATTCTTCTCGGCGATGAAAATACTTCATGTCGAAACCGGGCGCCATCTTTACGGCGGGCCGCAACAGGTCATCTACCTCGTCAAGGCGCTGCGGGCCATGGGGCACGATAACCTGATCGTCTGCCCACCGGGATCCGGCATCGACAATGCGGCCCGGGAAGCGGCCATACCGGTCCGGAACCTGTTTTGCGCCGGCGATCTCGATCTGCCGTTCGCCTACCGGCTCGCACAATTCATCCGCCAATCGCAGCCGGATATCGTCCATTGCCACAGCCGTCGCGGCGCAGACGTGCTGGGCGGCCTTGCCGCGAGCTTTGCGGATGTGCCGGCGGTGGTGTCGAGACGGGTCGACAACACGGAAATGCGCGTCGTGGCCGCGCTCCGCTACCGGCCGTTTCGTAAAGTCATCGCGATATCCGACGCCATCGCCCGCGTGCTGCGCGAGCACGGTGTCGAGGAAGAGCGGCTTGCCATCATCCGCAGCGCGGTCGATGTCGCGCGCTTCGAGCAGAGTGGAGACTGCGCTCGCTTTCGCGAGGAGTACGGTGTTCCGGATGGCGCCCTGGTGATCGCGGCGGCCGGGCAGCTGATTCCGCGCAAGGGTCATCGCTACCTGCTGCAGGCGTCTGCCGAACTGGGAGCCGCGCGCGGCGAGTACCGGGTTCTCATCTTTGGCGACGGCTATCTGCACAACCAGCTGCAGGCACAGGCGGAATCGCTCGGGATCGCGGACGTCGTCACCCTCGCCGGGTTCAGGGAAGATCTCGACGACCACGTCAACTGCTTCGACATCTTCGTGCACCCCGCGCTTGCCGAGGGACTTGGCGTGGCGGCTCTGAAAGCGGCGGCAGCCGGTGTTCCGGTCGTCGGCTTCGAAGCGGGCGGGCTCGTCGAGGCCGTGGAGCATGATCGGACCGGAATCCTGGTACCGCCGGAGGATGCCGGCGCGCTGCGCGATGCGATCGCCACACTGATGGATGACGAGGCCTTGCGGCGCAGGCTCGGCCTGGCCGGCAAGAAAAGAATGCAGGAAGAGTTTTCGATCGCTACGATGGCGGAAGAACACGTAGCGCTATACGAGTCGGTGATCGATGCCTGAAGACCCCGTCATCAACGAACTGGCAACCACGCTCGTCGGGGAACTGAATCACAAGAACAGGGCCGTGGCGACCGCGGAATCCTGCACCGGTGGCTGGATCGCCAAGGCGCTGACAGATGTACCGGGGAGTTCCGGCTGTTTCGGCTATGGCATCGTCAGCTACAGTAACGGCGCAAAGGAATCGATATTGGGTGTAAGGAACCGGACACTTGTCGAATACGGCGCCGTCAGCGAGCCGGTGGTGCGCGAAATGGCGGAGGGTGCACTGAGGCTCAGTGGCGCGAACATCGCCGTCGCAGTCAGCGGCGTGGCCGGACCGGATGGCGGCAGCGACGACAAACCCGTGGGCACGGTGTGGTTCGCATGGTCCATGCGGGGACCAGGCGGAATTGCGACAGACACCGACCTGCAGCGATTCGAAGGTAACCGGGAAAGCGTTCGTATGCAGACGGTCATACATGGACTCAAGGGTATTCGCGGGCGGTTGCCGACATGAGCAGGAAACGCATCTTCTTTGCGCTCTGGCCAGACGACCGGCAACGCGATCGCTTGCGCGACGTCATCAGCCCCGTGGCGAAACTCGTCGAGGGTCAGCACGTCTACCGCGGTAACTGGCACGTGACAACCGTATTTATCGGCGAGTTTCCCGAGAGCAGGCTGGCGGAACTGCAGGCCCGGGCTGCACAGATCGCCTTCGAACCGTTTCGCCTGCGTTTCGACCGCGTCGAATTCTGGCCGCGGCCGAAAGTGGCGAGCCTCGTTGCCGCCATCGTGCCGCCCGAGCTTCAGCAACTCGTGGATGCGCAGAACACCGTGCTCGCGGACTTCGGCGTGAGCGTCGAAGACCGGGCGTACCGGCCGCACATCACGGTCGTGCGGCGGGCCCGCGCCTTCGAAACCCAGCGCCTCGCGCAGCCGGCCGTCGTCGAGTGGTCGGGCTTCGCACTGGTCGAATCGATCTCGCAGCCGGGTGGTGCGATATACCGTCCGCTGAAACAATAGCTTCGGCGTGATACCTCGTTTCTACCCAAAGTGTCCGGAATCGGAGGCTGCGCCACTGTTGGGTTTCGGGCAGAATACTGTATATAATCACATGCAATTTTTCACCGACGGGATGGCAGCAAAAAATGGATGAAAACCGCAAGAAAGCACTCGCCCAGGCGCTGGGCCAGATTGAGAAGCAGTTCGGCAAAGGTTCCGTCATGCGTCTCGGTGACGGCAACATGATCGCCAACATCGAAGCGGTTTCCACGGGTTCGATAGGCCTGGACGTTGCGCTCGGCATCGGCGGTTTACCCAAAGGCAGGGTCGTCGAGATCTACGGTCCGGAGGCGTCCGGCAAGACCACGCTGACGCTGCAGGTGATTGCCGAAGCACAGAAGTTGGGCGGCACGGCGGCATTTGTCGACGCCGAACATGCGCTCGACCCACAGTATGCTGAGAAGCTCGGTGTCAACGTCGACGAGTTGCTCGTGTCGCAGCCCGATACGGGTGAGCAGGCGCTCGAAATCACCGACATGCTGGTCCGGTCCGGCGCCGTCGACGTGATCGTCGTGGACTCGGTCGCGGCGCTCACGCCGAAAGCAGAGATCGAGGGTGAGATGGGTGATTCGCACGTCGGCCTGCAGGCGCGGCTGATGTCGCAGGCACTCAGGAAGCTCACCGGTAACATCAAGCGCTCCAATGCGATGGTGGTCTTCATCAACCAGATCCGCATGAAGATCGGCGTGATGTTCGGTAGCCCCGAAACGACGACGGGCGGCAATGCGCTCAAGTTCTATTCCTCGGTGAGGCTCGACATACGCCGCATCGGCGCAATCAAGAAGGGTGACGAGGTGATTGGCAACCAGACCCGTGTCAAGGTGGTCAAGAACAAGGTCTCCCCGCCGTTCAAGATGGCGGAATTCGAGATCCTCTACGGCGAAGGCATATCGCGCGAAGGCGAGATCATCGAACTCGGCGTTCAGCACGGGCTCATCGACAAGGCCGGTTCCTGGTACAGCTACGGCAGCGATCGCATCGGCCAGGGCAAGGAAAACGTGCGCGAGTTCCTCAGGAGCAACCCGGACGTCGCGGCCGAGATCGAGCAGAAGATTCGTGAGAAGCTGTTGCCGCAGACCGTCAAGGCCCCGGCGTCGGACGACGAAGAGACCGTCGCGCAGGAAGCATCATGATCGTGTCGTAGGAGCGGTTCTCGAACCGCGATCGAGTCCGGACCAATCGCGCGCCGAGGCGCGCTCCTACCGTCTGTCGGATCAGAATTCAGTCATGCCTGACGATCGTACCGAAGCCCGCAAGAAAGCGATGGACCTGCTTGCGCGCCGCGAGCACGGGCGCGTCGAACTCGAGCGCAAGCTCATCGCCGCCGGCGTTGACGCAGCCGTCGCGGCCGCGGCGCTGCAGCAGCTGGTCGAAGAAGGACTGCAGAGCGATCGCCGTTTCGTCGAGACATTCGTGCAGTCGCGCATCGGCCAGGGCAAGGGACCGCTGCGCATTCACGCCGATCTCGGACAGCGCGGTATTGCTGCCGGCCTGATTGACGACGTCCTGGAGTCAGTCGGCGAGGACTGGTATGCGTTGGCACGGGACGCGCGCACGAAGAAATTCGGCCGATCGCTGCCGGCCGAGTTCAGGGACAAGGCGCGCCAGATGCGCTTCCTGCAATACCGGGGATTCGAGCCAGATCAGGTACAGGCCGCGGTTTCCTCTTTCGACGATTAGCGCTTAATCCGACCAGGCAAGTCCCGTACACTTACGGGTTTGAAAAGCGCCGTCCGATCCCGATATCAACCCGATGAAACGCCTAACCAGCAATGAGTTGCGCCAGGCCTTCCTGGACTTCTTCGCCGAGCGCGGCCACGAAGTGGTCGCGAGTTCGCCCCTCGTGCCGGGCAACGACCCGACCCTGCTTTTCACCAATGCGGGCATGGTGCAATTCAAGGACGTCTTTCTCGGCGTGGACAAGCGCAGCTATGACCGCGCGGTCACGTCGCAGCGTTGCGTGCGGGCCGGCGGCAAGCACAACGACCTCGAGAACGTCGGCTACACGGCCCGGCATCACACGTTTTTCGAGATGCTCGGTAACTTCAGCTTCGGCGATTACTTCAAGCGCGAAGCTATCCAGTATGCATGGGACTTCCTTACGGGGACACTCGGACTGCCGGCGGAAAGACTCTGGGTCACGGTGTTCAACGACGATGACGAAGCCGCGGACATCTGGCTCAAGGAGATGAAAATAGACCCCGAGCGCTTCACGCGCATGGGCGAGAAGGACAATTTCTGGGCGATGGGCGACACCGGCCCCTGTGGCCCGTGCAGCGAGATCTTCTACGACCATGGCCCGGGCGTTCCGGGCGGTCCGCCGGGTTCTCCGGATGAGGACGGCGATCGCTACGTCGAGATCTGGAACCTGGTATTCATGCAGTTCGACCGCGCGGCCGACGGCAGCATGAAGCCGTTGCCGAAACCGTCGGTCGATACCGGGATGGGGCTCGAGCGAATGGCGGCCGTCATGCAGGGCGTGCACAGCAATTACGAGATCGACCTGTTCGCCAAGCTCATCGACGCAACCGCGAAGACCGTCGGTGTCGAGAACGACGGTTCCAGTTCGCTGAACGTCATCGCGGATCACATACGCGCCTGCGCATTTCTGATTGCGGACGGCGTGCTTCCCGGCAACGAGGGGCGCGGTTACGTCCTGCGCAGAATCATCCGGCGGGCGATTCGCCACGGCAAGAAGCTCGGCACCGATGAACCGTTCTTCTACCGGCTCGTCGGGTCGCTGGCCGAGGAGATGGGCGAGGCGTATCCCGAACTCCTCAAGGCCAGTGCCCATGTCGAGAAAGTGCTGAAGAAAGAAGAGCTGCGCTTTGCCGAGACGCTCGATCAGGGCATGGAGATCCTGGAGACTGCCATCCGGGAACTCAGCGGCAAGCAGCTGCCGGGCGAGATCGTGTTCAAGCTGTACGATACCTATGGATTCCCGGTCGACCTGACGGCCGATATTGCCCGGGAGCGCGATCTCAGCATCGACGAGGCGGGCTTCGAGGCGGCGATGGCCGAGCAGCGGGACCGTGCCCGCGCGGCGAGCAGGTTTACGGCGGCCGCCGAGGGAACGATCAGGACCGATGCCGAGAGTGAGTTCGCCGGCTACGATGGTACGGAGGCGAGCGGCGAGGTCATTGCCCTCTACCGGGACGGTCAACAGGTGGATGTGCTGGCTGCCGGCGACGAGGGCGCGGTCGTGTTGTCTACGACGCCGTTCTATGCGGAAAGCGGCGGGCAGATCGGGGACACCGGCATCCTTGCCGAAACCGGCAAGCTGTTCCAGGTCGTCGATACGCAGAAGAGCGGTAACGCGATCGTCCACTATGGTGCTGTGGAAGAAGGCAGACTGGAAATCGGCGACGCGATTGACGGGATCGTCGACGAGGAGCGCCGCGAGGCCATCCGGTTGAATCACTCGGCAACGCACCTCATGCACGCAGCGCTTCGCACAGTCCTGGGCGACCACGTTCAGCAAAAGGGCTCGCTCGTCGCGCCCGATCGCCTGCGCTTCGATTTCTCGCATTACGAAGGCGTTACGGCGGAGCAGATCGCCGAAATCGAAGAACTCGTCAACGACGAGATCCGCAAGAATATCGCTGCCGATACGCGCCTCATGAGCTATGACGATGCGATGCAGTCCGGCGCCATGGCGCTGTTCGGCGAAAAATACGGCGACGAGGTTCGCGTGCTGCGATTCGGGGATTTCTCGGTAGAACTCTGCGGCGGCACGCACGTCGATCGCACGGGTGACATCGGCGTCTTCAAGATCACGTCGGAAGGCGGTATCGCCTCGGGGATAAGGCGCATCGAGGCGGTGACCGGGAAGGGTGCCCTCGACTGGATCGACACTCGCGAGCGGACACTCGCGGACCTCGCGACGTTGCTGCGCAGCCAGCCCGACCAGGCGGCAACGAAGGTCGAGCAGCTCCTGAAACGGAACAGGGAGCTCGAGAAGGAGCTGGCGGCCGCGAAACAGGCCCTCATCACGGGACAGGCGACGGACCACAGCGCAAACGTGAAGGAAATCAACGGCATCAAGGTGCTGGCCACGCGCATGGACGGCGCCGATGCGAAGACGCTGCGGGATGCCGTGGATCGCTTCAAGGACAAGCTGCGGAGCGCGGTTGTCGTCGTCGGTTCCGTCGACGGTGACAAAGTGCGGCTCGCGGCCGGGGTTACGAAAGACAATACCGACCGGATTCGCGCCGGCGACCTGATCAAACCGCTAGCGGAGCAGGTTGGCGGCAAAGGAGGAGGCCGGCCCGATTTCGCTCAGGCCGGGGGGAACAAGCCGGACGCGCTGGACGCGGCGCTCGGGTCGGTTCCGGATTGGGTTGCCGAGCAGCTGGCCTGAGTCGTTGTCCGGATCCGGACAGCCTTTGCAAAGGTTTCGCTTGTACCTGTGGGCATATGCGCCCAGAATCGGCTAATATTACAAGCGTTTAGGAAGTACGACGCGTACAAGAACGGGAAATAATCCCGCAAGGCAGGAGTAGGAAGCTATGCTGATTCTGACGCGACGCG
>JAACFE010000089.1 GCA_009937525.1 Gammaproteobacteria bacterium
GGCTCGGGCTCGGGCTTGAGCTCGGGCTCGGGCTCGGGTTCGTGTTCGAATGCCGGCGGTGCTTCCTCGTCCGTCGCACCGGCACCGATCTCTGCCAGTTCGTCCGCCAGGGGCGAGTCCACGATGACCATGCTGACCGTATCATCGGGTTCGACGGTAAACGCGGCCGGCTGCACGCCCGTCTCCGACGTCGCCAGCTCGACGTCCTCGTCGCTTGCGATTTCGAAGCCGGCGTTTGCATCCCGGATCTGCTTCTCGAGTCCGGTAGATGGCGGCACGGCCTTGCCGGCAATCACCATGTCCCGCATCCGGTGCAGCTCGTCGATGCTTCGCTGCAGCAGCTCGTCCACGCCGGCACTCGGCTGCACGCGGCCGCCGTCGAGAGAAATGAGCAGTGTCTCCAGTTCGTGGCTCAAATTACCCATCGCGGTAATTCCGGCCATTCGGGCACCGCCCTTGAGCGTGTGCAGATGGCGCTTGAGTTCCTGCAAGGCCTGCCTCGCACTCTTGTCCCTGGCCCACAGGCCGAGCGCCTTGTCCGTCGACTCCAGGAGTTCCGCAGATTCCTCGGTAAAGATCGCGGCGATTTCCTTGTCGTAATCGGCCTCCACGTGCTCGGCCTCGGCGACGACCGGCGCGGGCTTGCTTTCCGGGACCTTCTCTTCCGGCAGCTCGGCAACGGTTCCGTCGGGCTGCAGGGCATTCGAAAGCCTGGCGAGATGGTCGACGAGCGCAGTGTAGTTCGCCCGATCCTGGACGGGCTTGTTGATATCGCCGACGATGGTCGCGATCGCTTTCGCGGCCGCCTTCAGGGCATCGATACCCGACTGCTCGAAGCCGATCTTGTAGTCATAGACACGCCGTACCAGGCGGTTCAACGCGCCCGCGACCGCCACACCCCGCTCGACGTTTGCCATGTTGGCGCTGCCGTGCAGCGTATGGCACGCGCGATACAGCTTGTCGGTGACCTCGAAGGGCGGCTGGCGCCCATCGCAGGCCTTCAGATAATCGACGATGACCTTGAGGTGCCCGGCCGTTTCCTTGGCGAATATGTCGAGCAATACCGGATCCATTTCCAGCGCCGGCTGTGCTTCCTCCGCGGCCTGCGCCGGCATCTCGATCGTGAGCACGGCGGCATTGGGATCGCCGTCGGCAAACGCATGCGCACGCGCCATCAGCAGACTGATGTCGCTGCCCGGCTCGGTACCGACCTCGAGCTGTTCGATCAGCTCGGAAACGGCGGCCGCCGCCTCCAGGATGAAATCCACCATCGGCGGCGTGCGGACCAGTGTGCGATTGATCAGTTTGTTGAGGAGATTCTCGACGGCCCAGCAATACTCGCCGATCCTCTCGGCGCCGACCATGCGGCCGCTGCCCTTTAGCGTGTGGAACGAGCGCCGCACGGTGATCAGGGCCTCCATGTCGTCGGGCGAGTCGCTCCATGCCGGCAGATTTCGCTTGATCGAAGCGAACTCCTCTTTCGCTTCCTCAATGAAGAGTTCGAGGAGCTCGGGGTCCAGGTGCTCGGCGTCGGGCGCCACTACGGGCAACGGCATCACTGCTGTCGCCCGTGGCGCACCTGCCGCTTCCTGAGCGATCGCGTGCGCCTCGATGTCCGCCTGCGGTAACTTCTGGGTGGTCGCGGGTGCCTCGCTGGCCGCGTCCTGTTCGAGGCGCTGGCCCACGTCGCGCAAGACGGTAAGACAGGCTTCCGCGTTGTCTAGCATGTACCAGGGGTCGGCACGGCCGGCCTTTACCGTCTCCATGTAGTACTCGATGCTCACGATGGCATCGGCAAGACGATCGGTTTCCTTTTGTGTAAGCCTCGACGGGCCGCCGCCCTGCAGCGTCAGCACGATCAGCTTGCCGATACGCTCCATGACATCCATGGCGCGAGTCTTGTTGAGCATCAGCAGGCCGGCACGGATGCCACGTACCAGCGACGGCACACTGTCGAGTCCCTGCGACGGCGCCTGTGACGCAATACTCTGCCCGATGGTCTCCTTGATCCTCGCAAGGTTGATGATGCACTCCCGCATCACCGACTCTGCCACCTGCTGGTAGTCGGCAGCATCCTGAGGCGTCATCTCCGTCTCGGCCGGCGGCGGCGCATCCTGGGGTACCGTCAGCCTGATTAGCTGCTGGTCGAGCCTGTCTTCGACGCGCAGCAAGGTGGAGGCAATATCGAGAACGACGTGATCGTTGGTGGCGCCGCCTCGCTGCACGACGGATTTCAAACGATCGATTTCGCCGTCGATATCGCTGCGCAGCTCACCCAGTCCGAGCACACCGAGCGTGTCGCTGATCTTCTTCAGGAGTTCCAGCTGCGGTACCAGTTCGGACGCTTTGTTCATGCCGGTGCGGACGAAAATATCCAGTACGTCCTTGACCCGCGCCAGGTCCTCCTTGATCGCCGCCGCGACCGTCTTCATCAGCTTGACGCTGGGCGCCGAGAGTGCCTCCCGGGCTTGCTCTACCTGCTCGTCGCCAGGCAACAGCTCGGCAAGGTTGAACGCGGAGCGGATTTCGCTGATGCGCTTGCCGGCCGTGCTGGACCGCGCCACGTAATACAACAGGTTGTTCAGGAGATCGTCGACAGGGTGTTTGTCGAACGTATCGACACCTTCGTCGATCACGAACTTGATCTGCCTGTCCGCCTGTGCCAGCAGGCGCTTGAGTGCAACGGACGTCTCGAGCCCGCCGTCCTGCAGGGACTCGAGCACGCCGCCCGTCACCCACCACAGCTGGTACATGTCGTCGCGCGTGGCCGAATGTTCCAGCGCGGCGGCCACTTTCGACAGCGTTTCGAGATGCTGTTCCGTGTTGCCGCCCTGGATCCATCCGAGCAGTGCCAGCTGGAATTTCGGCCGCAGGCGGCGGGCAACGGTGACGGGGTCCTCCCCACTCGCCTCGGGCCTCGCCATGGCAGCCTGGCTGCGGCTCGGCGACAGGTTCAGCAACAACAGGGTGCCCTCGGACAGCAATGGTTCGCCGCGCGCAGCACGCAGGTCATTGAGCATCGGCAACAGCACGAGTGCAATATCCCGGCCGCCGCCGAGCAGGCGCTCGATGTATGAGGGCAACTGCACCATCGAACGCGTCAGGGCGTCGAGTCCGTCTTCCCGGCCCTTGCCCGGGCGCAATGCTGCGAGGTACCTGCAGGCAAGTTCCATTTCCTCGGCGAGCAACGCTGCGCCGTAGGTTTCCGCCAGCTGCAAGGCGCCGCGCGCCTGGTGCAGCTGGTCCCCGGCGCGGACGAGCGCCTGGGAGCCGCCGCGGCCATCGACGCAATCCTCGACGGCAAGGTGCGCATTGCGGATCGTCTCCATCAGCTCGTTGCTGATGATGGCGAGTGCGTTTACCGGGCCCGTGATTTCGCCCTGCTCTCGCTCGTCGCTTATGCCGGTATCGCCCGTCATCGTTTCCTGGATGTCAGCCCGTGCCTGTCTTCTTTCCCGGCTGCACGCGGGTCGCATCGGAAGACGACATCGTCATTCGTGTGGTTCCCGTGACGGCATCACCCGGGAGTGTGAACCCGGCGACGCTCTTCCTGAGCTGCGATGCGAACTCCGACAACTTCGAGATTGCCGCCGCCGTCGCGGTCGTCGCCTTGCCGGTCTGTTCGCTGATCTCGCGCAGCTTGGTCGTGCGACGCGTAACGTCTGCGGCGGAACCCGCCTGTTCACGCGCCGAACTCGAAATGTTCTGGACCAGGCTCGCGATCTGGTTCGATACCTGTTCGATTTCGTCGAGGGCCGCACCGGCATTCTCGGCGAGTAGCGCCCCGCCGACCACGTCCGTCGTGCTGCGCTCCATCGATACCACGGCTTCCTTGGTGTCCGACTGAATCGTGCTGACGAGGACCTCGATCTGTTTGGTCGCGTTCGTCGAACGCTCCGCAAGCCGCTGCACTTCATCGGCGACGACCGCGAATCCACGCCCTGCTTCGCCCGCCATCGAGGCCTGGATCGACGCGTTGAGCGCGAGGATGTTGGTCTGTTCCGCAATATCGTTGATCAGTTCTACGATGTTGCCGATCTCCTGTGAGCTTTCGCCGAGGCGCTTTATACGCTTCGAGGTCTCCTGGATGGTTTCACGAATCGTGTTCATGCCGTCGATCGTGCGGCGCACCGCCTCGCCGCCCTTGTGCGCGACTTCGACGGAGTGGCGCGCCACGTCCGACGAGCGTTCGGCGTTACCGGACACTTCTTCGATGGACGCGGCCATCGACACGATCGACTCGGTCGCCGCATTGATTTCCCGCGCCTGGTTTTCGGCCGCACGTGACATATGGACGGCGGCGCTCTCGGTTTGCTTGGCTGCCGAGTCGACCATGATCGCCGTTTCGTTGACGGTCGTAACCAGCTTGCGCAATTCCTCGATGGCGTAGTTGAAGGAGTCGGCGATCGTGCCCGTGATGTCCTCGGTAACGGTCGCTTCCACCGTCAGGTCGCCGTCTGCGAGACTGCCCATTTCATCCAGCAGCCGCAGGATGGCTTGCTGGTTGCGTTCGTTCTGTTCGCCCTGGTGGCGGGCCTGACGCTCGAAGGTCGCCATGCGCACGTTCAGGAGAACCAGTACGAGCACCAGGACAACCGCAAACAGAATGAGTCCGACAGGAACCCAGGCGCTCGCCAGTATCCCCGGCAGTCTGTCGCCGGCACCGCCATCCCGGAACGCGTCGGCCAGCGTGTTCGCAGCGGCAGCCACCGCCTGTTGTGCGCTGCCTATTTCCGTCAGCTGAATACTCTCCCGGCGTACCGTCTCGATGTTGGCCTCCAGGTCGGCGATCAATGCGGCGAGGGGCTCCACGACCGCAGCCTGCCCCTCCGCATCCAGCGGCGCGACGTCGAGGACGCTGGACTGTCCCGCAAGCGCATTACTCACGGAGCGCAGGTATTCCGAGTTCTCGGCGATCGCGTCCAGCGCCGCACCGACGTCGGCGGAGCCCCGCAGCCCGGTCGCGGCGCTCGCGATGTCGCTGGCTCGCTGTTGCATCTCCTGGATAACTGCCGTGGAGCCTGAGCGAGAAAGCAGGTCCTCGGACAGCTTCACGATGTCGTTGCCGTTCCTGCGAATGCCGCTGGCCGCCTCGACCGCCGCGCGCTTGCCCAGGATAGCCGATGCCCGTGATTCGAGTTGCTGCCAGTCGGCGGCATTGCCGGGCGCGCGGGAAGCACGCCGCAGTTCGGCCATGCGTCCGAGGTCGCGCTCGAGAGTAGCGAATGCACCATCGCGACCCGCCAGCGCATTCGCCGTCCGCACGGGGATAGCCTGGGACAGCGCCGCAAGCTCCGCCGACGCTGCATCGCCGCCCGAGGGCTGCAGATACACAAGCCCTGCCGCAGCGAGCAGTGCTATCGCGACCAGCAGCGCCACGATCCGGAACAGGTTGGTTGTATCAGTCTTCTTGGCCATGTGGTGTAACCCGGTAAGTGACTCCAGCACGGCGACTCGGCCGCGCTCTCGACGGCCAGATCATTCGTCTGCCGCCTGCAGGAACAAATTACTTTCGACGAAACCGAACAGGTCGTAGATCGGCCAGCTCTCCTCGCCACGACGATACTCTCCTGCGAGATAACGCTCGCAGCGAACGGCCGTGTCCGGCCGCGTATCCGCAAATTCGTGCTCCGTGAAACGCCGGAAGCCCTGAACCTCGTCCACGACCAGGCCGGCCGGAATCTCACGATGGTTTACGGAAATGACACGCGTGGTTCTGCGCAACGCCGTTCTGCCGCTCCCGAGCAGCAGCTTCAGATCGACCAGTGGCAACAGGTGGCCGCGAAGATTCGCGATGCCGAGTAGCCACCGTCTCGCGCCGGGGACGCGGGTCATGGAATCGGGAAGCATCAGGACCTCGCGTACCTGCTCGCGGCTCGCCACGAACTGCTCATCCCCGATTCGGAAGCCGATGCCGACCCACTCCGTCGGCAATGCCGTGCCGCCGGCACCGGAGTGCACAGTAATGCTGCGGCGCTCGATCTCGCGAAGCAGCTCGAAGGGCTGCTTGACCAGGGAAGCGAGCTCGACGGTAGCACTCATTCAGTCAGCCATTACCGCGTTGATCTTCGCCACGAGTTCGTTCTCGCGAATCGGCTTGACCAGGTATTCGACAGCGCCTTGCCGCATCCCCCAGATCTTGTCCGTCTCCTGGTCCTTGTTGGTAATGATGATGACCGGAATACTGGATGTCCTGGGGTCCTGGTTCAGCTTACGCGTCGCCTGAAAGCCGTTCATGCCGGGCATCACCACGTCCATGAGAATGCAGTCCGGCCGCGACGACTGCGCCTGCCGAAGTCCTTCCTCACCGCTGTCGGCAACGAGCGTCTCGAAACCGTTCTTTTCGAGCATGTTCTGAAACAGGTGCAACTCGGTCGGCGAATCGTCAATGATAAGAATGACTGCCATCAGTGCTTCCCTCTGCTGAATAATGACACGGTATGCCGCGCCCTAAGCGATCTGGTTCGATACGGCGCCGAGCAATTCATCCTTGGTAAATGGCTTCGTCAGGTATTGCTCCGACCCGACGATGCGGCCGCGAGCCCTGTCGAATAAGCCGTCCTTGCTGGACAGCATGATCACAGGCGTATCCTTGAACATCTTGTTGTGCTTGATGAGCGAGCAGGTCTCATAGCCGTCGAGCCGCGGCATCATGATGTCGACGAAGATCAGATCGGGCTGATGATCCGCTATCTTCGAAAGCGCGTCGAAGCCGTCGATAGCCGTGAATACCTGGCAGCCTTCCTTGGTGAGCAAGGTCTCTGCTGTACGACGAATGGTCTTGCTGTCATCAACAACGAGAATCTTGAGGCCGTTAAGACTTCGAGATGCACTACTGGACACCGGATTTCCTCACGATAATGCGACTCTGTGCGACTCGTTCTTCCAATTCCCCAAACTCCTGAACGACGGTCGCCAGGTACCCAGGATTCGCTCAGGAAAAACGTCTTGTACCATATTGACATAAGTCCCGCTACGACGCGCGCCGCAGACGCGCCGTGCCCTGAAAAAAAGCGCGTTTGCACGGTGTGGCCTGTATAGTTGGCGCCTGCTGCAAATAACAGGAACCAGTACTCAAGATGGCCACCCAACCGCTGCGTGTCGGCATCGTGATGGACCCGATCGAGTCCATCGCGCCCTACAAGGACAGCTCGCTCGCCATGCTTCTCGAGGCGGAGCGACGCAAGGCGGAAATCCACTATTTCAACCAGTCGGACCTGAAGCTCGTTTCCGGTACCGCATTGGGGCGGTCACGACGGCTCAATGTCGAGGACGACAGGACACGCTGGTGGCAATTCGGGGAGGAGCGGCAGATCGCGCTGGGCGAGCTCGACGTGATCCTGATGCGCAAGGATCCGCCGTTCGACATGGAGTATATCTACACGACCTACATCCTGGATCGGGCCAGGCACGCCGGCGCGCTGATCATGAACGACCCCGAGGCGCTCAGAAACATGAACGAGAAGGCTTTCACCGCGTGGTTCCCCGACTGCGTTCCCGATACGCTGATCACGCGGTCCATGGACGAGATGCGTACTTTTCTCGCCGAGCACGGCCACGTCGTGATCAAACCGCTGAGCGGCATGGGTGGCCGCTCGATCTTCGTCATCAGGCAGGGCGACAAGAATGCCAACGTCGTGTTCGAGACACTGACGGACTACGGGCAGCAATTCGCCATGGCGCAGACCTATATCCCGGAGATCTCGCTCGGCGACAAGCGCATTCTCCTGTTCGACGGCGAACCCGTGCCGTACGCGCTCGCACGGATACCGTCCGACGACGACAATCGCGGCAACCTGGTCATGGGCGCCATCGGCAAGGGCCAGCCGTTGTCGGACCGCGACCGCGAGATCTGCGATCGCGTGGGACCTGTGCTGCGTGATGCAGGCGTCATCTTCGCCGGCATCGACGTCATCGGTGACTACCTGACGGAGGTCAACGTCACGAGCCCGACCGGGATGCGTGAAATCGATGAGCAGTTCGATCTGAACACCGCCGGCCTGATGTTCGATGCAATCGAGCGGCGTCTCGAAGGCAAGGGGTGACGCAGGTCTCAGGCCAGGCGCCGCTGCCACGCTAGACTGTTGATCGCGGTCGCAGCAGCGGTTCTCGAACCGCCATCGCGCGCCAAGGCGCGCTACTACCGCAACTATTCGTCCTAAGCGCTTGTTTTACTGATATATATGCATCATCATTCGCGCCAAACCGATACGCCTGGCCTATGCCCGATTTCGCGCTACAACCGGATCCGCTCGACGAGCTGAGACGGCTCACCGACCCGCAGCCGGACCGGCTGCCGGCGATGCTGTTTCTGGCCGCGCTGCTGCACGGCATCCTGATCATCGGCGTTACCTTCAATCCGGCCATGCTCGACGATTTCAGCGACGCGATATCACTCGAAGTCACGATCGTCGCGGATCCCGACCAGGACATCGACCGGCCCGACCGGGCCGAGTACCTTGCCCAGGCCAGCCAGGAAGGCGGTGGCAACACGGCCGAGCAGGTGCGCCCGTCGGCGCCGGCGGAGAATGCATCGCCGATCGACAATCCCGGCAACGAAACCGGGGACAGTTTCCTGGAATCGACGGAGCATCAGGTCAGCGCGGACCAGCTGCTCGCGACCGCGGCCGAGCAGGCGCGAAGTGTTACCGACGATCCGCGCCTCGACCCGCAACCCGACAGTCATTCCGCGCTTGCCCTCGAAGCCGGTGCCGAAACCACGTTGCCCTTGCCGCAGGACGACAAGGCGACCTTGCTCATCCACAACGACGACCCGCGGCAGCTCGTCATCAGCGCGGACACCCGCGAGTCCGTCGTTGCCGCGTATCTCGACAACTGGAAACGCCGCATCGAATCCGTGGGTGACGAATATTTCCCGACGCTCGGCAACCTGGAAGGCCTGACCGGCAGTCCGACGCTGGAAGTCAGTATCGACACATCCGGGCAGCTGGCCGAAGTCATCATCCGCAAATCCAGTGGCTCGCGCATCCTCGACCAGGCCGCGCTCGACATATTGCGGCGCGCTTCGCCGTTCGATCCCTTCCCGGCCGAGATCAGTA
Source organism: Gammaproteobacteria bacterium (assembly GCA_009937525.1). GTDB lineage: Bacteria > Pseudomonadota > Gammaproteobacteria > Steroidobacterales > Woeseiaceae > UBA1847. The sequence goes on from JAACFE010000089.1 coordinate 9,060, forward strand.
CCGAGTACGACAGCCTGCGCTTTGCTTACAAGTGGCTGTTCAGCGAGGAATTTGTGCCGGCAGCCGCGAACGTCACCGAGCGCTAGGCTGCTCTTCCCGCAACATCGGTTGTACCCCTCGTCACGAGAGCGGATACTGTTCACATGGAGACCACCGGAACGCTGGCGAACCAGCTGCTGATAGCGATGCCAGGCATGGCAGATCCGAACTTCAGCAGCACGGTGACTCTTATCTGCGAACACAACGACGAGGGCGCGCTGGGCATCGTCATCAACCGCCCCCTCAACCTCAAGCTGGGCGGCCTGTTCGAACAGCTGCAGCTCGAGAATCCCGACTCCGCGGCACTCGATCACCCGGTCCTGATGGGCGGGCCCGTCGGCCCGGAACGCGGCTTCGTGCTGCACGATACCTCGCACCAGTACGAGAACTCCCTGGCCGTATCCAGCGAGATCTGCCTGACCCTGTCACGCGACGTCATCGACGCCCTGGCAAGCGGCAGGGGACCCGAGAAGTCGCTCGTGGCGCTCGGCTACGCCGGCTGGGAGGCGGGCCAGCTCGAAGCCGAGATGATGGCCAATTCCTGGCTCAACGTTGCGGCCACCGTCGAGATCGTGTTCGACATGCCCTTCGCGGAGCGCTGGGCCGCAGCCGCGCAGGCGCTCGGCGTCGACCTGACCCTGCTGTCTCCGGAGGCCGGCCACGCCTGATACCGACTTGCCCGAGACGATTCTGGCATTCGACTACGGACTCCGGCGCATCGGTGTCGCCGTCGGACAGGACGTAACCGCGTCGGCGAGTCCCGTCGGCATCGTCGCGAACGGCGAAGACGGCGTCGACCACGACCGGATCCGCGCCATTATCGACGACTGGCATCCTACCAGGCTGGTCGTCGGCATGCCGACCCACGCCGACGGTTCGCCCGGGGCGATGACGGCGGCGGTCGAGGCGTTTATCAAGGAACTGGCTCAATACGAGCTTCCGATCAGCACGATCGACGAACGCTACTCGTCTCTGGAAGCAGAAGAGGCCCTCAGGAACGCCCGCAAGCAGGGCTCCCGGGGGCGCATCTCCCGGCAGGACATCGATGCTGCCGCCGCCGTGTTTATCGCGGAACGGTATCTGGCGGGGGGTTAATGTAGAATGCCCGCGCGATGAACGCCGCCGAGCCCGACCAGATCCTCGAGGACGAAGCCCGCCTGCAGCTGAACCAGGACGGCAGCCTGCGGCATCTGCTGACTTTGAGGGGCCTTGACCGGTCGCTGCTCGTCGAGATGCTGGACGATGCCGAACGCTACCTGACTCCGCCCGGCGAGCTTCCGGCACACAGCAAGGCGCTCACCGGCCGCACCGTCGCAAACCTGTTTTTCGAACCCAGCACGCGCACCCGAGCATCCTTCGACCTTGCTGGCAAGCGCCTGGGTGCCGACGTGCTCAATCTCGACGTCAATACGTCGTCGCGCAAGAAAGGCGAAAGCATCCTCGATACGATCTATACGCTCGAGGCCATGCGCTGCGACATCATGGTGGTGCGTGATGCGAGCGCAGGAGTGCCCGCGTACATCGCGCGCCACGTCAAGGACCACGTCAGCATCCTCAACGCCGGCGAATCCGACGTCTCGCATCCGACGCAGGGCCTGCTCGATCTGCTGACGATCCGGCGCCACAAGGGCAGCTTCGGAAACCTCGTGGTCTCGATCGTCGGCGACATACGGCACTCGCGTGTTGCGAGGTCCACGGGCTGGGGCCTGAACACACTCGGGGTCGGGGAGCTGCGGCTGGTATCGCCGCCAGCGATGGCACCGGATCCCGGCGAAATGCCGTTCGCGCGTCTCTGCGACGATCTGGACAAGGGCCTGGCCGGCGCCGATGTCGTCATGGCACTGCGCATTCAGCGCGAACGCATCAGCGATCTCGAGGGTATCCCCGGCACCGAAGAATATTTCTCCACCTACGGTGTCAGCCACGAACGAATGAAGCTTGCCCGGCCCGACGCCATCGTCATGCATCCGGGACCGATGAATCGCGGCATCGAAATCGAAGGCGGCCTGGCCGACAGCAGGCAATCGGTGATCACGGAACAGGTGGCCAACGGCGTTGCCGTGCGCATGGCCGTGCTCGAGCGCGTGGTGAAGTCGCTGGGGGCGCGGTGACTACCGAGGCGCAAAAACACGCGCAACGCCATCGCGGCACGATATTCGTCGAACAGGGTGAGGTCCTGGGTCATGAAGCCTGGCCGGGAGACCAGTACGTCCTCCGTATCCGCGCCCCGAAGTGCGCAGCGGCCGCGAGGCCCGGAAGCTTCATCCACATCAGCTGTGACGAGGAATTGCCGATGCGCCGGCCGCTGTCCATCATGCGGGCCGCCGAGGACTGGATCGAAGTCCTGTACAAGATCGTTGGCGAAGGCCTGCACCTGCTCGCCCGCAAGCGCTGCGGCGACGCGGTCAGCCTGCTCGGGCCGATAGGCCAGCCGTTCGTGCTGCACGAAGACAGGCCCCGGCCGCTGCTGATCGGCGGCGGCGTCGGAATACCGCCGATGGTGTGCCTGGCGGACGCGATCCGCAACGATGGCAAGGCGTGGCATCCCCTCGCCATACTCGGTTCGGAAATCCCGTTTCCATTCAAGCTGGAGCGATCATCCCTGGACGTCGAGGGGATCGGTGACGACGTGCACAGCACCATGCCGCTGCTCGAGCAATGGGGAATACCGGCACGCCTGACCAGCCTGCAGGGCTACGCGGGCTGCCATAACGGCTCCGACGGTCTAACGCAGGTCGAAGTCTTCGCCTGCGGCCCGACGCCGATGCTCAGGGCGGTTGCGGCCCTCGCTGCCCGCTATGAGCTGCCCTGCCAGGTGTCTCTCGAGGAATTCATGGCCTGCGCCGTGGGCGGCTGTGCCGGATGCACGGTGAGGATCAATACGCCGGGGGGCCCGGCCATGAAGCGCGTTTGTGTCGACGGCCCGGTTTTCGACGCGGCGGCTGTCGCCTGGTAAAGCGCGGCGCCGCGCACGCGGCGGACTTTTCGTGCCAGGGTGCATCTGTACCGGACTCGATTGCATCTCTACCAGTAAACACCCTGCGTAAACGAACGAGATTCAGATGGAGGGATTGGGTGCAGGACTGGCCGCGATGTCATTCTGGCTGTTCATAGCGGCCGTCGTCGTTGGCGGCATCTGGTATGCCATACGGGAAAGAGAGGCACAGCACGAAACGCTGCGGCGCATGATCGACAGCGGCAAGGACCTCGACGAAGAGACGATCAGCCGGGTGTTCAAGGAGAATAGCCGGCCGGACAGGGACCTCAAGATCGGCGGCAGCTTCGGTGCGTGGCTCAAGCGTCTGGCAATCAACACCTGGTTGCAGGATCGTCGGCGCAAGGACCCCATGAGGAGCGCCGACCCGCTACGCGACGAAACCTCGGAATCGGACGATGCCGCTCGTATCGCGATGGATCTCGACGCTGCGCTCGCGACGCTCGCGCACGACGCCCGGCCCTGCATCGTCCTCGCGTATCACGAAGGCATGACACATGAAGAGATTGCGGAGCTCACGGCCATACCGGTCGGTACCGTGAAGAGCCACATTCGACGCGGTACGCTGCGCCTCAGGGAGCAGCTGGCCGCTTACGCCGGGACGGTCGGCGAGGAACAGGACTCATGAGCATGGAACGAGACCCCCTTCTGCAAAAGCTCTTCGACATCGCAAAGCAGGAACTCCCGAGCAAGGCATTCATCGCCGGAATAATGTCGAGGATCAACGCACCGCGGCGCAGGGCAATCATTGCATGGGCCGTGACGGGCTCGCTGCTCGTATTGGCGGCCTGGGTAATGGCGCCGACTGTGGTTGGGGCGGTGAACCTGCTGGCACAGGCGCTGCCGCAGTCGCTGGTCGAGTTCGACGAACCCGCCTCGCTCATCGGCCAGATGCTGTCGCCGCGCAACAGCATCGCGGCCGTCATCGCGATCACCGTGCTTATTATCGTGTTTGCCTACAGGAAGATATTCTGACGGGCGGCCCGTCACTAGCCGCCGAAATTGACCTTGGCCTCGAGGTCAGCGCGCGAATCCGCGTGCGACATCGCCTCTTCGAGCGTGATCGTGCCTTCCTTGTAAAGGTCGAGCAGCGCCGCGTCGAAGTTGCGCATGCCTGCCTCGCCGGAGTCGCGGTGAGCTTCCTTCACGGCCGAGATATCGCCTTTCAGGATCAGGTCCTTGATATGCGGCGTATTGAGCAGCAGCTCGACGGCAGCCACGCGCTTGCCGTTGCGCGCGCGCACGAGGCGCTGCGACAGGATGGCGCGCAGGTAATGGGCAAGATCCATGAAGACCTGCGAATGCTGGTCCTGCGGGAACAGGTTGATGATGCGGTCGAGCGTTTCGGCCGCGTTGTTTGAATGCACGGTCGCCAGGACGAGGTGGCCCGTGCCCGCCATGTCGAGCGCCGACTGCATCGACTCGCGGTCGCGGATCTCGCCGATCTGGATCACGTCCGGCGCGGCGCGGACCGCGCTCTTCAGTGCGCGGCCGTAGGACTTCGTGTCCAGGCCGACTTCGCGCTGGTTGATGATCGACTGCTTGTTCGGGTGCAGGAACTCGATAGGGTCTTCGATCGTGATGATGTGCGACGAGGTCTTCTCGTTGCGGTAGTCAATCATCGCGGCGAGCGTTGTCGACTTGCCCGCGCCGGTCGCGCCGACCATGAGTATCAGGCCGCGGCGGAGCATGGTCAGCTCCTTGAGCTGCTCGGGCATGCCGAGTTCGTCCAGGTTCGGCAGCTCGTTGGTTATGTAGCGCAAGACCATCGAGATGTTGCCGCGCTGGTGAAACACGTTGACGCGGAAACGGCCGAGACCGGGTTCCGATATCGCGAAGTCGATCTCGAGTTCCTTGTAGAAGTGCTCGAGCTGATCGTCGTCCATGAGCTCGATAGCCGCCTGCTTGACCATCTTCGGCGTCATCTCGAGCTTGTTCACGGGCATGATCTTGCCCTCGATCTTGATCTTCGCCGGCGAGAACGGGGCGAAGAAAAGGTCGGACGCCTTCTTTTCCACCATCAACTTGAACAGCGGCTTTACATTCATAAGGGTGTGTGCCTGTCTGCGCGGCTCAGAAAGTCCGGGCCGTATCCTCGTCCATGATCCTCAGACTCTCGGCCTGCTGATCGGCAACCGTCGAATCGCGCTTGCTCTGCAGCTTGATCCTGAGGCGCAGCTCGTTCTTCGAGTCTGCGTTGCGCATAGCTTCTTCGTAAGAGATCGTCGCCTGCTCGTAGAGATCGAACAGCGCCTGGTCGAAGGTCTGCATGCCGAGGCGGGTCGACTTCGCCATGATGTCCTTGATCTGGCCGACTTCGCCCTTGAAGATCAGGTCCGCGATGAGCGGCGTGTTGAGCATGATCTCCATCGCCGCGATGCGCCCGATGCCGCCCTCTCGCGGAATCAGGCGCTGTGAAATGAATCCCCGGGTATTGAGCGACAGGTCCATCAGCAGCTGCTGGCGGCGCTCTTCAGGGAAGAAGTTGATGATGCGGTCGAGCGCCTGGTTGGCGCTGTTCGCGTGCAGCGTCGCGAGGCACAGGTGTCCCGTCTCGGCAAACTGGATCGCGTATTCCATCGTGTCGCGATCGCGGATCTCGCCAATCAGTATCACGTCCGGCGCCTGGCGCAGCGTGTTCTTGAGCGCGTTGTGCCAGGTTTCCGTATCGATGCCGACCTCGCGCTGCGTGATGACACAGCCCTTATGGGGATGCACGTATTCGACCGGATCCTCGATGGAAACGATATGCCCCCGCGAATTCTCGTTGCGGTGGCCGATCATCGCGGCGAGCGTGGTCGACTTACCGGACCCGGTGCCGCCGACGACGATCACGATGCCGCGCTTGTTCATGACGACATCCTTGAGAATTGGAGGCAGTTCGAGTTCTTCGAGTGTCGGGATCTCCGTCGTGATCGTACGCAGGACGGCGCCCACGTAGCCCTGCTGGATAAAAGCGCTGACGCGAAAACGCCCGATGCCCTGCGGCGCAATGGCGAAATTGCACTCCTTGGTGGCATCGAATTCCTTGATCTGTTTGTCGTTCATGATGGACCGCACCATCATCGCGGACTGGTCGGCTGAAAGCGGCGTATCGGTGGCCTTGTGAATCGTCCCGTCGACCTTGATGGCGGGCGGGAAGCCACGGGTTATGAACAGGTCCGAGCCGTTTCGCTCGACCATCTTGCGAAGCAGGTTCTGTGTAAGGCGTACCGCTTGTTCGCGTTCCATTTGTCAGACTCCTCTCCAGGCTGGTCGCCGGACCGCCTAGAAGTTCTCCTTGTTGACCGCGCGGAATCGCGCTTCTTCCTTGTTGATCAGGCCCTTCGTCAGCAACTCGGCGAGGTTCTGATCCAGGGTCTGCATGCCCGAACCCTGTCCCGTCTGGATAGCCGAGTACATCTGCGCGATCTTGCCTTCACGAATGAGGTTGCGGATCGCCGGCGTGCCGATCATGATCTCGTGCGCCGCAATGCGTCCGCCACCGACTTTCTTGAGCAGCGTCTGGGAAATGACGGCGCGCAGCGACTCCGACAGCATGGCGCGAACCATCTCCTTCTCCGCCGCAGGAAATACGTCCACGACGCGGTCGATGGTCTTCGCGGCCGAACTCGTATGCAGTGTGCCGAACACGAGGTGACCCGTTTCGGCGGCCGTCAGCGCGAGGCGGATCGTCTCCAGGTCGCGGAGCTCGCCGACGAGGATCACGTCGGGGTCCTCGCGCAGCGCCGAGCGCAGAGCTTCGTTGAAGCCCAGCGTGTCTCGATGGACTTCGCGCTGGTTGATGAGTGATTTCTTCGACTCGTGCACGAATTCGATCGGGTCCTCGATCGTCAGGATGTGATCCGGCTTGTTCTCGTTGATGTAGTCGACCATCGCTGCAAGGGTGGTACTTTTACCCGAGCCTGTCGGTCCCGTTACCAGCACGATTCCCCTGGGGTGCATCGAAATGTCCTTGAAGATCGAAGGTGCACCGAGATCGTCGAGCGTCAGGATCTCCGAGGGAATGATGCGGAAGACCGCGGCCGAGCCGCGGTTCTGGTTGTAGGCGTTGACCCGGAAGCGCGCGAGCTTGGGTATTTCGAACGAGAAGTCCGTCTCCAGGAATTCTTCGTAGTCCTTGCGCTGCTTGTCATTCATGATGTCGTACACCATGCTATTGACATCTTTATGGGTCAGCGCGGGCATGTTGATGCGCTTGATGTCACCATCAACGCGAATCATCGGCGGCACGCCACCGGAGAGGTGCAGGTCTGACGCGTTGTTCTTTACCGTGA
>JAACFE010000017.1 GCA_009937525.1 Gammaproteobacteria bacterium
CGTCCAGCATAATTCCGAGCCCCCCGCCGAGTCTGTGATCCAGGTCCCGAATCGGCCACGGTTTGGCGATATCGAAGACCCGGAACAGCACGAAACCCAGTATCCAGCCGACGATCGTCGGCGGTGCGGCGAGCAGCGTTATGTACGTTCCCGCGATCTCGTCCCACACGATTCCGCCATGGTCGTGGACGCCGATGCGTCGCGCGCTCTCGCCACAGATCCAGATGCCCGCCAGCGAGATCGCGGCTGCAATGGCAAGCTGCAGCGGCAGCGCGAGGTCGAGCGTCAGCCAGGCAAAGAGAACGCCCACGAGCGAACCGACGGTGCCGGGCGCGACCGGCGACAGCCCGGTACCGAAGCCGAAAGCGAGAATGTGCACCGGGTCCGTCAGGACCTTTCGTGCCAGGTTTTCCGGTGCGTTATCCATCAGAAATGACGGTACCCGGTGTCGTCGAAGGGGACAACTGAATCGCCGTCGCGGCAGGCCAGGCCGATTTCCGCCGTGATGCGCCCGATCGCAGTGACTTCCGGCGCGATCTCCGGCGGGAGCCGTGCTTCGGGCAACGTGAAACACAGCTCGTAATCGTCCCCGCCGCCCATCGCATATCGCAACGCCCTGTCCCGGCCAACCGCCTGCAGCAGTTCCTCCGACAGCGGCAGCCGCTGCACGTCGACTTCCGCGCCCACCCCGCTCGCCTCGAGGATCTTGGAAAGATCGGCTACCAGGCCGTCGGATACGTCGATTGCCGCATGCGCCAGCCCGGCCAGTGCCCGGCCCGTCCGCACCCTTGCGGTCGGTCGGGCGAACCGCCTCGCCAGATAGTTGCCGCTCGCACCGTCCGACCGCCGGCTCAGCCCGGCCGCGGCGTCCCCGAGTGTTCCGGTGACGTATATGGTGTCGCCTTCCCTGGCACCGTGGCGATACAGCGCGGTGCCCGGCGCAAGTTCGCCGCCCATCTGCACGGTGGCAACCAGCTGCTCGCCTTTCGTGGTATCGCCACCGACCAGGACCACACCCCACTCGTCCGCCGCTTCGTAGAGTCCGTCGGAAAACTCGTCCAGCCAGTCTGCATCGGCATCGACCAGCGTCAGCGCCAGCGTCATCCAGCGCGGTTCCGCACCCATCGCGGCGATGTCGGAGAGATTGACGGCGACGATGCGATAACCGACGTCGCGCGCATCCATGTCTTCCGGAAAGTGCGTACCCGCAACCATCGTGTCGATGACAGTGACCAGTTCCCTGTCCGCAGGCGGCCGCAGGACGGCACCGTCGTCGCCGACCCCCGCCACGACCATCGGCGAGTCCGAATGCCGCGAAAAGAAACGGCGTATCAGTTCGAACTCATCCACTGCCTTCGGCCCTGATCTCGACTTCCCGCAGCGACCGGGCCGCGGCGTCGAGGCAGGCATTGATGTACTTGTGGCCGTCCATCGCGCCAAAACGCCTGGCCAGGTTCACGCATTCGTTGATCACGACGCGGTAGGGAATATCGATCCGCGACTGCAGTTCGTAAACCCCAATCAGGAGAATCCCCAGCTCGACCGGGTCCAGCTGGTCCAGTGGCCGGTCGATCAGCACGTCGATACGTTGCTCGAGTTCAGTCTGCTGATCACAAATGGCGCGCAGGAGTTCTTCGAAGAATTCCTGGTCGACACGCTGGTAGGCAACCTGCTCGCGGAACTGCGACAGCAGCTCCGGGCAATCGTGGCCGGCGATCTGCTTCTGGTACAGAGCCTGCAGCAGCAATTCGCGCGCACGCGTACGTGCGCCTGTTGATTCTCCGGAGGCCATAACTAGTCGATGCGGCGCAGAAGGTTGACCATCTCGATGACGGCCAGGGTTGCCTCCTCGCCCTTGTTGCCGGCCTTCGTGCCGGCACGCTCTATCGCCTGTTCGATCGTGTCCACGGTGAGGATGCCGAAGCCCACGGGCACGCCGTGTTCTCGAGCGGCGGCCGCCACGCCCCGCACGCATTCGCCGGCCACGTAATCGAAGTGGGGGGTTCCCCCGCGAATCACGCAACCCAGCGCAATGATGCCGTCTGCACGCCGCGCGGCCGCAATCTTGCCGACCGCGACCGGCATCTCGAACGCGCCGGGGACTCGCACGACCTCGATATCCGCGTCTGCCGCGCCGTGCTGGCGCAGGCAATGCAACGAGCCCTTCAGCAATGACTCCACGATAAAGTCATTGAAGCGCGATGCGACGATAGTGAAACGCGCGTCGCGCACCATCAGATCGCCTTCGGTGGTCTTTATCTTGTCCATGTCCTGATGGATGCGTCTCGTCAGCTCTCGACGTACTCCGTGATCTCCAGGTCGAATCCGGAAATCGCGTACATGTGTTTGGGTGCCGATAATACACGGATTTTTGACAACCCGAGGTCGCGCAGGATCTGGGCGCCGACACCGTAGGTACGAAGTACCGCTTCACCGCCGCGGTGTTCCTCCAGTTCGCTCGTTTCCCGGCCGAGCCTCTCGACGGCATCGATAAAGTCTCGCGACGATTCCTGCTCGCGAAGAATCACGAGAACGCCGGCATCCTCTCGCGCGATCCGCTCGATAGCGCTCTCCAGCGGCCAGCCCAACGTGCGGTCCCGGACGCCGATGATGTCGCCGAGCGTGTCCTGCAGGTGCACCCGCACGAGCGGATTGGTGGCGCTCTCGAGGTCACCTTTGACGAGCGCAACGTGCACGGCGCGGTTGATCCGGTCGTCGTAACAGTACATCGTGAAGCGGCCGTGCGCGGTGTCGACTGGCTGCTCCGCGATTCTATCGACGTTGCGCTCCTTCTCGAGCCGGTAACGAATCAGATCGGCGATTGTGCCGATCCGGATTCCGCGCTTGTGTGCGAAGCGCTCCAGGTCCGGCCGGCGCGCCATGCTGCCGTCTTCCTTGAGAATTTCGACGATGACGGCCGACGGTTCGAGCCCCGCCAGCCGTGCGAGGTCGCAGCCTGCTTCCGTGTGCCCTGCCCGCGTCAGGACGCCGCCCGGCTGCGCCATGACGGGAAAGATATGGCCGGGCTGCCTGAGATCGTCGGGACGCGCATCCGGCTTGACGGCCGCCTTAATCGTGCGGGCACGGTCGTGCGCCGAGATGCCCGTCGTGATGCCCTCGGCTGCCTCGATCGAGATCGTAAAATTTGTCGCATGGTGATCGTCGGTCTCCGACACCATCAGCGGCAGGCGCAGCTGCGCGCAGCGCTCGCGGGACAGCGTCAGGCAGATCAGTCCGCGGCCGTGGGTCGCCATGTAGTTGACGTCCTCGGGCCGCACGAGCTCCGCGGCCATGATCAGGTCGCCCTCGTTCTCGCGATCTTCGTCATCGACCATGATGACCATCTTGCCGGCTCGGATATCCGCGACGATATCCCCGATATCGCTGAACGGTGAGCCCACGGCACTCGGGTGCGTCGTCGTGTTGTCAGGCATAACCATGTTCCTTCAGGAAATCCATGGATAGCCCGCTGGCGTCGTTGCCGAGCATGCGCTCGATATAACGCGCGAGCAGGTCTACCTCGAGATTCACAGCCCTGCCGACCTCGTATGAGCCCATCGTCGTAACCTCGGCTGTGTGCGGAATGATATTGAGACCGAAAGTGTTTCCCGATACCTCGTTGATGGTAAGGCTAACACCGTCCACGCAGATCGAGCCTTTCCTGGCGATGTAGCGTGCAAGCTCGTCCGGCGCCTCGAAGGTCATTCGGATCGACCGCGCATCGTCCGAGCGCGACAGGAGTTTCCCGATGCCGTCGACGTGACCGCTGACAAGGTGCCCGCCGAGGGCGTCGCCAACCCGCAGCGCGGGCTCGAGATTGACGGCATCACCCGATTCAAGCTGCCCGAGCGTCGTGACGTCGAGCGTTTCCACCGAAACGTCCGTATCGAAGCCGTCGTCGTGCAGGTGCACAGCCGTCAGGCACACGCCATTGACGGACAGGCTGTCGCCCACGGCGTAGTCCGCCCAGGGCAGTTCCGTTGCGGTGACACGAAGCCGCACGTCGCCGCCGCGCTTTTCCATTGCGCCAATCGAGCCTTTTGCCTTGATGATCCCGGTGAACACTAGTCTGACATTCTCGCTGTTATCCGGATGTCCGAGCCGACGCGCCGGAGATCCACGATGTGAAGCGGCTGCCGGTCGGCAAGCCGCATCCACGCCGGGGTGGCAAACATCGGTCTGGTCTCGCTGCCCATGATATGGGGCGCCTGGTAAATCACAAGCTCATCCGCCAGCCGCTGCGCCAGCAGCTGACCGGAGACCGCGGGTCCCGCTTCGACCAGGACATCATTGACCTCCCGGTCGGCGAGATCCGTGAGCACCTGCTGCAGGTCGAGCACGCCTGCCGCGCGCGCTACACGAACCACGTGCGCGCCGGCATCGAGCAACGGCTGTCGCCCGGCATCGTCCGTGCAATACACGACAGTCGTGCCCGGCATCCCCAGCATTCCGGCCGACAGCGGCATGCGCAGCCGGGAATCCAGCACCGCCCGAATCGGCTGCCGGCCGCGAGTATCCAGATCCTCGTGACGCACGTTGAGCGCGGGGTCGTCCGCGAGAACGGTACCGATTCCCGTCAGGATCGCTCCCGATCGGGCTCGCAGTCGCTGCACGTCGGCACGCGCCTCCGGTCCGGTAATCCACTGGCTTTCGCCGGATTTCATTGCGATCGCCCCGTCGAGGCTGCTGGCAACCTTGACCCTGACGAACGGCCGGCCGCGCTGCACCCGGCTGAGGAAGCCCGCATTCAGGACCTTCGCTGCCTCCTGCATCAAACCACTGCGGACCGCAATGCCGGCGGCCTCGAGCGCTGCCCTGCCGTTGCCCCTGACCGCGGGAAACGGATCCTCCATGGCGATGACGGCCTCGCCGATACCCGCGTCGATCAGGGCAGGCGCACACGGCGGCGTCCTGCCCTCGTGCGAGCAGGGTTCCAGTGTCAGGTAGGCGGTGGCGCCGCGTGCCTTCGCGCCGGCAGCCTGCAGCGCATTGATCTCGGCGTGCGCTTCGCCCGCGGCCTCGTGCCAGCCCTCGCCGACAATCTCGCCATCCCGGACCAGCACGCAGCCAACCATCGGATTCGGGTGGGCCGTGTAGACACCGCGCTCGGCGAGACGCAGGGCGCGCGCCATGAATGCGCTTTCCGCGGCCGAAAACTCAGCCATCGGTCCCTACCGGTTCTTCTTGCCCAGCAGTTCGGGCAACAATGACATCTGCTCTCGGCTCGCGGCCGCCTCCGAGATCCGCTGCAGCCGCTTGATCTCTTCTTCAAACTCGGTCACGTCCTGGAAACGGCGATAGACGGAGGCAAAACGAACGTAGGCAACCTCGTCCAGGGCACGCAGCTCCTCCATGACGAGTTCGCCGACGAGCCGTGACGGCACCTCGCGCTCACCCATGGTCCTCAGCTTGTGCACCAGGCGCCCGATTGCCTGCTCGAGCGCGTCGCTCGGCACGGGGCGCTTTTCCAGTGCGCGAACCATGCTGTAGCGCAGCTTATCCTCGTCGAAAGGCTGGCGACTGTTATCGTTCTTGACGAGCCGCGGCATGACGAGCTCCGCGGTCTCGAAGGTCGTGAAGCGTTCATTGCATGCGAGGCATTGTCTGCGCCTGCGGATCTGCCGGCCCTCGCCGGCGAGGCGGGAATCGATTACTTTCGTTTCTTCGTTGGCGCAGAACGGGCAGTGCATCTAGTCGTAAACCGGGAATCGTGCGCACAGCTCCAGGACTTCGCCACGCACGCGATCGATCGTTTCCTCGTTTTCGATACCGTCCAGTATATCCGCAATCCAGCCGGTCAGGAGACGCGTTTCCTCCACACCGAACCCGCGCGTCGTAATTGCAGGCGTGCCGAGACGCAGGCCGCTGGTGACGAAAGGAGACTGCGGATCGTTGGGCACCGCATTCTTGTTGACCGTGATATTGGCCCGTCCCAGCGCCGCATCCGCATCCTTACCGGTGATGCCGTGCTCGATCAGGCTGACGAGCATCAGGTGGTTGTCCGTGCCGCCGGAGATGATCGGGTAGCCCCGCTCCTGGAGGACGCTCGCCATCACTTTCGCGTTCTCGCAGACGTGGCCCTGGTAAACCTTGAATCCCGGCTCCATGGCCTCCTTGAACGCCACCGCTTTCGCGGCGATCACGTGCATGAGCGGTCCTCCCTGCGTGCCGGGAAACACCAGTGAATTGAATTTCTTGGTGAGCTCCGGATTGTTGCGCGCGACGATAAGGCCACCGCGGGGTCCACGCAGGGTCTTGTGTGTCGTGGTGGTCACGACGTCGGCGTGCGGTATCGGGTTCGGGTAGTGGCCGGTGGCAACCAGGCCGGCGACGTGTGCCATGTCCACCATGAAGTAGGCGCCGACGCTGTCGGCGATCTCGCGAAAACGCGCCCAGTCGACAACCCGCGAATAGGCGGAGAAGCCGGCGATCACCAGCTTCGGCTTGTGTTCGCTGGCCAGCGCCTGGACCTGGTCGTAATCGATGAGCGCCGTCTCCTGGTCGAGCCCGTACTGTATCGCGTTATAGAGGCGCCCCGAAAAATTGACCTTGGTGCCGTGGGTCAGGTGCCCGCCCTCGGCCAGGCTCATGCCCAGCAGCGTGTCGCCGGGATTGAGCAGCGCCATGCAAACGGCTGCATTCGCCTGCGAGCCCGAGTGCGGCTGCACGTTCGCATAGTCGGCACCGAACAGCGCCCTGGCACGCTCGATCGCCAGCGTCTCGGCGTCGTCCACGTACTCGCAGCCACCGTAGTAGCGCTTGCCGGGGTAACCTTCCGCGTACTTGTTCGTCAGGACAGACCCTTGCGCCGCCATGACCCGTTGGCTCGCATAGTTCTCCGACGCGATCAGCTCGATATGCTCTTCCTGGCGGCGCTGCTCCAGCTCGATCGCCTTGGCGAGTTCGGGATCGAAAACGTCGAGCGGACGATCCGAGTGAGTGGCAGAAACGGGCTTCGTGGCAACCATGGGCGAACTTCTCCGGCGTCTTTGCGCGTTTGGGGGGTCGCGAAAAAAGGGCGATCTTACCTGCAAAACGACGCGCTGTAGAGAGTGGTTTGCCGAAACACGTCAGGCGGCCTCGACGAATGCCTGCACGACGCGCGTCCACGCACGCGCAATGTTCTGGCGGTTGTATCCCCCGCCGCCGGTGCCGATCAGGCGACCCTCACAGTGCTTGTCGGCCAGCCTGCAAAGGGTTGCGGCGGCGTCGGCGTGTGCCTGCTCGGTATAACAGAGGTGCGTGATCGGGTCGCCTTCCAGGCTGTCTGCACCGCACTGGAAGATGATGAAGTCGGGCTCCGCGGCGTCGAGGTGGGCTTCCACCTGCCGCCAGGCCATGCGGAACTCGGCGTCGTCGGCGCCGGGTGCCAGCGGCACGTTCAGCTTCGTGCCACGCGCCCTGCCCGTACCGGTTTCCTCGGCTGCGCCGGTCCCCGGGTACAGGTAGCGGCCGTCCTCGTGGATGTCGGCAAAAATCAGGTCGGGATCGTCGACGAAGCCGTAGAAAACGCCGTCGCCGTGATGGGCGTCGATGTCCACGTAGGCGACGCGCGCCAATCCGTGGCGATGCCGCAGGTACTCCGCGGCCACGCCGCAGTCATTGAAAACGCAGAACCCTGCCGCCCGGTCACGGGCGGCGTGATGCAGCCCAGCGATAGGCACGAAGGCTCTTCGCGCCTCGCCTTCCATGACGGCATCGACGGCCGCAAGCGTCGTGCCGACAACGTCCGAGGCGGCGTCGAAGATGCCGGGCAAGGCCGGTGTATCGCCTTCATCCAGGTAGCCTCTGCCCTGCTTCGACAAGCGTGACACCTTGTCGATGTACTCCGGGGTGTGAAACAACAGGAGTTCGTCGACGCTCGCGCGCCGTGGCGTCGCGTAGCGGATCGCGGGATCGAGTTCAGCGGCCGCCAGCTCGCGATGAAACACGTCGTGCCGGTCGGTGCCGAAGGGGTGCGGATCGCCGAAACCGTAAGCCGCGATCTCTTTGCCTTTATAGACGAGTACAGGGTCACTCATGGGCGACATCAGTCGATTTGCTATCGCTGCAGCATACCGGATAATGCGCGCTCCTTAACCATTACCCAAGAGAAATGGCGCAATACATATACACGATGAATCGGGTGGCCAAAGTGGTCCCTCCGAAACGTCAGATCATCCACGACATTTCGCTGTCTTTCTTCCCGGGCGCCAAGATTGGCGTGCTCGGGCTGAACGGCTCCGGCAAGTCGACGCTGCTGCGGATCATGGCGGGTCTCGACACTGACATCGACGGCGAAGCGCGGCCGCAGCCGGGCATCAAGATCGGCTACCTGCCGCAGGAGCCCGAACTCGATTCCACGAAAGACGTTCGCGGCAACGTCGAGGAAGGCGTCGCGGAGACCACGGCACTGGTCGCCCGGTTCAACGAGATCAGCGAAAAATTCGCGGAGCCGATGTCCGATGACGAGATGAATGCGTTGCTCGAGGAACAGGGCAAGCTGCAGGACGCGATCGACGCTGCAGGCGCCTGGGAACTCGATCGCAAACTCGAGATCGCCGCGGACGCGCTGCGCCTGCCGCCCTGGGACGCGGACGTCGGCAAGCTGTCGGGCGGCGAGAAGCGCCGCGTGGCATTGTGCAGGCTGCTTCTATCCCGGCCCGACATGCTGCTGCTGGACGAACCCACCAACCACCTGGACGCGGAATCGGTCGCCTGGCTCGAGCGCTTTCTCGACGAGTACCCGAGCACCGTCATCGCGGTTACGCACGACCGCTACTTCCTCGATAACGTGGCGGGCTGGATACTCGAGCTCGACCGCGGCCACGGAATACCCTGGGAGGGCAACTATTCCTCATGGCTCGAGCAGAAGGAAAAGCGCCTCGCGAACGAAGAGGCTTCCGAGAAGGCTCGGCGCAAGGCGATGCAGGCCGAACTCGAGTGGGTGCGCTCGAATCCCAAGGGCCGTCACGCGAAGTCGAAGGCCCGTTTACGGCAGTTCGAGGAAATCTCGTCGTCGAACTACCAGAAGCGTAATGAGACCAACGAGATCTACATTCCACCGGGCCCGCGACTCGGTGACGTCGTGATCGAGGTCGAGAACCTGCGCAAGGGTTTCGGCGACACGTTGTTGATCGACGACCTGAGCTTCCAGCTGCCGCCCGGCGGCATCGCGGGCGTGATCGGCCCCAACGGCGCGGGCAAGACGACGCTGTTTCGCATGATCACGGGGGAGGAAAAGCCGGACGCCGGCAGCATCCGCCTGGGTGACACCGTGCAGCTGGCCAGCGTGGATCAGTCCCGCGACAGCCTCGACGACGGCAAGACCGTCTGGGAAGAAATCTCGGACGGCCAGGATCTTATCAAGGTGGGCAATTACGAGACACCGTCGCGCCGTTACGTCGGCCGCTTCAATTTCCGCGGCGCGGAACAACAGCAAAAAATTGGTCTGCTGTCCGGCGGCGAACGCAATCGCGTGCATCTCGCAAAGATGTTGCGCTCCGGCGGCAACCTGCTGTTGCTTGACGAGCCCACCAATGACCTCGACGTCGAAACCTTGCGCGCGCTGGAGCAGGCGTTGCTCGAGTTCCCGGGCTCCGCCGTCGTCATCTCGCACGACCGCTGGTTCCTGGACAGGATCTGTACGCATATCCTCGCGTTCGAGGGCGATTCTGTCGTGACCTGGTTTGCCGGCAACTACGCCGACTACGAGGAGGATCGCAAGCGCCGCCTCGGCGCAGACGCGGACAATCCACACCGCATCAGGTACAAGCGACTGGGTAACTAGCGCGGGACGCGAGTTATTGGATTATGTCTAAGGGCCGCTGGCGTGGTAAAACCTTGGTGCATACTGGAATTACCGGCAGGCAATGCCTTGCCGATAATGACAAGAAGCGTCGGCCCGACGAATAACGACATCGGTGACCGGCGGTAACGAGCGGTCTGAGTGAATGACACTAGCACTGGACAGGCACCAGGGTTTGTTGGGCGAGGATGACGAGCAGATCGGGCTCGAGTGCCCGTATTGCAACGTCTACTCCCACATGACGCCGCAATCCGTCCCGAAGGCGGCCGATGTCATCGAGACCCGACCAAAGCACGTCGGCCTCGTCTACCAGTGCGATTCCTGCCGCGCGCCGGTCTTCCTGCGCTTTGCGACAAAGTCGTTTACCGACGACCAGGTGGAACTGTACCGGAACTTCATCGAACTCGAGCGTCCCAAGGAGCGCTTCGCGTTCTCCTACCTGCCGAAGCATACGGAAGTCCTGTTTCGGGAGGCCCTGTCCTGTTACTCCACCAACAATTTCAATGCCTTCGCGTCGATGTGCCGGCGTTCAGCCACCAGCGCTTATGCGGCGCTCGGCGAAGGCGGCAAGCTGCGCGCATTCGAAGAGGTGATGGTTGCCCAGGATATCGCCGGAATCGATGACGAGGCGTTCGCGCCGATCAAGGCGGTCCTGTTCGATGCCGGCGAAGAGGAGTTGCTGCCCCTCCTGAACCGCGTTCAGGCGGGCATCCTGCTCGAAGTGATGAAGGACATGCTCTACCAGTGCTTCGTGCGCCGCGGAAAGTTGACGCGGGCTTTGAAGGTACGGCGGTTCTTCGTCCAGGAAGGCAACGAGGATCTTGCATCGTCTGCATGACGCGCTGTCGGAGCCTGGCGATGCATCATCTGCCCGGTATTACAGCTCAGTTGTTCCGCCGAGTGCCTGAAGAGACAGCTCGCGCAGATAGTCGAACAACCCGTGCACCCTTTCCTCGCTGCCAGTCCCTAGCCCACCGCCACCCGCACATTGCGGAACATCCGCATCCACGGGCCGTCGTCGTCCCAGTCATCGGGATGCCAGGAATTCTGGCGCGTCAGGGCGACCCGCTCCGGATGCGGCATCATGATCGTAACGCGTCCGTCTTCGCTGGCCAGTCCGCAGATACCGTCGCGCGAACCGTTCGGGTTGGCGGGATACTCGTCCGCGACCTGGCCGTAGTTATCGACGTAACGCAGCGCAACCGTGTAAGAAGCGGCATAACGAGCGTCATCGCTGTCAAATACGGCCCGGCCTTCGCCGTGTGAGGTCGCGATCGGCATGCGCGAACCGGCCATGCCCTGCAGGAACAACGACGGACTCTCGACGACCTCGACGAGGCTCAGGCGCGCCTCGAATTGCTCGGAACGATTCCTCAGAAAGCGCGGCCAGTTCTCCGAACCCGGTATCAGTTCGCGCAGGTGCGACAACATCTGGCAGCCGTTGCAGACACCGAGAGCGAAACTGTCGCTGCGCTCGAAGAACGCCTGGAACTGGTCGCGCGTGCGCGAGTGGTAGAGGACAGACTTCGCCCAGCCGCCACCGGCGCCGAGGACGTCGCCGAACGAGAACCCGCCACAGGCGACGATGCCCTGGTAATTGGCCAGGTCGTCGCGGCCTTCCAGCAGGTCGCTCATGTGCACGTCGACGACCGAGAAACCGGCTCGCATGAACGCCGCCGCCATCTCGTACTGGCTGTTCACCCCCTGCTCGCGCAGTAACCCGACACGCGGTTTAGCGCCGCCGCGGAGCGGCAGGGTAATGTCGTTATTGGCGTCGAACGTGAGCTGCGCATTCAGTCCGGGATCATGGTCGTCCAGGATGCGATCGAATTCCTCTTTCGCGGTGGCCGGATTGTCGCGCAGCGCCTGGATGCGATAGCTGGTCTCGGACCAGACGCGTTGCAGGTCCTTGCGTTCGAAGCGCAATGGCGCAGCGTCGCCGTCGCGGATCGTAAGCACCGGTTTGCTCTCGACACGGCCGATCGCCCGCGCGGTCACGCCGTGCCGGTCGAGCACCATCTGGACCTGCGTGAGCTTGCCCTTGGTGACCTGGACGACCGCCCCGGCCTCCTCGCTGAACAGCTGCGCCAGCATGCTCTCGCGCGAACCGCCGAGCTGCAGCGATACGCCCAGACGGCCGGCGAACATCATCTCGGTAACCGTCGCCAGCAATCCCCCGTCGCTGCGGTCGTGATAGGCCAGCAACATGTCGCGCGACGACAGTTCCTGGATGGCGGCAAAGAAATCGCCGAGCGAGGCAGGATGGTCGATATCGGGCGCCGCGCCACCGACCCGATTGAAGGCCTGGGCGAGGCAGGAGCCGCCGAGGCGATTCTTGCCGCCGCCGAGATCGAATAACAGCAGATAGCTCTGCTCATTCGTCGCCTGCAGCCGGGGCGTCAACTGCCGTGTCGCGTCGGATACCGGTGCGAAGGCAGACACGATCAGCGAAACCGGCGCCACGACCTGGTAGTCCTCGCCGTCCTGCTGCCAGCGCGCGCGCATCGACAGAGAATCCTTGCCGACCGGAATCGCGATACCAAGCTTGCGACACATGTCGTTCGCAACGGTCTTCACGGTATCGAACAGGCCGGCATCTTCCCCGGCGTGACCCGCGGCCGCCATCCAGTTCGCCGAGAGGCGCAACTTGTCGATGCCGTCGATAGCCGCCGCGGCGATATTGGTGATCGCCTCGGCAACGGCCATTCGTCCGGAGGCCGGCGCATCGAACGTCGCTAATGGCGTGCGCTCGCCCATCGCCATCGCCTCGCCGGTCACGCCCTCGAAACCCGACAGCGTGATCGCGACGTCACTGACGGGCACCTGCCAGGGGCCGATCAGCTGGTCGCGCGCACTCAGTCCGCCCACCGTGCGGTCGCCAATATGAATCAGGAACCCCTTGCTCGCGACGGCGGGGAAACGCAGCACGCGGTACACGGCATCCTCGAGATCGATACCGGCCAGATCGATGTCACTTACAGCACGCTGAACTCGTCTCACATCGCGCGTCATCTTCGGTGGATTGCCCAGCAGCATCTGCATCGGCATATCCACGGGCCGGTTGCCGAACTCTCGGTCGGTTACGACCAGTTTGCCGTCGTCGGTAAGCGTGCCGATGACGGACACAGGGCAGCGCTCGCGATCGCAGATCGTCTCGAACTCCTCGATCCTGTCGGCGGAGACGATCAGCACGTAGCGCTCCTGCGCCTCGTTGCACCAGATGCCCATCGGGGACATGCCCGGCTCTGCATTGGCAACGTCACGCAACTCGATGCGCGCGCCATGCTTGCTGTGGTCCACGGCTTCCGGCACGGCATTGGAAAGACCGCCGGCTCCCACGTCGTGAATCAGGAGTATCGGGTTTTCCTCGCCCATCGCCCAGCAACGGTCGATCACCTCCTGCGCCCGGCGCTGCATTTCAGGATTGCCTCGCTGCACGGACGCGAAGTCGAGGTCGACGCTGGACGTGCCGCTGGCCACACTGGACGCCGCGCCGCCGCCGAGCCCGATCAGCATGGCCGGCCCGCCGATCGTGACGACTTTGGCGCCAACGGGCACGTCGATCTTCTTCGCGTGCCCGGCGCGGACGTTGCCCACACCACCCGCGATCATGATCGGCTTGTGGTAACCCCGCATTTCGTTGTCCGGTAGTTCCGGCGACTGCCATTCGAACGTCCGGAAATAACCGCAGAGATTCGGCCGCCCGAATTCGTTGTTGAAAGCCGCGCCGCCGATCGGTCCCTCGATCATGATGTCGAGCGGGGTCGCCATGCGGTCCGGGTGCGGAAAATCGGATTCCCACGGTTGCGGATAGCCGGGGATACGCAGATGCGACACCGTGAATCCGGTCAGCCCGGCCTTCGGTTTCGCGCCGAGACCGGTTGCACCCTCGTCGCGAATCTCGCCGCCCGAGCCGGTGGCCGCGCCGGGGAAAGGCGAGATTGCAGTGGGGTGATTGTGGGTCTCCACTTTCATCAGGATGTGCACGGGCTCGCTGCAATAGCTGTACTCGCGGCTGGAAGGCGCGGGCATGAGCCTTGACGCAGTCCATCCCTCGATGACCGCGGCGTTGTCCGAGTATGCCGAGATCACACCGTCGGGACTCGCCTCGGTGGTGGTGCGAATCATGCCGAACAGCCGCTCGTCCTGCGGCTCACCGTCGATGATCCAGTCGGCGTTGAATATCTTGTGCCGGCAGTGCTCCGAGTTGGCCTGCGCGAACATCATCAATTCGGCATCGGTCGGGTCGCGCCCGAGAACCGCGTAACTGGCCACGAGATAATCGATCTCGTCCTCGGACAGTGCGAGACCGAGGTCGATATTGGCGGCTTCCAGGGCGGTGCGCCCCTCGTCCAGCAACGGGACAGTCACGATTTCGGCGGGATCCTGTGAAAGGAACAGGGCGCGAGCATCGCTGCTCGACTCGAGCACGGTTTCCGTCATGCGGTCGAAAAGCAACGGCGACAGTTGCAGCAACTCATGCGGAGCAGGCCGCCCGCTGAACTTGAGCGCATAGCAGATGCCGCGTTCGATCCGCCGCACTGCGGTCAGGTCGCAGGCGAGCGCGATATCAGTGGCCTTGCTGGACCAGGGCGAGATCGTGCCGTGACGTGGCACGACATACAGCCTCGAGGTTCCTTTGGACAGCCGGCCCGGCGTCTCGCCCGAGAGCAGGAGCCCCTCGAGCCGCTTCCGGTGCTCCGCCGAGAGTTTCGCGGCCAGGTCCACGAAATAGACGTAACGGGCCTCGACGCCCGTGACGCGCCCGTCCGCTTTACGCAGCGCGTGCGTCAGCTTCTCCAGTCGGAAATCGGACAGCGCGGGCTGACCAGCCAGTTCCAGCATGTCGACGGGTGTCTGAGTCACGACATCAGCGGCAGGTTTCGACAAGCGGCGCGGCCCTAGAACGGTACGAACAGATAGCACGCGATCATACTAGACACGCACCCTGCTGCAAGCAGGATTGCACCCGAAGCCCTCGCGGACCGCCGGCGACGATTTTTCTCGTCATGGCTCGCTGCGCTGCGCTTTACTTCCTCGAAAAACATCGCCGCCGGTCCGCTGACCTGTTGGTGGCCGCGACACCGGCGACTGAATCGAGCGGGTCAGTCGCGCCGGGGCGTTTGTCGACCGAAGTAAAGCGCAGCCGCGCGCAGCGCGGTGAGCCATGAGGGAGACAAATGACCAGTGCGCCTGACCGCGACAGGTGCCTGTCTGTTTATTTGGAATCGGTGGGGGTGTAGATCGGCATCGGGAACTGTGTGACGTTGCCCTCGGCCTTGGTGATCTTCGACGTGCCCTGCTTTTCCACCTCGTCGATACGGATGATGGAGTGCATCGGCAGGTAAGTGCGCTTAACGTTCTCGAATTCCGACTTGATGCGCTCTTCGGACGGGTCGACGACGACGCTCGTACGCTCGCCGAATACAAGCTCCTCCACCTCGACAAAGCCGAACAACGCGCCGTGGCTGACTTCGCGGGCATAAACCTCGTAGACCTGCCCCTGGCTTGCGAAAATGATCTTGTACAGTGTCTGGTTGCTCATCGTTACATGCCTAAAGTGACACACCGGCGCAGATTTCGCCACCACCGGCCCAGAGGCCATATTTGGTCCTCTTTTCGCGTTCTCAAGGCGCCAGGCGCGATTCCCGCCCCGATTATGTGAACTGCTTGGCAGCGTAAGCCCTTCTTCCGGCGCACTATTTGTGCTGGGCTACTGATCGCGCGGCGTATTCCGCGTGCGTCGGCGACGTTACGGGACGGGTATGCCGCTCAAACTGGAAATCATCAGCGAACACCGCGACATCGTCGGCGACGATGCGGTGCGCGAGTTCCGGTCAGAGGGCGGCACCATCGGCCGCTCTCTGAACAACGACTGGATACTGCCCGACCCGGATAAATTCATATCCGGCAAGCACGCCACGATCGACTGCAATGGCGGCATCTACTACATCGTCGACATCAGTACCAACGGCGTCTACATCAACGACGAGCGCAAACCGATCGGCAAGGGCAAGCCCCGCCGCCTGTTCAACGGTGACCATCTGCATCTGGGCGACTTCGAAATCCTCGTCTCTATCGACGAAGGCGAAGATCTCGTGATGCCCGCAGACCCGAAGCCTACCGTGGTGCCCGATCACATCGAACAGTTGGTCGAGGAAGACCGGATCCGGACCGGCGTTCAACTGCTCGACGAAGACGAGATTACCGGCGACGGCGTCTTCGAATCGTTCCTCTCCGCCGGCGACGATGAGCCCGACGACAAGGTCAGAGCTGACGAGGCCAATGTGGCGCCCCAGAAGCCCGAACCGCCGGTTCTCGAACCGGAGCCTCGAGTGTCCGGGCAGTTACAGGTAACCGGCGATGACCTCTTCGACGCGTTCCTCGACGGCCTGCAGATCAGCCGAGCCGAGCTGCATCCGTCGATCGACGTAGCCGAGGCAATGAGCAACGCAGGTGAGATCCTGCGCGAGTTCATATACGGCGTAGAAATGTTGCTGCAGAACCGTGCCGATTTGAAGACGGCGTTCCGGCTCGACCAGACGACGATCCTCCCGAGGAACAACAATCCGATCAAGCTATCGGAGAATACCGGCGACCTCGTTAAGCAGTTGCTGATCGGGCACGAAGGCGAATACCTGGGTCCCCGCGACGCCGTGCGGGAGGTCTGCCAGGACTTGCTGGCTCACCAGGAGGCTTTCCTCGATGCCATGACGGAAGCGTTCGTCGAGTTTGCCGAGCGCTTCGACCCTGAAGAACTCACGGCACATTTCGAACGCTCACTGGGCCGCAAGCCGATTTTCCGGTTCCTGAATGAACTCAAGTACTGGGGCCTGTACAAGGACCTCTACCCGATCATGACGGAGAGAGGTGGCGGCCGCTTTCCGCAGATGTTCGGGGAGGAATTCGTCAAGGCCTACGAGCGCCACATCATTGAATCCCTGCGCGAACATCGCTTGAGCCACCCGCTGCCGAAAGTAAAGCTCGAACCACTGAGCGAGGAAGCATTCCTGGCCGAGCAGGTAGCTGATGGTGAAAGTCCGGAACAGCCGTCAGACCAGACCGAGCAGACACCGGACAAGACGCCGGGTGAGGTACTCGAGGACATCGACGACCTCAGCGGACTCAATGAACTGGTCGACTTCGACGACCTGGACACGCAATCCGACACCGTCGTCTTCGACGACGATGCCGGTCAGGCCAAGGCCTGACAGCTCTGCACGTCACACCCGACCACGGGCCTCGTCGTTGACCGGATGGATATCGGTCACACTATTCAGCCTTGCTGTCGTGTTCTTATGCTCTTCGCGAGGGCAATGATGCGCCGTGCCCGCACGAGGTGCGGCCTGTCGACCATCTCCCCATCGAACGCCAGCGCCCCTGCTCCCGGATTGTCCCTGAACAGCGCTACGATGCGCTCTGCGCGCCTGACTTCATTCTCGCTCGGCGAAAACGCGTCGTTGATCGTCGCCACCTGCGCCGGGTGAATAGCCAGCATCCCCGTAAATCCATCACGCGCGGCCCGACCGGCAAAGGTTGCGAGTCCATCCGCATCGCGAAAGTCCGTGTAGACCGTATCGATTGCGGGCACCTCCGCCGCGGCCGCCGCAAGCAGGCAAAGGGACCGCGCCAGCTCATACGGCGACAGCCAGTTGCCCTCCGCGTCGCGGTTGGTCGTGGCGCCCAGCGCGGCACTCAGGTCCTCGGCGCCCCAGGTCAGGCCGGCAAGCCGCGGCGTTGCACCGACGTAACTCTCGAGGGAAAACAACGCCCGGGGTCGCTCGGTGCAGATGGGCAGTATCCGGGTCGCTCCCGCCGCTATGTTGTAGCGGCTTTCGAGTTCGTCCAGCCTGGTCGCGAGGCGCGCGGCATCGTCAGCACTCCTTGCCTTGGGCAGCACGATGCCGCTCGGTGCCGAGGGCATCACGGCCTGAAGATCGTCCAGCGCCTCTTCCGAATCGACCGGGTTGATACGCAACCAGACGTCGTCGCGACCGTCGATGTACTCGCGGGCCAGCTCGCGGGCCCGTGGGCGGTTTTCAGCAGTCACCGAATCTTCCAGGTCGACGATGATCGCATCCGCGCCGACGCCGTCCGCCTTCTGGAGCTTGCGCTCGCTGTCGCCGGGCACAAACAGGAAGCTGCGTATCATTTCGGCTTCTTCAGCATCAGCGCAATACGCTTGCATTCTCCGACGAGCTCGTCGCGCTGATTGTAAGCGCGGTGCGCGAAGGTCACGATGCCGTTATCGGGCCGCGACCTGCTCTCGCGAACCTCGAGCACCTCGCTCTGCACGCGAATCGTATCGCCATGAAACAGGGGCCTCGGAAAACGCACTTCGTCCCAGCCGAGATTGGCGACCGTGGTTCCGTGTGTCGTGTCGTTGACCGAAATGCCAACCATGAATCCGAGCGTCAGGCCGCTGTTCACGAGGGGCCTGCCGAACTCCGTTTTCTTCATGTACTCGGCGTCGAGATGCAGCGATGCCGGATTATGCGTCATCGTCGTAAACAACACGTTGTCCGCTTCGGTGATCGTGCGCCGGATCGGGTGGTCGAATACCTGCCCGACCGAGAATTCTTCGAAATACAGTCCTGCCATCACGGTCTCTCGATTCGCTGCCGGCCTCTCATGATACGGTATTAGCGGGCCACCACGGGAGACTACAGTGCACCGGATCACTCGTAGGGACTTTACGAAGACGGCGCTCGCCGCCGGTGGGCTGCTGGCCACCGGCAGCGCCGCCGCCGTTGCAGAGCCAGCCGGCGTCATCAGGCGCAGGATTCCGTCCTCGGGCGAGGCAATTCCGATCATGGGGCTCGGCACGAACCGCTACGGGGTGGGCGACTCCCCCGACGCCCGCGCGCCGCTGCGGGACGCCCTCGCGCGTTTCCACGAGCTGGGCGGGACCGTAATCGACACCGCACCGAGTTACCGCACGTCGGAAAGTGTGCTCGGCGACCTGATACGTGACCTCGATATCCGGCAGGACCTGTTCATCGCCACCAAGGTGGACCGCGACAGCGGTCGCGACGACAGCCTCGCGCAAACCCGCAATTCGGTGCGGAAGCTGCAGGTCGATACCATCGACCTGATGCAGGTGCACAGCCTCAACGACTGGAAGAACAACATTCCGCTGCTCCGGGAACTCAAGCAGGACGGCAGGTTTCGCTACATCGGCCTGACGACGTCGCGCTCGAGCCAGTATGCGGAGATGGAGAAGGCCATGTTGAAGCACGATCTGGACTTCATACAGATCGACTATTCGCTGGCGCAACGCGAGGCCGCCGAACGGCTGCTGCCGTTGGCCGCCGAGCGCGGCATGGCGGTCATGCTCAACCGGACATTCGGTGGTGGCCGCATATTCCAGGCCGTCGGCGACCGGCCTCTACCCGCATGGACGGCCGAACTGCAGATCACGTCCTGGGCACAGTTCCTGCTCAAGTATGCGCTGTCACACCCGGCCGCCACGGTCGCGATTCCGGGCATGACCAAGACCAGGCACGTAGACGATAATTTCGGCGCCGCACGGGGGCCAATGCCTGATGCCGGGCAACGCGAACGGATGGAAGATTTCTTCGACGCTCTATAGCTACTTTGCCCGCTCGATGGCCTCAGCGATCATGCGCTTGGCATCGTCCGAGCCGTGCCAGTCACCGATACGGACCCATTTTCCCGGCTCGAGATCTTTGTAGTGCTCGAAGAAGTGCTCGATTTGCTGCAGGGTGATCTCCGGCAGGTCCGAATACTCCCTGATAGTGTCGTAGCGTTTCGACAGTGACGGCGACGGCACGGCGATGATCTTCTCGTCCTGCCCGGCGTTGTCTTCCATCACGAGTACCCCGATCGGGCGCACGTTAATCAGGCAGCCGGGCACCAGCTCGCGGGAGTTGGCGACCAGCACGTCGATGGGGTCTCCGTCCTCCGACAGCGTATGCGGCACAAAGCCGTAATTTCCGGGATAGGCCATCGGCGTGTGCAGGAAGCGATCGACGACGAGCGTGCCCGCATCCTTGTCCATTTCGTACTTGATGGGCTGCCCGCCGTGCGGCACCTCGATGATTACGTTGACGTCCTCCGGGGGATTGTGGCCGATGGCGATCGCGTCGATTCTCATGACTTATCGTATTCGTTTGTAACTGGCGCCGGCGTGGACTTATCCTCAATACTACACTCATGGGATTGACTTCCATAACGGTAAAGCCATGCATCGACACCTTCTGACCCTGTTTGCCATCCTGGTAGCCGGCTGTGCGAATGCGGACGCGCAACGGCCGTTCACTGTCGAAGCGATCGCGGAGTTCGACGAACCCTGGGCAATGGCGTTCCTGCCGGACGGTCGACTGCTGGTCACGGAGAAAGCCGGACGCCTGATCGTCGTGGACAGGACCGGAAACAAGTCGCAGCCGTTGGGCGGCGTTCCGGAAGTCGACTACGGAGGCCAGGGAGGTCTCGGTGACGTCGCCCTGCATCCCGGCTTCCACGAAAACGGGCTCGTGTACCTGAGCTATGTCGAAGCCGGTGACGGCGATACCCGTGGCGCCGCGGTGGCACGCGGTGTACTCGAATTTGCCGATGACGGGGTCGCACTGTCGAAGGTCGAAGTCATCTGGCGACAGTATCCGAAAACCAGCGGACGCGGGCACTACGGTCACCGCCTGTTGTTCGACGACCAGGGGCACCTGTTCATCTCATCGGGCGATCGGCAGAAGTTCGATCCGGCCCAGGACATGGCCGGCAATCTCGGTAAGATTGTGCGCCTTTACGATGACGGTTCCATCCCGACTGACAACCCCTTTTTCAGTGACGGCGGCGTGACTGCCCAGATCTGGTCGCTGGGCCATCGCAATCCACTCGGCATCGCGTTCGACCTTGATGGCCAGCTCTGGAACATCGAGATGGGCCCGAAAGGCGGCGACGAGTTGAACAGGGTGGTTCGTGGGGAAAACTACGGCTACCCGATCGTTTCCAACGGCGACCACTACAGCGGAGAAGAGATTCCGGACCACGATACCCGTCCGGAGTTTGCCGCGCCGGCGATCACCTGGACTCCGGTAATTTCGCCGGGCGATTTCATGGTCTACGACGGCGAGCTCTTTCCCGATTGGAAAGGCGACGGATTTGCCGCCGGACTTTCGTCGAAATCGCTCGTGAGGATCGAGTTTGGCGACGGCGGCGCGCATGAGGCAGAGCGCTTTGACATGGGCAAACGCATGCGCGCGGTTGTCCAGGGGCCGGACGGTGCAATCTGGATGCTCGAGGACAAAAAGGGCGGCCGCCTGCTGCGGTTGACCCCGACCGAGGCTGACACCGTCTAGCGATTCTCGCCGGATCGGGCAAGCGCCGTCGGCATATTTACGGATATCGAGGCGCAATAATCGACTCTACGATGAGCATCGGAGGTGACATCGATGACCGACACAGGCGCCAGGAACATGCCACCCGAGGTCGCGGAAATCGCGGAATGCGGATTCGCGACATGGGCCAGGGACGACGTCGACGAAAAGCTGCGCGCCCGTTTCGACACGGACCGCATACCGGTTGTGGGGGTGCGGCATGTCCGCATCTGGGGGCTGCAGGTCGACGACGAACGCGAATTGC
Source organism: Gammaproteobacteria bacterium (assembly GCA_009937525.1). Taxonomy (GTDB): domain Bacteria; phylum Pseudomonadota; class Gammaproteobacteria; order Steroidobacterales; family Woeseiaceae; genus UBA1847. The sequence goes on from JAACFE010000017.1 coordinate 21,389, forward strand.
CGGGACTGGAGCGAACCCAGATACCGGACGAAGAAGTCTGGGAGGTAAACCTCGAAGCACTGGACGGCTCCAAATTCGAGGTCGATTCCAGGCTGCTGAAAGCAGCCCCTTAGACCGGCACGTCCGGACGGCCTACCAGCGTACCTGCAGCTGCAGGCCGTAAGTATATTCGCTGTCCCTGGAATCCGGGGGTCCTGAATCGCCGCGCGGACTCGCCTCCGGCTGCGCACGATAGGGACGGAGTTTGACCTCCGTGTCCCAGCCGAACCACTTGTCGAACTGGCTGTTCAACGAGCCGAGCGGGTCGGTCAATACCCATAGCCACTTGTCGCCGGTGGAACGGTAGCCACGTTCGATATCGCGGGCGCGGATACCCCCCCTGACGTGCATGAAGTACATCCCCACCATCGAGCCGATCACCGGCGTAACCCACAGGTCCTGCTTCGACGGCTCCTCGGCCATTGCCTCGATCCCGAATTCAAAAATGCTCGACAGCAGCGTTGAGTAGCCGAATGACTGCCAGTTGTTGTAGCCGCGCTCTCTCGCACGAACGAAGTACGCGGCGCCCCAGTACGGGTGCAGTATGTAATTGATGTAGAAGGTGTCGGAGTCGTTCTCGGGGTGGGTCGTCTTTTCCCACCATACAGATAAACTGTAATCCTTCTTCTGTTCGCTGCTCCAGCCGCTCACGCTCTCCGGCATCGCATACAGGATCGCGATCGCCCCGAACTGGTAGCCGAGGAAGTACTTGGTGTCGCGCCACAGGCCGGCACCGTCGCGGTAAATCTGCACCTGATCTTCGGGGTCGCGCGGCACAACCTCAATATCGTTGGCCCATACTGGACCCGGGACGACGCCGAGTGCCGGAATCAGAGCGATCAACAACCTCATCGTCATTCCGCCGAGTCTTGATACTCCGTACATCAACGCCCACCAGAAACATGAACGGCCAGGTGAACTGCGAAATCAGGGGTTGCGTCTGAAATAACGTCTTCCACGAGTGCAAATTTGAATGTGACGCCGTGACGCAGCAGTCTGTACACGCCACCCACTGTCAGCTGTATGGAACTGCCGCCCAGTTCGTCCAGTTCGCTGTCGATGTAGGCGCCTTGCGCCTGCAGTTGCCCTGTGACACCGAACTGTTCCGTCGCATGCCAGGTCGCGGCGACTCCGCCGTAGGGCACGGCACTCTTTTGTTGCGCGCTAAGGACATCCCCTTCGCCGAGCGCCAGGACGCCGGCGAATCCGGCGTAGGCGAAATCCCTGCCCAGCATCGTCGTGGAATCCTGCGCGTATAAACCAACTGCCGCATCCACGGCACCGCTGCCATGCAGATCCTCGGAATCGCCGGTCGGCAATTTCACGCTGAATCGCATGGTCAGGTGCTTCGTTTGATTGTCGTCGGCCGCGAACAGCGGCACGGCGGCAGAGAGCTGTACATCACCGATGCCGGAACTCGATGACGTTATTTGTCGCTCGACCGAGCCGTTATTCAAATAGCGATAGTTGAGCTCATTGCTGGCCCCGTCGCGTTTGGAATTGGACATGCCCCAGAAATCGTGCCAATCGAATATTGCACCATCCAGAACTCCCGGCGAATGCTTGACGAACGGTATGTCGACGCCGACCTCGAGCCGCTCGTGTACCCTGCGGCGCAGCCTCAAGTCTGCAAAATAGGTCTCTCCATCGAGCCTGATCGACTCGATGTCCGTGTCCTTGACTTCGGCGTTATTGACGATCGTGAACGCGAATCCGTAGTCCGTCTTCCCGCGCTGCACGAGTACCGCATCCTGCAGCGGCGGCAAGCCATAGATGTGCAGGAAGGGATGCTGGTTTCTGAGCGCGAAAGTATCTACGCTGCCGCCCCAGCCCGTTACACTGATCAGCAACAGCGGCGAAGCTATAATTACGTGAGTGAAACTCATCCTGCGCATCCGATCTATTTTTACCCGGGCGACGAGCGCCGTGAAATACCCAAAAGTACGTAGCGTATGGGAGTCTGCCGGCATTTGCATCGGTTTGATTTTCTTGTTGTTCCTGGCTGGCACCGCTGGCGCACAGCCCGTACCGCTGTTCAGTGCCGTCTACAAGGTCAGCTATGGCATCCTGCGTGGCGAGATGACCCTGGAACTTCGACAGCAGGACGATTCTGCCTACATCTATGAAACGTCGCTTACGCCCCGCGGAATCGTCTCGATGTTCAGGCGGGGCAGCATTGTGGAAACAACGTCACTCCGGATCGAAGATGGCAAGCTCGTGCCGACGGATTACAGGAGCACCGACACGATTGCCAGCCCTACGCGCGAGACCGAGTACCGGTTCGACAATCCTGCCGGACGTGTCACTGGTGTGTACAAAGAAAGATCGGTGGACGAACCCATGCGTCCGAACGGCCACAATCGGATTTCGGCGCATGTCGCGGTGATGCTTGCGATGAACACGGCCACCGAAATGACCGGCATCTCGGTCTTCGACCGTGCCCGCTGGCGCGACTTCGAATTCGAGGTATTACCGGGCCAGCTCGTCAAGACGAAACCAGGTGATTTCGAGACCACTGAGGTCCGTTATTTCTCGAACAAGAAGAACAAGAGCTGGTCACTGTACTGCTCGGAGGCGCTGGACTACGCGCCCGTAATGATCATTTACCGCGAAGACGGTGATATCAAGTCGAAGGCGCAACTGGTCGAATACGAGTCACTCAGCGGCCTGGATCCGGGTCAGCCCCAACCGATCTCGTCGAGATGATCGTCGTCGATGCCAAAATAATGGGCGACTTCATGGATTAGCGTCCGGGCGATTTCGTCGCGAAGTTCGTCCGGAGGCAATCCGAGTTCGAGGTGCGGCTGCCGGAAGATGTAGATGACATCCGGCAGTTCCCCCGCGTAATCGACGCCGCGCTCCGTGAGGGGCAATCCGAGGTACAGTCCCAGCAGGCCCTCCCCGTCCGGATCGAGATCGTCGTCGGCTTCCTCGATAACGAGGATCTCGATGTTGTCGAGTGCGTTCTGAACCCACTCCGGGAGTCCGCCCATGGTCTCCCGGACGACGGCTTCGAACTGGCTGAGATTCATAATGCGCGCGTCAGGAACTGCGAGACCCCGAGTTTAGCGTAGTCTCGCAAGCCGGCGCGGCCTCGCGGCCGATGCCTCCTGATCGCGCCGCTTTGCGGTGGTCAGACGTTGAGCAGGATAGCGGCCGCGAGCAGAAGGACGACGACCAGGGTTTGCAGCGCAATGCGTTCCCACATGAATTTTTCCGCGTGCTCCGCGTCGTAGGTGCCGCCCTTCGCCATCGAGCGCAGACCGAGCGTCAGGACCACCAGGGTCGCTATCAGTGCCGCAATTATCAGCAGGTTAATGACGGCCATTCGTGCCTCCTTCGCCCGCGCGGGCATGCAGGAATACATGTTCCACTCTGAAGCCTGGCGCGCTCCGGTGCAATTGAGGCAAATACGGACCCCGGTACGCCGCACCCGTGGGCCTGATTGGCAGCAGATGGTACGGAGGACGCCGCGTCACGATAGAATCTCCGGCATCCGTGGCCCGCAACGAGCGCTTATCGACGCGAACAGACACATGCCCGCCGATCGCCGATTCTTATCCGTGACAGCCTTGCTCGTCTCACTGGCGCAGGTTCTGCTGTCCGGCTGCGTGTCTCTGCCGACCGCGGACGAACTCCGTCGTGCCCCGTCACCCCACCTTTCTTCCGGGACACCAGCGGGAATCATCGACGGCAGAAGCGGCTTCCGGCGCCTCTATTGCGAGTCGCTCGAAGAGCACCCCGAGGACCCCGCGGCTCCCGTGTCGTGTGACTTCTGGCTGCATCGTATGGATGACGAGCCGCCCGAGGCCGCACCGGCGCAGGCAGCTGTCTCATCTCCGCTGCAGGTGCTTCTCGTAACGGGCGCGTTCAGCGAGTGCTTCGGTGACGATGCCAGGCCGTTCGGCGCGGCGGTCGAGCCTCTCCGCGACCATGGCTACCGTGTCGACACCGTTGTCGTCGGAGGCCGCTCCGGCACGGCCCACAACGCCCGGGAGATTGCCGCGTACCTGGAGCAGTGGCCGATCCGAGAGAATGTACCGCTCGTCCTCATCGGCTACTCAAAAGGCACGAGCGACATACTGCAGTTCCTCGTCGATTTTCCCGATCATGCGGGCCGGGTGAGCGCCGTCGTCAGCGTCGCCGGATCGGTAGGTGGCTCGCCCCTCGCCAAGACCTACGACGGACTCTACAAGTTCCTTTTTTCGCATTTACCGTCAGGCCACTGCCCGCCGGGCGATGGTGATGTCGTGCACAGCCTTCGGCCCGATGTCCGTGACCAGTGGCTGCAAGACAATGAACTTCCGCCGCATGTCCGTTACTACTCGCTCGCCGCATTCACGACCCGGGAACGGGTTGCCAGAGCGCTGGTGCCATCCTGGGAGACCTTGCTGAAGCACGACCGGCACAACGACGGCCAGCTGCTGGTAGGGGATGCCCTGATTCCGGGATCGACGCTGCTGGGTTACCTGGATGCGGATCACTGGGCAGTGGCGCTGGATATCGAGGACGAATCGCCCCTGCTCGCGCACCGCAAAACGGACGCGCACTTCCCCCATCTGGCACTACTGCAGGCCATCCTGCTGCAGGTCGCAATCGACACAGCCACTTCGATCACCGGGTCCGGTTCCTGAGGTCGAGTACGGTCGACCACGTTTTTGCCCAGCTCTCGAGGGCCTCGAACATCGCGTCGTTCGCCTGCTGTTCGAATGACCGGCCGGATACCGTAAGCCTGAGCTCCTCGATCAGCCGCAGGTAAGGCTTCTGGGCGGCGGCAGGGGCGCCGCCGTTGCCGCAGTTCTCGCGCAGGCGGTCGTATTCGGGTCGGTGCACTTCCAGCGGGGGGGCTGGCGGTGTCCCGGTCACGACGATCATGGGTGCCGTCTGGGGATTCGCGTACCTGCTTTGCGGCCGCAATCTCTGGATCGTGATACTCGCTCACTCCATGGCGCACATCGCGTTGGTCACACAACTCTATGCCTTACCCCCCGCGTAGGGCCTAGAACTCGTCCATCAGGCGACGCACGCGGCTGCGCAGATCATCGGGCGCCTTGCTGGTGCCGCTCTCCCGCATGCGTTCGTTGAGCAGCTTCTCGACTTCGGACCTCGAAAAACAACTCCGGCAATGACTCATGTGGTGTTCGAAATCCTCGATCGCCTGGGGATCGGACAGCTCACCGTCCAGGTAGGCGTAAAACGCTTCGATCGCCTCGAGACAGCCGATATCGTCGTGACTGTGGGATTCTTTGTCGCTACTCATGTTTCATGCCTGCTGTTGTGGGTTGTTGCGGCAATGCCTGCCTCCCGGGCCTGCTCCCATAATGCTTTTTGCAGCATCGTCCTGCCACGTTTCATCCGCGAGCGGATCGTGCCCGGGGGTACGCCGAGCGCTTCCGCCGCTTCGTCATAGGTCAGCCCCTCGACATTGATGAGGATGATCGTCGTTCGAAATGCATCGGGGAGTCCGTCGATGGCCGCCATGATCGCCGAACCGAGCATGTTGTTGAAATATTGCCGCTCGGGATTCGCCCACCAGACCAGGAAATCGTCCGGCTGAGCATTGAGCAGCGCCACGAGACCACCATCGTCGTCTTCCTCGTAGACGGATTCCCTGGGGCGGACGGCCTCGCGTCGATAATTGCTGATGAAGCAGTTGTGCAGGATGCGGAATATCCATGGACGGAATCGCCGCCGGTCCTCCAGGCTGGCGATTGCCGTCCACGCTTTCGAGACCGTTTCCGCGACAAGGTCCTCGGCGTCCGCGCCTGTCCCTGACAGGCGCAGGGCCGTGCCGTAAAGGGCATCCATGTTCTCCTCGATCTCGCGACTGAAGAAAGTCTTTGTGTCTTCGCTGTCAGTCATCAGTCTCGCGGTGAGCACCATGCTCAAAATGTGAGGGTTGACGCGCCCTGCTGCACCTCGTCCAGCATTGCAACCGAACCGGCCAGCGTTACGCCATCGATCAGGTCGTCCTTGTCGTAACCGCGCACGCCGGCACAGGGCGGGCACACGAGAATCCTGCCGCCATTATCGATCACTGTCTGGATCATGTCCTTCACCGGCGGATCGAGCGGATTGAGCCGGGCCTGGTCGGCGGCACCCTTTCTCACCCAGTCGACTCCCGAGCTGACCAGGAACATGGTTACCTGCATATCGCTGCCGATCGCGCCGTTCGCAACGCTCCAGGCGACCGAGGAGCGTTCATCATTGAAGCCGTTCGTTACTACAACCACCAGTTTCTTATTCTCCGACATCGTTCTTCCTCCTTACCCGTTTGATTTTCAGGCGATGTGCGGCTGCAGGGTTTGCAGCGCAGTTACGGGCAAAGACGCATCGGGGAGCCAGACAGGTCCCGGAATTTCGGAAGAATAATCGAAGTTATTGAAAAACATATATTTTTTAATTGAGATCTCACACGCTCAATACCTGAAGATCAAGCGCCGCGATCGCGGTCCACGATCTGGTCGATAGCGGAGTATGCCGACAGGATCGCACCTTCCTGCCAGCCCGGGAGGATACTGAGGTGCTCGCCCGCAAAGACGATGCTGTCGTCCGCCGTCAGCAGTACCGAGGGATTCGACATACCCCATCCGCCGCGCTGAAACGGCATCTTTTTCCAGGCTACGCTGATGCCATTGCTCGCCTGGTCCCGGATCTGCGGATGCACGTTCGACGCCTGCGCCGTCGTCGTATCGATACGCGTGGCCGGCGGCATATCGGTAAATCGGTTGCCGGCAGCGCCATCGAAAATATAGGCGCCGACTAAGATTCCCGTCTCGCGCTGGAATCCGTGATTGGGATACCAGATCTGCGTGATGTCCTGATCGGTCCAGGTGATGCCGCCATAGATATTGTGTTCTCGCTCCCAGAAGCGTGGCGCCTGGAACGCCACGCGCACGGCCGAGGAATACTGAAAACCGGCAATCTCGGCCTGATGGGCTGCGGAGAAGTCGTTTGCGATACCGGCGAGTACGGGCGCGGGAATAGTGACTATGCAATAGTCGGCCTCCAGGGTTGACGACGTGCCGGACCGGTCTTCGTAAATGACACGGGTGCCGTCCGCCGTCTTTCGAACTTCCGTGACTTCGGCCTCGAAAACGATGTCGTCGACAACCCGCGACTCGAATGCACGGGCGATCCTGTCCATTCCGCCTGCCGGCTGCAGCATCACGGGCTGCTGATCGAAGCCCTGCGAAAAAGACAGGCGCAGTTCCCAGAAAAACTCCGTGACCAGGTCCTGCAGCCGCCTCGCCGGCAGCAGCTCGCCGCGCTGGCGGCCGCCGACGTTTTCCTGACCCGGAAAACCGGCACGCGGTGTTCCGCTATAGCTGTTGTTGATGTCCAGGTCGCCGAACTGCCGCAGCATCGCCAGGATATTGGCCTTGTCCGCCTCCGTGAGCGCCTGGTCCAGCGCGTCCTGATTGATCGCCGTAGACAACAACTCGGCTATGCCGCCGCGGGTATCCGCGAGCAGGCGTCTCGCGACCTGCGGCTGTCCGTCGAAAGCGCCCGGTGAATGCAGCCACGCGCCGCGGTTGTCGTTCGTAAATGCCTCGAGCTTCACCCCGAACTCGCGGCAGTAGCCGAGCAGGGATTCATGGTGCTGTGCGATGCGCGACGGACCGGCGTTGAAATACAGGTCCTCGTCGAAATCGAACTGGCAGGATTGTGACGAATCGACCTCGTTGACAACGTCGCCGGCGCGAAGCGTCAATACCCGGCCGCCGGCAGATCCACGTGCCTCGAGTAGCGTGCAGGCATAACCCAGCCTGGTCATCTCCAGTGCTGCTGTCATCCCTGCAATGCCTGCGCCGAGAATCACGACCGATTTTCCCACGCCGATATTCGGGGGCCAGTCGGCTGGACGCGGTGAATCCGGGCGGGGCGCTGGCGGAGACGGCGCAGCTGGCGCGGAAGCCGCCGACGAGGAACCGCAAGCCGAAATCGAGGTGCCAATCCCCATTGCCGCCATTGCCCGCAACATGGCGGAGCCACCAACCGCCTTGCCAATGGCGGCAAGGAATTCCCGTCGCGCCATGCCGGCGTATTTGTCAGGCATGCGGTCCCCCCACGTGCGAATACCGGGTAAGACAGCAAATTACGGCATGAATTCCTGCTATTCGGGCCCCGGCGCGGCAAAGCGCGTGATCCAGTCCCTGAACTCCCCGTACCAGTGCACCGAGTTCTCGCGCGTGAGGATCCAGTGGTTTTCGTCCGGGTAGTAAACGAGTCGCGACTCGACACCCTGGCGTTGCAGCGCGCGGAACAGGGAGAAGGCCTGGCCCACCGGCACGCGCAGGTCATTCTGCCCGTGTATTACGAGGCTCGGCGTATCGAAGTTCGCCGCCAGAAAATGCGGCGATATCGATTCGTAGATGTCGGGGTTTTCCCAGTACGGGCCGAACCGCTGGTCGTGAACCGCGAAATCCGCCGACGTCTGCGCGTACATGTCATACACGGCTGCATGTATAACCAGGGCCTTGAAGGGATTCTCCTTGCCGAGCAATACAGAGGACAGATAGCCACCATAGCTGCCGCCACCGGCAACCATGCGTTCCTCGTCGATCCACGGCTTATCCGCAAGCCACTCCGCTGCGGCGATGACGTCCGCATAGGGCCTGGTCATCCAGTCCGGGTTGATCGAATCGGTAAATTCCTGCCCGAATCCCGACGAGCCGTGGAAGTTCGGCCAGGCGGTCACGTAGCCCCAGGCCGCAAATGCCTGGGAATTCCAGCGAAAATGGAACATATCCGTAACAGCGCCGTGCGGCCCGCCGTGAATGGCCATCAGCAGCGGGTACTGCTTGCGCGAATCGAACCCGGGCGGGTAATGCACCCACATCTGGATGTCTTTGCCGTCGGCGCCGGTGTAGGTGACCGATTCGTAGGTGCCCATGTCGACATTGGCGAGTATGTCGTCGTTGAATCGATCAAGGCGCATGGTGTCACCGTTCTTCGAGACGCGCACGATCCGATACGGGTACACCGCGCTCTGGTTGCGGGCGACGAGCGTGCCGTCGTCGGCGATGCTCAGACCGTCGAAATCGGTGGCCCCGGTGACGGGCCTGGGCGCACCGCCGATCGGCACGTAATACACGCGGCGCGTGCCGGCATCGTCTATGGCGCCGTAGAAGCCCCTGGCATCAGGCGCCCACACGAGTCCCGATGCGGAGCGATCCCAGTTCTCGTGCAGCATCGACGTCTCGCCGGATCGCAGGTCGCGAAGCATGAGCTTCACCTGGTCCCCGTAGAATCCCGCAATGGCCTGCCGCACGTAAGCCAGGGACTTTCCGTCCGGCGCGAACATCGGTCCGCCGTCAGGCGCTTCGTTTTCCGTCGTGATGTTCTCCGGGTCCTTCGTACCGATCGTCATCAGAAACACGTCGTGGTCCGGGTATACACCCCCGGCGCGGCTGTTGGCGACGAACGCGAGCAGCTTCCCATCCGGCGACACGTCGTATTCGCCGGTGCCCGGATCATTGCGGGGCAACTGGAGCTCCGTGCCCAGCGTCAGTGCCTCCACGTCACCGCCGGCCGCCGGGATCCGGTACAGGTGATTCTGCCGTTCCTCGTCGAGCCAGTGATCCCAGTAGGCGTACGGCATCTCGTTCCAGACCTTCGCAGACAGCTTGCTGTCTTCCTCAGCCTTGATCGTTTCCGCCATCTCGTCGAACGTCTTTCCGGGCCAGACGTTCGATACGAAATAGATGTGCTCCCCGACCCACCGGGGCGCGGAAACGCCGGTAGGCACATCCGTCAACTTCACGGCTTCGCCCGGCTCGTCCATCGGCAGCACGTAGATCTGCGCGGTTTCGTCGTCGTTGCGTTTCCCGACAAACGCCAGCTGCGATCCGTCGGGCGACAACACCGGACTGCCCGCGCTTCCGCCCTCTGCGGTCAGCGGCCTTTGCTCGCGGCCGGACCCCGTCGAAAGTAGCCAGAGCCGGCTCTCCGGCATGAAATTCTTTTCGGGGTCGTCCTTCTCCGGGTACGTCGTTGCCTCCACCACGACTTGCTTGCCGTCCGGAGAAACGGCGGGCGGCGCAAGGCGGGACAGCTCCCACAGGACATCAGCGCTCAGCCGCCGGGTTTCTTCAGCATTGGCGCCGAATGACAGGACGAGTACCAGGCACGACAGGACGATTTTTTTCATTCTCGGGACTCCGGTCAGAATAGTTGCGGCGGCAACTTTACCAGACCGATCGATCGCATCCCACCTGTACAGCCGGGCACATTGCCCTGGTCGGATCCGGATACCGGTACGCGCATGTGCCTGAGAACGCTTGTAAAAAAAAGACCGGCCCAGGGGCCGGTCGGAAGTCAGTAGCAATCGACTAATCGGGGGCTAGTCTTCGATTTCTACACTGTCTGCCATTCCGTCGCCGTTATCGTCTTCGACTTCGACGAAGTCGCCCACGACCGGAACGCCGTCCTCGAAGATCGTGATGTCGGGGTCGGTGTTGTAAACAACGTCGAGGACCTCCAGCGTTCCGGCATTCACGGCCTCCACAGGACCCTCGATCTCGTAGCCCGAACCGTCCTCGAGTTCGACCTTGAAAGCAATCAACGTCTTCTCCACGGCTGCGGGATCCTCGATGGTGCACTTCACCTCGACGAACTGTGTATCTTCGATACCGGCATCGGGAATTTCTGCACCGGCGGGGTCCAGCCTTACGTTCAGGGTCGCCCCGCCGCGCATGTTGAGTACGAATGTGGAACTTCCGTCCCAGAACGACACGGTACCCTTTGCCTCGTACTCGTTGTCGTCCGCACCCTGCTCCTCGATGTCGTCGTCGTACGAAATGCTGAATGCGGACCCGGTGTGGCCATCCGCATTCACCAAACCCTCAACCTTCACGACCATGCCGACGGCCAACGCATCGTCGTTCGACGCTATTGCATCATCGACCTCGTAGCTCGCGCCTGCAGTGTCGAACTCGATGCCATTGACGTAGATGCTGCCGAAGCCTGTTATCTGCCCGACAGTCTTTTAATTGGTTGCTGTAGGTCCCGTTCCGGGTGCATCCGAGCCGCCCGAACCTCCGCAGCCGGCGAGCGCCGTGAGCAGGAAGGCAAAACCAGAAGAAGCAACGATCCTGTTGCTGAACATAATGTATCTCCCAAGCAATAAGTTTGAAACTCGCTCACATACGCGCACGTGACGCGGTTAAGGTTCCATTACCCTCGAAATCAGGTCCTGTCGGACGGTAAACTGCGCCCTCCTGACAACGAGGATTCGAGGTCGATGGCATTAAAATCAATAACCTTTGCTCGTTTCGCGGGGACGCGACGGATCGTCGCTCTGTTGCTTGCGGTGGCTGCGCTTCTCGGGACGTATCCCGGGGCGAGCGCTGACGACGCCGCGGTAAAAGGCCCGCACACGGTTCTGGTCACGGGTGCCAACCGCGGCCTGGGGCTGGAATTCGCACGGCAATACAAGGAGGCCGGCTGGCAGGTCATCGGCACGGCGCGCAAGCCCGACGACGCGCAGGAACTCAGAGCGCTCGACGTGCGTGTCCTGCAGCTGGACGTCACAGATCAGGACAGTGTCGACGCGATGGCGGCTGAACTCGCCGGGCAACCCATCGACCTGCTGATCAATAACGCCGGCATCTTCCCGCGTGTGGGCAAGATCGACGAGATCGACTTCGACGACTACAGCCGCACGCTCGCGGTCAACACGGTCGGTCCGGTGCGAGTCACCCGCGCGCTGCTGCCCAACCTGCGCCAGGGTAAGCTCAGGATAATCGCGGGTCTCAGCAGCAATCTCGGCAGTATCGCCGAGAACAAGCGCGGCAGCTTCTACGGCTATCGCGAGAGCAAAGCAGCCCTCAACATGTTCACGAAGACCCTTGCCGCGGAACTTGGGCCCGAAGGCTTCAC
>JAACFE010000090.1 GCA_009937525.1 Gammaproteobacteria bacterium
GGCCCAGGTGGCGGAATTGGTAGACGCGCTAGCTTCAGGTGCTAGTGGGGGTAACCCCGTGGAGGTTCAAGTCCTCTCCTGGGCACCAGACATCGAGGCCTCCTGGCGGAGGCCTGCCGTCTGCCGTCAGCACGGGACGGCCTCCAGGGATCGGCGTTTGATTCGGTTGGCGTTTGATTCGGTTCAAGTCCTCTCGTGAGCACCATCCACGCAGCAGGCATCGCCTTCCTGAACCGGCGGGCACCGGGTATCGCCGAAGGAACAATACACACAGCAATCGCCTTTCCTGGGCCTGATCACCTGGCCGCAGCCCTCGCACTCGTAAAAGAACCGGCAGGCATCCGTCGGCATTAGCTCTCGCTTCGAGTATCCGCATCCCGGGCAGGTGATTGTAGTGTACGGTTCCATTGCTGCGAATTCCGGGCCCTTCGTGAGGCCGCGACCAGCCGACAGGCCGATTCTAGCCCAACGACCGCTCTGGTCAGTTGTGTTCGGACCGCTGACCGCCGCGGCTTACCGCGAATACACGATGCGTCCGCCGACGATCGTCTTCAAAACCTTCGCGTCGCGGATAGCCTCCGGCGGTATCGCCGTCAGATCGCGGTCGATCAGGACCATGTCGGCCAGCATGCCCGGCTTCAGCGTGCCTTTGACGTTTTCCTCGAACGACGCGTAGGCGCCCTCGTACGTATACCCCCTGAGCGCCTGCTCGACGGTGATCTTCTCCTCCGGCACCCAGCCGTCCGTGTTCCCGCCATCGAGCGTACGCCGGGTGACCGCCGCGTAAATGCCGTCGATGGGGTTCGCCGGCGCGACGTACCAGTCGCTGCCGAGCGCCACGCGGGCACCGCTGTCGATGAGCGATCTGAGCGCATACGAGGTTCGCGCGCGCTCGGCGCCGATTGCGTCTCCGGCCCAGCGGCCGTCGTCGATCGCGTGGTACGGCTGCATGCTGGCGATCACGCCCTGCACCGCGAACCGCGGCATGTCGTCCGGGTGGATGTGCTGGGCGTGCTCCATGCGCAAACGCCGCTCGCGCTTGCCGTTTGCTTCGACGACATCGAGGAAAATGTCCAGCAAGTCGCGGATCGCCTTGTCGCCGATCGCGTGGATATTCAGCTGCAGCCCCGCCGCGTCGGCCCCCGTCATCATCGCACGCAGGTTTTCGAGGGAGTCGAGAAGAAAGCCGCTCTCATCCGGAGTATCGGTAAACGGCGCCAGCATCGCCGCCGTATGCGAGCCCAGCGAACCGTCCATGAACCCCTTGACGCCGCCGGTCTTCAGCCACTCGTTGCCACGGCCGTTGCGGTCGATGTCCTCCGCAAGCTTCCGCCACTCGTTGAGCGGCGTCACCGCGTAGATGCGCGTTATGAGATCGCCGCGCGCCTCCGCCCGGCGATACGTCTCGAGACCGGCCCAGCCGTCGGTGACGTTGTCGAACATGTCGTGCACGGTCGTGACGCCGTTCGCCGCCACGTACTGCATCGCGGCGTCGAGATAGCTGTCAAACTGCCGCTCGGTCGGCCGTGGCATGGCTTCCTGCACCAGCTGCATGACGTTGTCCTTGAGGATGCCGCTCGGGCGCCCGTCCTCGTCACGGATGATCTCCCCGCCGGCGATGTCGGGAGTATCGGCATCGATACCCGCTTGTTTCAGCGCAAGCGAGTTGGCGAGGCCCATGTGCCCGTCCAGCCGCGATATCCAGACGGGATTGTCCGGCGTTACCGCGTCTATCCAGTCCCGATGCGGCAGTTGCCCGCCCCAGAGCGTGTGGTCCCAGATACCGCCCGTGATCCACTCGCCCGGTTCGGCGGTATCGGCAAAGCGCTCGATGCGGCGAACGAACTCCTCCGGCGTCTGCGCATCCCTGAGTTGTACCGAGGCGATCGCGGCACCGCCTGCGAGAAAGTGCACGTGGGCGTCGATGAATCCCGGAACCAGCATCCCGCCTTCCGCGGCGATGACCTCGGTGTCATCACCGATCAACGCCGCAATGTCACCGTCTGAGCCAACTGCAAGAATCTCCTCGCCACCGACCGCAATAGCCTCCGCCCACGGCAGGGCCGGATCGCCCGTCCATACCCGCGCGCCGGTTACGACCAGTGACGCCGTCGGCGCCTCCGCTACCGAGCTGGCGGCGCCGCCCAGCAGGACCGCGAGGAAAAGCAGGTTACGGCTGCAGCGTGAGAACAAAGAGGCCATTGATACCGTCGCTGACAATAATATTTCCCGAAGACAGGTAAGGATACACGCTCCACGCGCCATCGAATGCCCCTGCTCCGCTTTGCGGCACCGTATCGAAGAACGCGACTTCCGAGATTTCCTGGTTGGCGAGGTCGCCGAATTCGAGCACCCGCAGTCCGGCGCTGTAGTTTGCCTGGAACACGCGATTGCCGAGTACGTACAGATTGTGATCGATCGTTGTCGTCGCCGCCTCGTAGGGATACAGGTATTGGGGGCTCGCGAGGTCGGAGACGTCAAACACGTGGGTGCGGGTCGGGACCCCGAAATTGGCCTCGTCGAGTTCGTCGCCGACGAACAGGAAGCGCTGATCCTCGGTCAACCAGGCCTGGTGCACGAAACCGAGCTGCGGATAAGCCGTTGCGGATAACTGCACCGGGTCCGCTTTGTTCGTCACGTCGGCGATCTCGACGTGATTCTCGTTGGAGTTCACGCAGATCTCGCGCCCTGCGAAATTCGCATCCGGGCCCTGGTAGACCACGCATTGCGCGTCGTGCGTATCCGGCGTGACGACATGACAGCCGGCAAACAACGGGTTTACGGGGTCCCTGATGTCGATCATGTGCAGTCCGCCGCTGCAGGTATTCGTGCCGACGGCATAGGCAAATCCGGTGTCCTCGTTGATGGCGAGGTTGTGCGCGTTCTGGAAGTCGCCGTACACCGTGTCCGGCTGCCAGGCCTGAGGGCCGCTTACGCCGCGAAGCTGCGTCAGGTCGAACACCTGCATCCCGTGGGCCCCTGCGGCATCCGCCACGATATAGGCGTGGTCCTGGTGGACCTTTATGTCCCGCCAGATCGACGACGTGGTTTGCGTGGGCAACCGCCCGAGGAAGACGGGATCCTCGGGGTCGGTAATGTCGACGAAAGCCGTCCCGTTCTGCAGCCCCATCAATGCATACTCCTGGCCCGTCTGCGCATCAAACCAGCCCCAGATATCGTTGCCGCCGGTGCCGTCCATTGCACTGATGGGCAGCCGCGATCGTAGATCGACTCCGGAGCACGCAAAGCCGCCGGCATCGCCGTCCGTGCATGCCTCCGGCCCGGTGCCCAGTGATGGCGGTGGAGGCGGCGGAGGCGCAGGCGGCCCGCTCGCAAAGTCACCACCGCTGCTGCCCCCACAAGCCCAGAGTGTCGATGCCAGGCTGATCAGCCCGGCCAGAAAAGAAATTCTACGCATGCAAAGAGCCTAACCGGTGACCCTCGAGATCGCGTGGGAACAGGTCACAGCACGAGGTTCGCTTCGTCCGCCAATCGCTCTGCAGGGCTTCATTGGCGACGAAGCGCAATCTGCCGCTGCACCTCGTTGAATAGTTCGTCCCTGAGTCCGAGGAGCTTGAACATCTCGACGACGGTAAAGAACGGTGCCGCCAGATTCGCCTGCACGGGATGCTTGACGAGCACGGGCATCGACTTCTCGATCGCGTGCCCCATGAACTGCGCCGCGTATCCGCCGAAGAAGAGAACCGCCGCGATGATCCCCGACGTGGCCACCGGCAGCGCCGCGATCCACGACGCAAGCAGCGTGAGGCCCATGGCAAATACCAGGAAGACGACGGCGAACAGGGCGTCGAGAGTCAGGTAGAAGACAAAGAAGCCCATGACCACGAGATGGGCGAGGCTCAGCGGGAACCCGTCAATATCGATCGCTACCCAGCTCAACGGTATGAGCACGCCGAGCATGATCGTGGGGATGCCGATCATGTGCACGAAGATATTCACTGGATGCTGATGGGAGGCGGCATAGCCTGTCAGCATGTCCATCAATTTGCCGTCGGTCTTCATGACCTGCCCTCATTCGAACGATGGCGAATTATTGCACGAATCAGGTAATCCGCCAGAGAGCCGTCAAACCGGTATAATTCGGTGACCGATGGCCAGGGGTGGCGTTCATGGCTCTACTGATTGCGGGATTGCTCTTGTTTACCCTCGTGCACCTGTTACCGGCAGCATCGCCCGCCACGCGCGACGAACTGGCCGGTAGATTCGGCGAAAACCAGTACCGGGGCGTCTTTTCCGCGGTCATCCTGGCTTCATTAGTGGTGATCGTGTTCGGTTGGAAGGCGGCTTCGACTTCCGGCATCTATGCCCCGCCCTTCGACGGCGGACCGATAATTTCCGCGGTCATCTTTTTTGCATTCGTACTATTCGTCGCTTCGAAAGCCCGTACGAATTACCGGCGCTTCGTTCGCCACCCGCAGATGATGGCCGTGATTCTGTGGTCCGTCGCCCACTTGCTCGTCACTGGAGACTCGCGGTCGCTCGTCTTGTTCGGGGGGCTGGGTATCTGGGCGGTGCTCGAGATCATTTTGTGCAACAAGCGCGATGGTGAGTGGCGAAAACCGGATGTAGTCCCGTTCTCCTCGGATATGATCGTCGCGGTCATCGCCGGTGTGGCTTTTGCCATCTTCTTCTATCTGCACAAGGCACTGTTCGGCGTATTGCCGTACGGGTCGGGCTGACGTATCCATGGAGAACCGACACCTTCGCGAAACCGTGGAGATCATTGGCGTGATCAGCATCGTCGCCTCGCTGCTGCTCGTCGCCTGGGAGGTCCGGCAGGCCAATCGCATCGCAGCAGCAGAGATCGAGATGCAGCTCGCCCAGGGATTCAATACGATGAACATGAGCCGCGCGACCATGCCTGATTTTGCGAGGCTGTTTCCGAAGATGGCTGCGCCTGGCAACCACCTCGTTACGGCAACCGAGGCATCCCAGCTGCAGGGCCTTGCGTGGCATTTCGCGAACCTCTATTACTCGGCGCAAATCGCTCACGACAACGGCTTGCTCGATGCGCGGCGGCTTAACATGTACCGGTTGGATCTGGTTCAGACGCTCGACCGATTTCCGGGCCTGCACGGACCTTTCCTGCAGATCTACGACGCATTTCCCGAGATGCGCTCCATGGCCGTATTTCAGCCGCTGCGCGACCTCGAGCCCGGCGAACCCCGACTGGAGGCTGAGCTCACCCCGGACACGGATTGAGGGGGTATTTCACCTGCAGGCCTTACTGGAGCCGCCAATTTAAGTAAACTAATCCCATATCGGGTTAGCCCCAGGGGAGGCTGGAATGAGGACCGTGCTATTGCTGCTGGTGGTCGGCCTGCTGATTGCGTGGTACTTCTACCGCCAGGGCCTGGACAGGCCCGAAGAGCGGCAGGACCGGCGAATCTTGCAGGGTCCCAAGAACATCGAGAGATACCACGCCGTCTCGATAAAGCCCGGGGCCTATGCATGCAGAGCAGCCAACGAGATTACCGGAAAGCGATTCCTGGCGTCGGAAGCACCGAGCATGCCACTTCCCGGCTGCGACGCAGCCAAATGTGACTGCCACTTCATCCACCACAAGGACCGGCGGGCCGGAAAGGATCGTCGCAGCCCGTTCACCTCGGGCGGGGTGGCTGCGGCGACCGGTAGCTTTCCTGGCGAACGGCGCAAGGGCCAGGATCGCCGCGACGAGTCCGGCGACTACTAGCCAGACGCAGGTACCCTGTCAGTATCCGTACGCTGCGACGGTCTGTTCGTAATCCCTGAGTTCGTACTCGTAGCGAGCCCGGTCAGCGACCAGCTTCTCGATCTCCGCCTCCAGTGCGCCCGAGCGCTCGGAGAGTTCCTTGAGGTCGGCGAGGAGCAGCACACGATCCTGCGTGGTGACGTCCTCGCTGATCAGCTCGGCTTCCTTGGCACGGATCTTCTCCTTGGTGCGCTTGAGTTCCGCTTCCTTGGAGTAGATTCTCGAGTTGGCGTTGTTGACATTGGAACGCAGGGTATACAGCTGTGCGCCGACGCGGTAGGCGTCGAGGAATTCCTCCTCCATGGCGACATCACAAACGCCGTAATAGGTCCCGCCGCTGGTGCCGAGATTGTATCCGCGGCTCGGCTGGCAGAACTCCACGAGACCCTCTTCGCGGCCTTCCTGGTAAGCCTTGAAATCCGCCGTGACACCATGTTTGGCACAGGCCTTGCGGCGACTGCCGAACTTGTCGGTCGTGTAGCCCCTGGAACCGTCTTCATAACCGATCGCCGCCCAGTCGCTATTGACGCATTCTTCACTGCTCATTGATGCACACCCGCTGAGCACCGCGATAGCGAGCACCATTCCCGTATTGATCAAAATCCTGTTCATGACGCACCCCGCCGTATGTGAACCGATACTCTGACGCTAACAGCCAGATCACACTTACTGCCGTGATGACATTCACAAATACTCCCATGTCGCTGAACCGGAGCTGAAAAATGCGGCCTCGTCGACGCCTGTTTGCGCTCCACGTGATGTCCGTCACAGAGCGTCGCAGCTGCGCCGGATATTCTTTACACCCTGGTCTAAAAGGGGCGCGGCATGAACATAGAGGCAATTAGCGGCTCGGCTACCGTAGCGATTGCCTGCACCTTCGTGTTTCTCCTCGCCGCGAAGTCCTGGCAGCTGGTGGCGCGTACCATGAGCTCGCACCCGAACTTCCCGGATGCGATCATGCGTGAAGCGGCCCAACGGTTCCGCGACGAACTCGAGATACTTTCACGCAAGCAATCGTCGTACCTGGGCGCCGGCCTGATGTTCGTCTTCATCTTTGCCGTGGCCAACACGTTCGAAGTACAGCGGCTGTTCGAGGGTTACCCCGCATGGCAGCTGTACCTGCTACTCGCGACCTTTGCCGCGGCCGCCGTCTTCGCCCTGTACCGTCTCGTCCGCACGATTCGCGAGTGGCGTGCGGTACGCTTCCTGCGCGATGCAAACATCGCGGTTGGCCATTCGCTGCAGCGTATCGCCACCGGCCACGGCCGTGTCTTCCACGACGTTGCGACCTCGGCGGGCATTGTCGACCACGTCATCGTCGGCCCGAGTGGAATCTACGCGGTGAACGTCGTCGCCCATCGGGCGATGCGCAGGGAAAGCGTGCGGCTTTCGGACCACGAACTGCAGTTCAAACCGGATGGCCACGCGATCCCGATCGAGGACATTGCGGCCAAGACGACGAAATTGCAGCAGGAATTCCATGAGCTGCTCAGGAACTCCGTCCGGGTGCGCTCCGTCATTGCGGTGCCCGGCTGGCACGCCGAAAGCCAATCGAACGAAGGCCACCTCATCGTCAATGAACGGACGCTGCCGATGCTACGCGGCTGGCGCGATGAGGCCGACTACCTGATGGACGAGGACGTCGAGAGCCTGCAGAAACATCTCACGACGACCTGCAAGCGATCGCCACTCGCACGCCGCAAGAAGAAGTGACCCGACCTACTTTCGCGCAGCCTCGTTGAGCTGCCGCTGGGCGTCCGCGAATTGCTCTTCTGCCTTACCCAGGTAGCGCGCTGCTTCGACATCGTAGCCATCGGCAGAAGATGACCACACTCGATTGATGTAGCGCTCGCCCGCCGCAAAGTGACTCATGATATCGGCATAGGTCTGCAGGCCGAACAGGTGAACCATACTCTCACGAGCATCGGCGAAGCGGATCAGGTCTGGATGCAGCTTCGTATCAATACGGTCACGAAGTGCCGCACCACTCAGGCTGCCGCTGCTGACGATCTCGCGCAGGTCCCTGACGACGTTGTCGATGGATTCGCGCAATTCTGCACGATTGGCCTCGAGGACCTCTTCGGACTGCGCGACCGACCGCGCGTGCCGCTTCAGCAGGAAGACACCGACGATTGCCGCCAGCGCCGAAATCGCAAACAGCGCCCAGCTCACGTTTTCGACATCGAGCGCTGTCGCGTACGCGGCACTGACAAATCCTGCACAGAGGAGAAAATATCCCAGTTGTTTCATCATCTCCTCCCCTAAGCTGCCGTCAGTACAGCCACGATTGCATCGCCAACGCCCACCAGAGCCTCACCGACAATGAAACCTGCTGCCACAGGTATGCCGACCTGCTCTGCCCAGTTCTTGCCCTTGAAACGGTCGGCGAGTTCGCGGCTCAGCGTTCCCAGTGAGTAGGTGAGGACGATATTGAACGGCAGGTAGAAGCCCAGCCCGACCGTGATGCCGAGGCCGCCCATGACGACCGAGAGTAGTCCGCCCAGGATCGCTCCGGCTGCATACTTCTGCACCGGCACGTCACCGCCCATGATGCCGTCGATCGTGCTGGCCAGCGCCTGCGCCTGCGGCGCCGGTAGCCGCTCGCTGCCGAGCGTATAGGCCTCGTTGAGCGCGAAAATGACGAAAATCACGACGATGGGCCCCAGCCACGCGCCAGCGAACTGGCCGATCTGCTGCATCCTCGGTGTCGCGCCCACGAGGTAGCCCGTTTTCAGGTCCAGCATCAGGTCGGTGGCCTGAGACATTGCAACGCACATCGCCGCTCCCACCATGATGGCGGCGATGATCGAGTCGGCGCGATCCATGCCGAACGCCTGTGTCACGATGATCAGCAGGGTAATGCCGACGAGGGTCATCCCGGAGAGCGGCGACCAATTCGTTCGACCGATCGCCTCGGAAAGTATGATGCCAGCCATCCAGATCCAAAGTGTGCCGAGCAGAGCCATCGCGATGCCACCCGTCAGCGTCATCGACTCCACCGCTACCACGGCCATGACGCCCAGCAAAACCGCCGCACCGATGACTGCGACGTACAGCAGCTTGATCGGCATTTCCTCACTCGCAACGCTGGTCTCCACCGAGGCGGCTTTCTGCATCGACTTGATCGCGCTGAGTATCAGCGGCGCCGCGAGGATGACACCCATGATTGCACCGCCGATAAGCATGCCGATACCGAGCGGACGGTACAGCAACAATCGCAGGTCGCCCGGGGTATTGATGATCTGGCCCGCTTCGTTCACCGGGAACGCCCCGGTCAGGGATAACAGTGGCGAAACAAACCAGTAGGCGACGAAGCCGCCGATGATGAAGGCGACGCCGCCGCGCCCCGCGATGAAACCGACGCCTATCGTCATGAGCGACAGGTACCAGATGCCGTTCATGTACTCCGGCAAACCGATCAGCGCCCCGAGGTTCCAGTTCGACACCCCGGTTTTGAGGGTAATGAAATGGACGGTGGCACTGAAGAGCGCCGCAGCGACAAGGATGATGGCCTTGCGGACGCCGGCGCCCGGCGATTTCAGGATCGTGGCGACCGCCACGCCCCCGGGATAGGTCAGGCGCTCATAGTCGATCATGTGCTTGCGCAGCGGGATGATAAAGGCGATGCCGAGGAATGCGCCCGCGATGCAGCCGAACGTCAGGATGATCGGATCGAATCGATCGCCGTAGCCCAGCAGGAATATTGCCGGTACCGAGAACATCATGCCGGATGATGCGCCGTTCACGCCGCTGGCCACGGTCTGCACGATATTGTTCTCGATGATGCTGCGCCGGCGCAGGATGCCGCGCAAAATACCGAAACCGAGGATGGCAGCGAGTTCCGATCCTTCGATCGAGAAGCCGAGGATCAGTGCCGCATAGCCGATGGAGACGGCGATGATGACGCCGAGGAACCAGCCTACGCCAACGGCAATCCAGGTTAGTTCGGGGTAAGGCCTGTCGGCGTGCGCCGCAATAGTCGAGTCAGTCAACACGACTCTCCTTCGTCGTTTTTATTTTGCGGCAAAGACTATCACAGAGGCTCGAGCCTTGCCGCCAGCTGGCCCTTATCCAGCACTTCGTGAAATTCATCGGCGAGTTCGTCGCACATATCCACCACGGTCCGCCAGGCGCGGATCCGCTCTTCCGGTTTGAAATTGATGAAGTCCCGCCTGTCCGGGATCTTCGCGTGCGGCAATCGGGACACGAATTCCTTCGACGGGCTCACGAGGATCGTCCTGTCGACGTTTGACGGATCCGGCTTGCGCCAGGACAGTTTCTTGTCGAACCAGCCGGGCACGATACGGTCGATGAAATGCAGGTACAAGGTCAGGCGGTCCGGCGCGCTCTGCGGCAGGTCGAGATGATAGTCGATCACGCCGCCATCCCGGTACATGCCGCGCGGCGCTCCGGCTATGTCGCGGACGCCGGAGAGGATCATGGGTATCGATCCTGTCGCAATGATCGCGTCTTTGAGATTGGC
Source organism: Gammaproteobacteria bacterium (assembly GCA_009937525.1). Lineage (GTDB taxonomy): Bacteria > Pseudomonadota > Gammaproteobacteria > Steroidobacterales > Woeseiaceae > UBA1847. Next base: position 10,236 of record JAACFE010000090.1, read on the forward strand.
CTCGGCAAGCTCGACCTGCCGCAATGGAAATCCCCGCATGTCGAAGAACGGCGGCAGGTCCCGCGCATCGAAGAAAAGCACGCGCTCGAAGAAGGCACCCAGCGATCGCCGGCTCACGGCGTTCAGTGCCGCGGCCGCGAGCAACCCGGGCACCAGGACAGCCGGTTGTTCGCTGGCCGTTACGTGACGGCTGCGGACGGTCATGATGCTGGTGCGGAATACCGGGTGGGACAGGATCTCCGCTGTACCGGACTCCCCGAGCACGTAGTCAAGAATCTGGCGGCTCTTTGTGGTGATTTCGTCGCGATCCGGTTCTTCGGAGTAGGTTTGGCCCAGGTAGGCTTCCTCGAATCGCTCGATCGCCTCGAGCGGCCTGTCCTGTGCATAGCAGGCGAAGCGCCACGCGCCGATGGAGGAGCCGATCAGGTACACGGGCTCGTGCAAACGTGGGATCAGGGTATCGGCGGCGACGCGGTCGAGCTTGCTCAGGACGAGCCACTTGGCCCCGCCGGACGCCCCGGCCATAGTGCCGACCAGCTCGGGTGAAAACCCGTGCTGTCGAATCGTTCGCAGTGCACCCGGACCCGCCCGGAAACTCAGTGCTGTCGTCCGCGTCACTCGAAAGGATGCCGCTTTATGATCGTCTGCTCCCGGTCGGGGCCGGTCGAAATGATATCGATGGGAATGCCCGCGAGCTCTTCGATGCGCCGCAGGTAATCACGCGCGTTTGCCGGCAGATCATCATAACGGGTGACGCCGACGGTGGACGCCTGCCAACCCGGCAACTCCTCGTATACCGGCTGGCAGTCGGCAAAGCGGTCGACGACGATGGGCAGTCCGGATGTCTCCTCGCCATCGATCGTGTAGCCGTTGCAGATCCGGATCGTTTCGAGCTCGTCCAGCACGTCGAGCTTGGTGACGCAAAGGCCCGACACGCTGCTGTTGACGATCGAACGCCTGAGCGCGACCGCGTCGAACCATCCGACCCTGCGGGGACGCCCGGTCGTGGCGCCGAACTCGGCGCCGACTTCCGCAATGTGCGAGCCGAGATCGTCGAACAGCTCCGTGGGAAACGGCCCTGCCCCGACACGGGTCGTATACGCCTTGACGATGCCGAGGATATAGTCGAGGTCGCGCGGTCCGACACCCGTACCCGTGCTTGCGGCCGCGGCGACCGTATTCGACGAGGTCACAAACGGGTAGGTACCGTGGTCGATATCGAGGAACGTCCCCTGCGCACCTTCGAAGAGGATGCTTTCTCCCCTTGCCGACAGATCGTGCAGGATCTGAGTCACGTCTGCCGTGATCGGCGCGATATGTTCGGCTGCCTGCAACGCATCCTCGAGCGTCTTTGCGAAATCGACCGGCTCCGCCCGGAAATAGTTCTTCAGCAGGAAATTGTGGTAGTCGAGAATTTCTCCGAGCTTGGATGCAAACTTCTCGCGCAGGAACAGGTCGGACACTCTCAGGGCACGCCGGGAGACCTTGTCTTCGTATGCCGGGCCGATGCCCCGGCCGGTGGTCCCGATCGCGCCGGCGCCCTTCGCCTTTTC
>JAACFE010000091.1 GCA_009937525.1 Gammaproteobacteria bacterium
GCAGGCCGAACAGAAGCTCGTACTGCTGCAACGAATGGTCGGCAGTGCCGGACCCGCGAAGCGCGTTGACGAAGGCGACAACGCGGAAGCGAAGCAGGTCCTCGAACAGGCCCGCAGCGACGCGACGCAGGCGAGCCTGGTGCTGGACGAAGGCTGCGGCGCCGAGGCGGTGGCGCTCGCCACGTCGGGTCTCAGCCTCGCGTCGAAGGCCTTTTCGCTGGCGAAGAACCGGGGGCCGGGCAGCGACGCGGTCTATCGTGAAGTCCACGGCAGAACGACGAGCTTCCTGCAGTCGCTCGAGGCACAGCCGCCCGAGGTGCGCGGCATCGGGGATGCCGACATCACCGGCATGCATCGGCAGATCGACCGAGCCGAGGAACTTGCCGTGGGCGGTGATTACGAGGCGGCGACGAGGCTGTTGAAGCCGGTGGTCGATCGACTCGAACGTAGACTCGTTGCGATCTACGACCAGAAGACCGTCTACTACGAGAAATCGTTTGACGGCCCCGAAGACGAATACGCGTACCTCACGCAACAGTACCTGGGCTACCAGATGGTGCTCGACCGCTTTGCCGGCACTCGCGAGCCGCCGCACAGCGCAAAGCAGATGTACGACAAGCTGCTCGCGTCCGCCGCCGACCGGGCAAGCGCTGCCGAGGGGCATGCGCAGGCGTCGGACTGGGAGAACGCGCTGGCAGAGATCCAGGCGGCCGTGACCAACTGCGAACGCGCGATGCGCCTGATCGGCATCGGCTACTGACGAGCGCGACTCGATGCGACTGAGAGGAAGACATGGACAATAAGCAGGAATCCAGTTCGACGCCCGGCGAGGTGGTCATCGACTATCGATCGTTCCTGACGTGGATCGCCACGTCGGTCGTTGTGTACTCCCTGCTGTCGGGCCTGATGGTGACGCTGTTGCCGTTTGGTGTCTACGCGCAATTCTCGATCATCATCCACACGGTTGTCGGCCTGGTTGCGGTCCTACCGCTTGCGGCCGCGGTCCTCCTCCACTGGCAGCGCCGCAGGTCCGATGCGCCGGTTCCCGTCGCCCGGACGGCGATGATCGCGATTGCGGCGCTCGTCGTGTGTCTTCTGACCGGCCTGCTCATCACGGCCATGGCAGCATTCGGCACCTGGGTGCCGGGCTGGGTGGATACGGTTCACCTGGTCTCCGCGCTGGTGCTCGGGACGCTGATCGCCGTGCACCTGGCGCCCATCGTCGCCCGTTACGGCAATACCGAGGCATCGCCGCGGCGTGCGCCGAGAAAGCGATTCGTATGGACCGGCGTCGCGATTATTGCCGTGCTGTTCGGCGTAACCGGCTTCCTGTCCCGGGCGCAGACCGAGCCGGACCAGTTCCAGGCGTTCAGCGATGACTACGACTGGCCCCACGGCGACGACCGGGCCTTCTGGCCCAGCAGGGTAGCGATTGCGAACACTCCCTGGCTGAACGCGTTCCTCGCCGGCGTGGAGCAGGCCGTCGGCCCCGAACGTGCTCAGGATTTCGAAGCGGCGTTGCGGGGCCCTCAGGACGGGGGACTGCGTGCGCAGACGGCGGAGCTGGTTGAATCACTCGAACTCGATGCCGGTACGGCAGCCGCCATTGACGGCCTGGTCGAACAGGCGGTCGCCACGCAGAAAGTGACGGGTTCACTGAAACCGTCGGCGCTGGCCGGTTCCGCGACCTGCGGCAACAGCGGCTGTCATGATTCGATCTACAGGGAGTGGCGGGCGAGCGCGCACGGTTTCGCCGCGGAAGACGTGCTGTTCCTGCAGGTCCAGGACCTGTTGATCGAGGAAAAAGGCGTCGCTGAGTCGCGCGCCTGTGCCGGTTGCCACGACCCGGCCGCGGTGCTCGGCGGCACACGCTACGGTGTCGCATCGGACGGTGGGGAACTGCCGATCTTCGAAGCGAATTCCTGCATTACCTGCCACAGCACGGTCGCGACGGACACCAACGGCAATGGTGGCTACGTGATCGAGGCGCCCGAGCGGTATCTCTTCGAAGACCGCGAGTCGGGTATCGCGGGGCTCGCCGCAAGGTTCCTGATCCGTGCCTACCCCGAGAAACACGTGGCCGAATACAAGCGGCCGCTGTACAAGACCAGTGAATTCTGCGCCGGCTGCCACAAGCAGGTGCCGCCACCCGGCGAAGCGACAACGGCCGGCCTCGCGCAGGAGCAGAACGAGTACGACAGCTGGAAGAGCGGCCGCTATTACCACGGCGATGATCACCCCGATACGATCGAATGCATCGAATGCCACATGCCGCTGGTCGAGAGCGACGATCCGGCTCGCGGGGACGACGTCGACAGCTACCGCAGCCCCGACGACGGCAAGCACCGCAGCCATCGCGTGCTCGCGAGCAACATGTACATCCCGGCGACCATGGATATTCCGGGCGGTGACGAACAAGCCGAGCTGACCATCAAGTGGCTGCGTGGCGAGATCGAGGTGCCGGAGATCGCCCACAAATGGGCAAGCGGCCCGACCGTGGAAATGCGGATAGATGCGCCTGAACGCATCCGCGCCGGCGACCTCGTCAACATCCAGTTGCACCTGCATAACAACAAGACCGGCCATGATTTTCCCGCCGGCCCCCTCGACGTATTGGAGAGCTGGATCGAACTCACGGTCGAGGACAACCTGGGTAACACGCTGATGGAACTCGGCGCCGACCGCTCGATAAGTCCGTCCATCGACGCGCCGGTCGTCTACAAAGCGGACTGGTACGACAGCCAGGGCCTCCCCGTCGAGCGCCATAACCTGTGGGACGTGGTAGGAGCCAGCTACAAGCGCGTCATCCGCAGCGGCGGCAGTGACGTGGTCGACGTGCCGTTCCGGTGCCCCGGCATTGCCCGGCCGCGCCTTTCGGAATCAGCCAGCCAGGACACACCGGGGGAGCGCAAATCCGACGTCGTGTTCGCGATCAACAACGACGAGTTCACCGAACTCAACGTGACCGCGCGATTGCTGTTCCGCAAGGCGAACCCGGAATTCCTCGCAAAGGTCTACGACGTCGAAGAGGTGCCCGAGGCGCCGATCGTGGAAATCGTGCGTGCGACCCACACGATCCGTGTCGACGGAGACTAGTCAGAACGTGCGCAGCACGCCCAGCGTGATCAGGTTGCGCTCGTAGGAATAGTCCGGATCGTTGGAGTCGTTCTCGGAATACTGGAACTGCAGTCCGAACAGCCAGACGTCGGCAACGGTCCGGGTCAGCGCGGCCGTAATCGTCGTCAGATCCTCTGTCCTCGGCGTTTCCAGATCATCGTAGTCACTCGTCCGGTAGGCGACGCCGGCCTCGACGCCCCAGCCGGAAGCCGGCTGGAATCGATAATCGGCATGGATGCGGTTCCTCGTCGGCGAGACGCCGGGATCCAGCCGGTCATTCGACTCAATGCCGTAGCGAAATATGAAGGTGTGGCTCGCGAAGTTGCGGCGATAGCGCAGGTCGATCCGTTGCCGCGAGCCCGCGATGCCCGCAAAGTCGGCATCGACTTCGTCGATGTCGTCGTAACGGAGCAGTGCGTCGATCGATGAGTCGTTGTCAAGATAGCGAACGGCCCTGGCACTCAACGTGATCTCGCGTTCGAAGCCCGAGCCACCGAGCGTCCCGTACACGAAGTGCGCACCCGTCTCGATCCACCAGTGTTGCGGACTCCAGCTGTACAGTCCACCGAGCCTGAACTCGGACTGGTCGAAGTCATCAGCGTCCGAATAGGCGATCATGTAGGCGCTGCCGTCCAGCGTAAGCCCGCGCAATACCGCAGGCGAGCCCGACAGCGAGACGTAGACGTCGGCCATAGGACTTTCCGCCGTGACCCCGGCCGGCAAACCGAGGCTGTCGCGCAGCGCCACGTTGTCGTCGTGTCCGAGCCGCAGCGCCAGCGCGCCGTGCCAGTTCGAGGGCTCCTCGGGCTCCAGTTCCTCGAGCATCGCGGCCGACAGAGATCTCAATTTCTCGTCGTCGCTGCTCAGGTCCCAGGCCGTGATGAAATGCTGTCGCGCCTCACCCTCGTTTCCGAGGCGGCGCTCCACGAGTCCCATGTTGTACTCCGCAAGACCACGCATTTTCGGGTAGCGTTCGGCGATGTAGCGGAAGGTCGAACCGGCATCTTCATGCCGGCCGAGTTCGAACTGGCACACGGCGATGTTGTAGTGCACGGCCGGGCCCTCCTGGCCGGCGTCACGTGCCATCTCGAAATAGAGCAGGGCGGATTCGAAATCGCCCGCCGCAAACGCCTGTTTACCCGACGCCCAGTCCTGTGCCGTGTCAGCGATCGCCCACGGCGAGATACTCGCGCAAATCGCGAGCGTGGCCAGGGCGAAGAGTCTGCGGAGGACCATGGTTGCCTGATGACACCGATACAAAATAATCAGTTACATCAATAACAAAAGAGCCCCCGGCACGATAGTGCAGGGGGCTCGCAGTGTGACTGTGATCACGATTCCAGGCAGCCCGCGCCGCCTGGTTCACATGTTCCTCAACGATTGCCGGGATTCTCGGGTCGACCGGGACTTTCGGGCCGGCCGGGTGGATCCGCCCGCCCATGGTTCTCGCGGGCTTCCGTCGCCTTCTCCGTCAATTCCTTGCCGTTTTCGCGGGCGGCTTCCGCCTGCGAGAGGCCTTTCTGCCGATTCTCGCTTTCGAGCCGCTTATTCGCCTGGTCGTGGCCGTTCTTCGCCTTTTCGACGGCGGCAACCTGGTCCCCATCTTCCACCTGCAGGTGGTCAGGCAGCGAGATCGTGTTGGTCACCGCGCCGGGCAGTTCGGCTTCGGCGACGTCCATGAGACGGATCGTCGCCTCCGCGCCGTCGTCGTCATCGTCGGCCCAGGCGCCGGCACTGACCCCCATCAGTGCGATCAATGCCGGTATCAAAATCTTGGTCTTCATCTGACTCATCCAAATAACGTGTTACCGCTCTGCCCAAGTGGCCCGGAATTACACCCGGTCGATAAATCGTTTCCCTGTACCTTGACTAACGCCGCAATCCGTCCCGCGGTTCCCCGCTTCCAACATAATCAACTGTCGAGTTTCAGCTGCACGACAAAGATCTGCTCGCTGTCCGGATGGCTGAGCCGGACGACCATCTGGCCGCCGCGCTCGCCGATAGCCCGCACCGGCAACGTCAGCTGGTTCACACCGGGCTCCAGGTCGTCGGTCCAGCTGAGTTCATTCCGCTGGCCGAAGCCGTCGATTTCCACGTCGCCCGACAGCAGGATGCTGATTTCTGCGCCCTGCAGAAGCTGGTCCGCCTCGATCGCGATGTTCATCGGCCGGACTTCCTGCGTCGATACATAGAACTCCGCGGCCTGGGGTGCGTCCACGCCGGGGCTTCCCAGGAGGCCGAGTGCGAACGCCACGGCGAGCAGCGATGCGGCGATCGCGCCACTGAAGCCGGCCCCGAGCCAGAAACCCCGGCGCGATGCCTGCTGCTGCGGGTCGTAGCTGGTCTTGCTCATGACGCGGTTGAAGACCCGTTCGGAGCCGGGCACTGTCGCCTGGTCGCGAACGACCAGCATGGCGCGCACGCCGCGCAGCGCATCGGCGCAATCCTGGCAAACCGCAATGTGGTTCATGCAGGCGACTTTTTCGTCCGCCTGTAATTCGCCTTCCGCAAGCGCCTTGATCTGTTCTGCTACTAAGTCACAATTCATTTTTTACCACCGACTACGGTCAGTACCGGTTTGTGGATGTCCTGGTTGGACAGCAATCGTCCCAGCCGGGCTCGCGTCCTGTGCAAACGGGACTTCAGCGTTCCTTCGGGTAATCCGGTTACCTGTCGCAGCTCCTCCAGGGAAAATCCCTCTATGTCGTGCAATGCCAGGAGGCTCGATGCCTCATGGCCCAAAATCTCCATGGCCCGGAATACGGTCTCGAGGCGCTTCTCCCGCTCGACGAGATCGTCCGGCTTCGATCCGTCGCGCCCCAGGAAATCGGGATCGTTCGAATCGGCACCGGTTTCCGCCATGTCCACCGGCGAACGCTCGCGCGTCCGCTGGATGTCGATGAACCGGTGGTACAGAATCTTCAGGAGCCATGCACGCTGGAACTCGACCTTCTCGAGTTCATCGATATGCATGTGCGCCTTCAGGCACACATCCTGTACCAGGTCTTCCGCGTCCGCCGCAGATCGCGTCATTCGCTGCGCCGCCATATACAGCGCATCGAAATGAGGCTGCATCAGCTCGGTGAAGCGGTTCTTGTCAGAGCCGAGCCACTTCACGATGGCTTTCCCTCGCCCGAGCCGATGTCCGCATTTGGTAAACGTCTACTATTCATAACGATCGTAAGCAGCCATTCGTTGCCCGTTTTTTACATAACCGGGACCGGATTTTGTGCATTGCCGCACATTAGCATCGTTCGCGCGGCAAGACGTTGCTCTGCGTCAAGAAGTACGATACTCGCCGCCGAAAAACAGCAGCGGCGCGCCGTCCTTCGCCGTATGGGCCTCGACCTCGCCGACAATGATGTGGTGATCACCGCCCTCGTGGATTTCCCGGGTCCTGCAGTCGAATCGTGCGAGTACGCCGGGCAGTATCGGGACGCCCTGCTCGGAAATCCTGTGCTCGATGCCGTTGAAGCGGGTGTGGTCGGTTCTCGCGAAGTGCTCGGCCATGTATTGCTGCCCGGCCGTGAGCACGTGGATGGCGAAATACTCGGCGTCCAGGTAGGCCTGCAGCGAATTGGAGACTTTGGCGATGTTCCAGAGCACCAGCGGCGGATCCAGCGATACGGAGCTGAAGCTGTTGGCGGTAATGCCACAGGGACGGCCGTCCGCCGCGCAGCAGGTCACGACCGTGACGCCGGTTGCGAAGCGGCCGAGGCTGCGGCGGAGTTCCAGTTCTGACTCTATATCCATGGTGACCGCCGCAGTATGCGGTGCACCCGAAGTGGCGGCAAGGCAAAAAGAACCCCCGCTACCGACACGGTAGCGGGGGAGAGCCAGTGAGGTAAGGCATAGCGGGGGACTATCGGTCCTTACGCCATAGTTACGGCTCTAACAGGTAGACGCCGAGCTTGAACGCCGAGAAGACGTTGCTGTCTGCGTCGTAGTGACCCCTCGCAAACATCGAGCGGGCGCTGGTCACGCCGTCGAGGCTCGCCGTAAGGTCGTCGACGAAGTCCACGAAGTCCGAGTACTGCCGCAGGCTGTCCGCCGTCTTGATGACGTACAGTGTGCGGCCGGAGCCCGGCGGGACAATCGTCGTGTCGGAATCGAGCGTCTGCAGGTCGATTAGCACCGTGCCCTGCTTGATGTAGTGCCTGACGTCGATGGCCGGATTCCGGTTATCGAGTAGCAGGCCGTCGGTGCCCATGCGGAGGAACGGTGCGGTGGTGCCTGCGGCACCCCAGCCAACGCCAAGCGCGCTGCGCACGTCTGCGAAATCGACGACCGTGCGGCCGGCGAAGTCGGGCGGTGCCGCGCCGAAGGCCTCGGGGAAGCCGCGTACCGCGATTGGCTTGCCGGCCGCGAAGTCGGCGAGCGTGAGGTTGCCCGTCGCGATCTCGTAGTTCGTCGGGTCGGCGTCCATGTCGGGCGACTGCCCGGTGCCGCTGAAGTCGAATATGGCGGCGCGGCGGCGATCGATCGCCTGCAGCCTGATATCGACCTGTCCGGGAACGACCGTGTTAACGATGCCGCTCAGGTGCGTGACGTGCATGCGCACGGCGCCCGCGGTCGCGTCGAACAGGATCTGCGGGGAACTGGCGTCGGTCACAGCCGGTAATACGTCCGGCCCATTGCCGCGAATCGTCACGCGCTGGCCGACCGAAATGGCAGCGATGCCGAGGTCGGACTGGCGGTGGTCATCCCTGTAGACCTTCGTGTCCGCCCCAACCTGGACGAGCACGTCATCATGGAAATGCGCGCGCCGGTCATGCGGGATGATCGTGGCGCCGCGCACCGTCAGGATGTTGCCGTCACGGGCAATCACGTTGCCGACGACGGCGTCGCGCCCTGCGCCGGGCACGCTCGAGCCGGCGAGCACGATCCCGGCCGTAAACTCGCGTTCGGCGACGTTTAGCGTGCCGCCGGCCAGGGTCGGCGTGCCGGGACCTGCCGCGGCGAGCGCGCGCAGGCCTTCGGCGCCGAGGAATACGTCGCCGTTGACTTCGAATTCGGTGTCGTCCGTCGTGTGCACCGTCACGCGGCCGAAATCGCCGTCCCGGTGATGGAACGGTCGCAGGGCAACGACATACGTGCCTGCCGTCTCGTTAACCTCAACCAGCGGCCCGCGCACACGCATCGTCTTCTCGTCGACCGGTGTCACCTCTGCGACGATGAAGGTTTCGGCTGCCGCCGTAGCCGGGGTTGGCACGATATCGACGACGTGCGAGGCAGCGAGGTCGAAATCGAGCTGCAGCAACGACTGCAGGCCGCGGCGCACCGTGAGCTGGTCGCGATTCGACAGCCGGATCCGGAGTTCCGCCCGTTGCAGCGGCGTGCCGGCGTCGTCGGTGACGACGGCCTCTTTCGAGCCGTCTCCGGCGGCGACGAACACCTCCGCGTCGCTATAGTCGAGGCTGATGGTACCCGCGACGTAGGTCGCGGGTGCGACCGTGGCGACCGAAACGAGTTCGGTCAGGTCGACGTAGTCGGTGAAGTTGATCCGGGTCTGGCGCGGCAGCGTCTCGACGACACGGCCGTTGGCCGTTTCCAGCGTCAACGACAGCACGTCGACCGTGTAATTCAGGAAATCCCCGTCGGCGTCGGTGAACGAGACGATGACGGAGCCGCATTCGGCATGCGTGGCCGCATCGGCCGGGTCGCAGGACGACACCGGGTCGGGGCCACTCGTCGATGTGCCGGAACCGCCGCCGCAGGCACCGAGTGCCAGCGCGACGAATGCGACGGCCACCCTCGAGACTGCGTTCCTTGCGTTTATCGTAAAGGGCAGGCCTTGCGTCAGTAAGTCCATGATTATCTCCTTGATCGTGAACCGCGTTGGTCAGGGTCAATAACGGGCGAGTCGGTTTCCGGTTGACACCCAGCACTTAAGCTAAAAAAATTCAGCAACTTATCTTGTATTCCTTTGGTAACGTGTCAAAATGCGCCTATCCATGGCGAACCCGTCCGACACCATCACAACCACGGGTATCCGGCCGCGCCGACCGCGAGCCGGAGAACGCACGCGCGGTGCCGTAGACGCGCTGCAGACCAAGATCGCCGTCGATCTGCAGACTCTCGAGGCAGCCAACTACCTGGAAGTGCTGCGCGTCAATGTCGCTGAACTCCCCGATGCCGCCGGATGCGACGCAGCATTCCTGGCGCTGATATCCGACGACGGCCGAAACCTGGAGCCGGTGTTTGCCGCGAAGGCCGGTTTTGCGCAGTGCGCGCCCGAAGTTCTGGGTGGAGAGCGCCTGGCGGACTGGTCCTGGCTGGTCGGCCGGCTCGGCCACCTCAAGGTCGTCGAGATCGAGGACACGACGGCGGGTCCCGAGGTCGCACGAGCGGAGCTGGGGCGCCTGGCCGAGTTGCATATCGGGTCCGCGCTGATTATCGGCATCGCGGTCCATGGCGAGGTCGCCGGTTTCCTGGGGCTCGCCAATGAGCACGGCAACGGGGGCTGGGATGTCAACCTGCACCTGCTCATCAAGCTGATCGGTGCATCGCTCGCCACGGGTCTGGAACGGCTGCGGGACCACGAGATCCTGGACGAGCTGCGCGAGCGCAATGACCTGATCTCGATCACCGCCAACGATGGCATCTGGGACTTCGACGGTCTGTCAAAGCGCGTCGATCTGTCGCGCCGCTGGAAAGCGATGCTCGGCTACGACGAGGACGACGAGGACGTGCTGCTCGACTGGTACCGTCTCGTGCATCCGGACGACATGGCGCGCGTCCAGTCGCGGATGCGCGAGCACCTCGAGGGCAAGACGCCGTTTTTCGAGTCGGTGCATCGCATGAGGCACCAGTCGGGTGAGTGGCGCTGGATGTCGAGCCGGGCGAAGGCCGTGCTGGACGAGAACGGCCGCCTGCTGCGGCTGCTCGGTGCCGAAGTCGACATTACCGAGCGCAAGCTTTACGAGGACGCGCTGTTTCGCCAGAAAGAGAGCGCGCAGATCACGCTGCAGTCTATCGGCGACGGCGTCATCACGACGGATGCCAAGGGCAACGTCGAGTACATCAATCCCGTCGCCGAGGAGCTCACCGGGTGGAAGGTCGACGACGCCAGCGGGCGCCCGCTCGACGAGATATTTCGTGGTTTCCACGAGGAGACCTGCGAACCGCTCGAGAATCCCCTTGCCGTCTCGATCCGGCGTGAGCGGTCGATCAAGTCGGTGCGTCCCACGCTGCTGATCCGGCGCGACGGCAACGAACTCTATATAGAGAGCACCGCCTCTCCGATTCGTGACGGTAAGGGCGTCGTCACGGGCGGCGTGCTGGTGTTCCACGACGTCAGCGAATCTCGCGAGCTGAATCGTCGTCTCAGCTACCACGCAAGCCACGACATTCTCACCGGGCTCGTCAATCGGCGCGAATTCGAGAGCCGCCTGGAGCGCGCCCTGAAGAGCGCGAGGGCGCGCGAAACCGCTTATGCGCTGCTGTATCTCGACCTCGATCAGTTCAAGATCGTCAATGATTCCTGCGGTCACAGCGCGGGCGATACGCTGCTGCACCAGCTCGGCAACCTGCTCAAGGCCAAGATACGCTGGCGCGATACGCTGGCGCGGCTCGGCGGTGATGAATTCGGCGTGCTGCTCGAGAGCTGCAACCTCGACGAGGCCATGCAGACCGCCGAAGAACTGCGTGCAGCGATCGGCGACTACAAGTTCATGTGGGACGACCGGACCTTCCGTCTTGGCGTCAGCATCGGTGTCGTTCCGATTACGGCCGACAACGAGGACGTCGCTGCTCTGCTGAGCGCGGCCGACAGCGCCTGTGCGGCGGCGAAGGAGGCCGGGCGAAATCGCATCCACAGCTTCCAGGAAAACGACATCGACCTCATGCGCCGGCGCCGCGAAATGCAGTGGGCCGCGCGTATCAACAACGCGCTCGAAGAAAACCGCTTCGAGCTGTTCCGCCAGACGATCATGCCGCTGCAGGCCGAGGAAGATGGTGCTCACTACGAGATCCTGCTCAGGATGCGCGACGAAAACGGTGGCGTCATCTCGCCGGGCCTCTTTATCGGCGCGGCCGAACGCTACAACCTGACGCCGGCCATCGACCGCTGGGTCATTACGCGCGCGTTTCGATGGCTGGTCTCGGAGGCCGATGAACGCGAGCGCCTCATACTTTGCTCGATCAACCTTTCCGGGCAGAGTCTGGGTGACGAGAAGTTTCTGCCCTTCGTCATCGACCAGTTCCAGATGTCGGGACTCGACGCGACGAAGATCTGTTTCGAGATAACGGAACACGCGGCTGTCGCCAGTTACTCCCAGGCAGTTCGATTCATCAATGCACTCAAGGAGCTCGGCTGCAAATTCGCCCTGGATGATTTCGGCGAAGGCATGTCGTCATTCGGTTACCTGAAGCACTTACCCGTGGACTTTCTCAAGATCGAAGGTGGATTCGTCAAGGAGATGCTGCATGATCCGATCGACCGCGAAATGGTACGCTCGATTAATGAAATCG
>JAACFE010000092.1 GCA_009937525.1 Gammaproteobacteria bacterium
CGACGCGCCCGGCAGTTTGGACAATATGGTGGCGGCGTAATCCATACGCCAATCATACCCGCGAAAAGCCGCGGGTAGCGCGTCAGTCGCCGATGGAAATACCGCGAACGGGGAGCAGGTCGTCGCTCGCTTCGGCGGACTGCAGCAGCTCGTCCGTCGGCGGCTGGTCGATCTCGTCGAGGATGGCCGGCGTCACGTGACCCTCCGCGATCTCGCGCAGGGCAATCACCGTGGGCTTGTCGTTCTCGAGTGCGACCATGGGGTCGGCGCCGTGAGCGACGCGCCGCGCCCGCTTGGCGGCAACGAGCACCATCTCGAAGATGTTATCGATGTTTTCGAGGCAGTCTTCGACCGTAATTCTGGCCATTTATGGGGTTCCTTTCTCATATTCGGCGGCGTCGGCCGTCGAACGCATGCATTCAAACCAGGCCGCGCAGGGTAACGCACGGACTGGCGCGATAACCAGCCCTTATAACCAAAAGTTATTTATCCAGCGCGTCGCTCATCTCCTGGCTAATGCGCCGGCAAAGGGGAATTCCTCTCCCTCATGGTTGACCAGCGACGTCCTGTCGCTGGCCCTTCGGGCGCGCAAGCGCGTCCAAATTCGCTCCCGGCGAATTTGTCGCTGCGCTGCGCTTTACTTCGGTCGAGGAACACCCCGTCTGCCGGCGCGGAGGTTCGGTCAGCTTCGGCGCGGGCGGAGTGCCGGGTGTTTGTTCGAGCGTCGTGCGGAGCGAAGTGACGCAGGACGCCAAAACGAGCGGAGGACGATTGGCGCGAGACAGGGATGTCGAGCGACATTAAGCGAGAACAAATACCCGGTATAAACGCCCGGCGCCACCCAGGCGCTGGTACTCGCGCCGGGATGTGCTCCTACCGGTCGAGCAGTGCTTCGGCGGCTTTACGGACAGCGGGATTTGTCGTCGCGCTCGCGTTACCGCGGCCGGCGAGCACGGCCTCGAGGTCGGCCACTGCCTGGTCGAGGTCGTCGTTGAATATCACGTAGTCGAATTCGTCCCAGTGCGACATGTCGGAAAGCGCGTCGCGCAGACGCCGTTCGATCACCTCGTCGCTGTCGGTGCCGCGGCTGCGCAGCCGCCGCTCCAGTTCTTCCCGCGACGGTGGCAGGATGAAAACGGTGATGCACTCAGGCATCGCGCTGCGCACCTGCTGCGCACCCTGCCAGTCGATCTCCAGGATGACGTGATGCCCGGCCGCGAGGTGTTCCTCGACCTGTTCGCGACTGGTTCCGTACAGATTGTCGAACACGTTCGCCGATTCGAGCAGCGCGCCTGCGGCGCGGAGACGCTCGAATTCGGTCTCGTCGACGAACAGGTAGTCGACGCCGTGGGCCTCGTTGCGGCGCTTCGGCCGGGTCGTATAGGAAATCGAAAAACGGAGTTCCGGGTTGCGCGTCGTCAGTGCTTTTACGAGCGTGGTCTTGCCGGCGCCCGACGGCGCGGCAATGACAAATAGTCGGGCGGGTGCTGCGGACATCGGACTGACTATTCGATGTTCTGAATCTGCTCGCGCATCTGCTCGATCAGCACTTTCAGCTCCACGGATGCGCGGGTCGTGTCCGTGTCGTTCGATTTCGACGCGAGCGTGTTCGCCTCGCGGTTGAGTTCCTGCATCAGGAAGTCGAGGCGGCGGCCCACCGGTTCGCCGCGCGCCAGCACGTCACGTATCTCGACGAGGTGACTGTCGAGGCGGTCGAGCTCTTCGTCGACGTCGAGCTTCTGGGCGATGAGCGCGAGTTCGATCTCGAGACGCGCCGGGTCGGCTTCCACGTCGAGCTTTTCGATGCGTTCGCGCTGTCTCGTTCGGGCTGCCTCGAGCACATCGGGCATTCGCGCCCGCACGGATTCTGATATGGCAGCGATGTCGCTGCAGCGCGATTCGAGCATATCCGCTATTCGGACGCCTTCGCTTGCGCGCATCGAGCGAATGGCATCGAGCGCTCTTTCGAGCAACGGCAGCGCGACCTCGAACAACGGCTCGGCTTCGATCCCGGCCTGCTCGACGACGCCCGGCCAGCGCAACACGTCGAAGGGATTGACGGCGCCGGTTGCCGGAAGCACGGCGGACATCTCCTTGATGCGCTTCCCGATCAGTTCGACGAGCGCGGTGTTGATCTGCAGTTCCGACTGCCGGTCGAAGGCGCGGCGAAAGTGCAGCGAGCACTCGACCTTGCCACGATTGAGGTTCGCGGCAACCGCCTGCCGGAATGCCTGCTCGTGCGCCCGCATTTCCTCGGGAAGCCTGAACTGTACGTCGAGGTAACGGTGGTTGACCGCTCGTATTTCCCAGGTAAGTGTACCGATTTCCGCTTCCGCGGATTCACGCGCAAAGCCTGTCATACTGTGTAACATTGGCAGCTGTCTCCGGTTGTGACGTATCGATCACGTTTTTTGAGAAAGAGGGCGGGCATACTTCCGCCCATCACGCGGGACCGTAATACGTCTCGGCAGCCGAACATTCTAAGCGCACCCCACTATGCAGGTCGAATACGCAAAAGTTTCCGCACTCGGCGACAGGCAGGATAACCAGGACCGCGCGGCCGTAGTCGTTGCGGACGAGGCCGCAATCATACTGGTGTTCGACGGGATGGGCGGACACTCCGACGGCGCCCGCGCCGCGGAGACCGGCCTGAAGATCGTGCAGGACATGTTCATGTCTTCCATGCTGCCGGTATTCGATCCGCATGGCTTTCTTTACACGGCGCTCGCACGAGCGCATGACGAAGTCGTGGCCCTCGGCAGCGACGTTGCCGTGGATTTCCGGCCACGTGCGACCTGCGCCGTCTGTCTCGTGCAGGAGGGCGGGGCCTACTGGGCGCACATTGGTGACAGCCGCATCTACCAGGTTCGCAACGGCGAGGTGCTCACTCGCTCGCGAGACCACAGCCACGTCGAGGTACTGATCCAGGAAGGCGCCATCACCGAGGAGGAAGCGCAGGATCACCCGATGCGCAACTTCGTGGAGTGTTGTATCGGTGGTGATGCGCCGGTTCCCGACATGTCGATAACCAATAAGAAAACGTTGCAGCCGGGTGACGTGCTGCTCGCCTGCACGGACGGACTCTGGTCCGGGTTGAGCGACGAAGACATTGCCGAAATCGCGAGACCCGGTGACGACAATCTCGGGGACAACCTGAAAACGCTCAGCATCAAGGCGTTGAACGTAAACTCACCCTACAGCGACAATACGACGGGCGCCGCGCTGCGGTGGCTGAGCGACTGAAACCAAGAAGCAAAGAACACAGAGCGGAGAGCGATGATGCGCCCCAGCGGCCGGCAGGCGAATGAGATTCGCCGGATATGTTTTACGCCTGATTTCACCCGTCACGCGGAAGGCAGCGTGCTGGCGGAGTTCGGGGACACGCGCGTGCTCTGCACGGCGAGCGTCGAGGATCGCGTACCCATCTGGATGCGCGGCAAGAACACGGGTTGGGTTACTGGTGAATACGGCATGCTGCCCCGCGCGACTCACACGCGATCGGCGCGCGAGGCTGCACGCGGCAAGCAAAGCGGCAGAACCCAGGAAATTTCCCGCCTGATCGGCCGGTCGCTTCGCGCGGTAACGGATCTCGCGGCTCTCGGCGAACGCATGGTGACTCTGGACTGTGACGTCATCCAGGCGGATGGGGGTACGCGCACCGCGGCCATCAGCGGGGGTTACGTCGCACTCGCGCTGGCAATGCATCGACTCGTCGCGTCGAAGACCGTCAGGAAGAACCCGCTGCACGGCCGCGTGGCCGCGGTGTCCGTCGGCGTGTATCGCGGCGTCTCGGTGCTCGATCTGGACTACGACGAGGATTCCGAGGCCGAGACCGATTTGAATATCGTCATGAACGAAGCAGGGCGTTTTATCGAGATACAGGGCACCGCCGAGGGACACGCTTTCAGCGACGAGGAACTGGCGCAGATGATCGGTCTCGCGAAGGCGGGCATAGAACACATCATAGCCGCGCAGGACGAAGCGCTGGTCGGCGCCGGCGGCTGACAGCATGCCCATGCCCGCAAAGATCGTCCTCGCCACGGGCAACCCGGGCAAGCTTGGCGAAATTCAGCGCATCCTGGGCGATCTCGGCGTGGAGATCATTCCGCAAACCGAACTCGGCGTCGACGACGCGGACGAGACCGGTGAGAGCTTCGTGGAAAATGCGCTGATCAAGGCACGGCATGCGTCGCTGCTGACCGGCCTGCCCGCGATTGCGGACGACTCGGGCCTCGTGGTCGATGCGCTTGATGGGCGCCCTGGCGTCTACTCGGCGCGTTATTCCGGAGCCGATGCGACCGACGAGAGCAACATCGACAAATTGCTGCAGGAAATGCGTGGTATCCCCGGCGAGCGCCGCACGGCCGCTTTCCATTGTTGCGCGGTATTCGTATCCACGGACGATTCGACCTCGCTGGTCGCGGAGGGCCGCTGGACGGGCAGGATACTGGAGCAGCGACGGGGAACCGGCGGGTTCGGTTACGACCCCGTCTTCTTTGATCCCGAATGCGGCCGGACCGCGGCCGAACTCGGGCCGGAGCTGAAGAACGCACGCAGTCACCGCGGCAAGGCGCTGAGTGCGCTCGCCGAAATGTTGCGGGAACATTATGGTTAGGACGGCGCGTCCGCCGCTGTCGCTTTACGTGCACCTGCCCTGGTGCGTTAAAAAATGTCCCTATTGCGACTTCAATTCCTACACCGGCGGAGACGATGCGAGCCGTGGCCGGTACCTGGAGGCCCTCTGCAGGGATCTGGAATCAGAAGCGCCCAATGCGGGTGATCGGCCATTGACGAGTATCTTCCTCGGTGGCGGGACGCCGAGCCTTTTTCGGGCCGACGAGATCGCTCGCCTGCTGGACGCGTCGCGAGCTCATTTTGCGTGGACGCACGATATCGAGATAACGATGGAGGCCAATCCGGGCGCCGTGGAGTGCGGTGACCTCAAGGCTTATCGCGATGCTGGCGTGAACCGGCTGTCCATCGGCGCCCAGTCCTTCGATGCCGCCAGCCTCGCGGTCCTGGGGCGCGTGCATGGCGTCGAGGATATCGGGCTTGCCGCGCAGGAGGCGGCGGCCGCCGGGTTCGACGATGTGAACATCGACCTCATGTACGCACTCCCCGGACAGCACGTTCGCGGCGCGCTCTCGGATATCGACGCGGCAGCCTCGCTGCATCCCACGCACCTGTCCTGGTACCAGCTGACGCTGGAGCCGAACACCGTGTTCTTTGCTCGCCCGCCGCAGGGGCTGCCCGACGAGGATCTGGCGTTCGCGATACAGCAGGCGGGGGAGGCCAGGCTCGCCGAACTCGGCTTCGAGCGCTACGAGGTGTCCGCCTACGCGCGGGATGATCGCCGCTGCCGGCATAATCTCAATTACTGGTCTTTCGGTGACTACCTTGCCGTCGGCGCCGGAGCCCACGGCAAGGTGACGACGCCGGCGGGCGTCGCGCGTTACAGGAAGCCGGCGAACCCGCTGCAATACATGCAGCAAGTCGAGCAGGGCAAGGAAAATGACACCACGGAGTTGCTCGGCGACAGCGACCTGTTGTTCGAATTCATGCTCAATGCCCTGCGGATGGTCGACGGATTCGACGAACAGTTATTCGTCGAGCGGACCCGTTTGCCTCTCCCCACACTGAGGGAGCGGCTGGCGCCACTCGCGAAGCGTGGACTGGTCGCCGGCGACGACGGCGGACGCTGGCGGCCGACGCCGAAGGGTCAGCACTTTCTCAACGATCTTCAGGCGCATTTTCTCCCCGAATAGGCGGGTCCGGAACCGCGCCGCCGGGCCGCGGGCGGGGAGCGGCGCGGCAAATCGGCGATTGTCCACTGCGGTCAGTTTATGCACATGGCTTCGCGCATACCTATATTTTCAGTGTAAGAGCCGTTTAAATTCACTCGAAGCGTCGAGAAACAATTGTAAGACACTGTTTTTAAAGGTTTTATCAAAGTGGACACAAAATAGTCATATTGACAAGCCGCTTTGAAAATCCGCACCTTAGGGCACTCGTTCAAAATTGTTCCACAGGTTTATCCACAGCTTCTGTGGATAATGCAGGCCGCCTCGCAGGTCACCGGTGGGACACTTGCGGTGACCCTCGCTTAGCTATATGCTACGCGGCCCTTTTTGACGGCACCGAAGAGACTCTCAGCCATGAAAGCCGATATCCACCCCAACTACGCTGACATCAAGGTCACCTGCAGTTGCGGCAACGAATTTACGACGCGCTCGACGCTCGGCGAAGATCTACTGATCGAGGTCTGCTCTTCCTGTCATCCCTTCTATACGGGCAAGCAGAAGATCGTTGACACGGGCGGCCGCGTCGACAAGTTCCGTCGCAAGTACGGCCTGAGCTGAGCCGCCCGGCGGGTCCCAGGGACAATCACTGTCCCCGCGAATCCACATTAGACATACGGTTAATCCGTAGGTCGTGTCGACCCGGGCTTTGGTATCCTTGTGGGCCGATTTCCGCTACGGCCGACACAAAAAGGGATAACCATGACCGAGGAAGCTTATCGACTGATCGCCCCCGACGGTAGCGAACTGGAACTGCCTGTTCACAAAGGCACCACTGGCCCGGACGTCATCGATATTGGCAAGTTGTACCGCAACCATGGCGTGTTTACCTACGACCCGGGTTTCATCGCGACGGGTAGCTGCGCATCTGACATAACGTTCATCGATGGCGAGAAGGGCATCCTGATGTATCGGGGGTACCCGGTCGAGCAGCTCGCCGAGCATTCGAATTTCATCGAGGTCTGCTACCTGTTGCTCAATGGTGAATTGCCGACGAAGAGTGAACTCGAGGAATTCGATACCACGATTCGCACGCACACCATGCTCAACGAGGGCATGCTCAATTTCTTCAAGGGATTCCGCTACAACGCCCATCCAATGGCGATGCTGTCGGCCGTCGTAGGCTCGATGTCGGCGTACTATCACGATACGACGGACGTTCATAACCCCGAACACCGCGATATCTTCGCGCATCGGATCGTCGCCAAGCTGCCGACGATTGCGGCGGCCGCTTACAAGCTGAGTATCGGCCAGCCGTTCATGTACCCGAAGAACAACCTCAACTACACGGAGAATTTCCTGCAGATGATGTTCTCCGTGCCCGCCGAGACTTACGAGATAGATCCGATCCAGGCGGAGGCGCTCGACCTGTTGTTCATTCTCCATGCCGACCACGAGCAGAATTGCTCGACGTCGACGGTGCGCATGGCGGGAAGCTCCGGAGCGAATCCGTACTCCGCCATCGCTGCCGGCATATCCGCCCTGTGGGGGCCGGCCCACGGCGGCGCTAACGAAGCCGTCCTGAAGATGCTCGACGAGATCGGTGACGTGAGCCAGATCGACAAGTTCCTCGCAAAGGCGAAAGACAAGGACGATCCGTTCCGCCTCATGGGCTTCGGTCACCGCGTCTACAAGAACTTCGATCCGCGCGCGACGATCATTCGCGAGATGGCGCACAAGGTGCTCGACGCACTGCCCAACAACAACGAGACGCCGCTCTTCGAACTGGCACTCCGGCTCGAGGAGCTCGCGCTCAAGGACGATTATTTCATCGAGAAGAACCTGTATCCGAATGTCGACTTTTACTCGGGCATCATCTACAAGGCGCTCGGCATACCGACGTCGATGTTTACGGTCATGTTCGCTCTCGGTCGTTCGGTAGGCTGGGTTTCGCACTGGCGCGAGATGATCTCCGACCCGAACCAGAAGATCGCGCGTCCGCGGCAGCTGTATGTCGGCGCTACGGAGCGGGATTACGTCGCCGTCGAGAAACGCTGACAGTCAAATAATCGCGGTTCGAGAACCGCTCCTACAATATCTCTGTAGGAGCGCGCCTCGGCGCGCGATTCGAGACCGCGCCTACGGCTGTTGCTGTAACAATTCCCGCACCGCTTTCTCGTCGGCACGCCGCATCGGCTTGCCGTCGACCGGGCTGATCGGAGCCTGGCGGATTCCGTCGACCGGGAATACTGTTGCCTGCACCGATGCCTCGCCGTGATGGAATTCGAATCCGGCGTAGGTCTCGGTGCGGTCGCGCCGGCTCCTGAGCCGCCGCTCGTAGGGCCTGTAATTCAGGCCTCTCTGGTCGAGGGCGTGAGCGACCGACTCCGCGCTGTCCGCGAAGACGTGCAGGTTCACGGCGGAGTTTGCGTCGGCGGTACCGTTAAGCACCGGTCCGACCAGGCGCGGCGTGAACGGCGACAGCATTTCCATCGCGGATAATGCCGCCTGCCGCAGGGTATTCAGGAGGTCGGTGTGCGAATCGCCCGCAAACAGCTGCAGGTGTTCGCTCACGGCCTGCTCGATCTCGGCGTTGCCGGGCAGCGAGCCGCGGTCTCTCAGGCCGAGCCGTTCGGCAGCTTTCTTTTTCGCAAGCCCGAAGTCGCGGATGCCCTGGTTGACAATGATGCGCGCGGTTTCCTGCGCAACCATCAGACGCGCGCGTTCGTTGCCGTTGGTCTTTTTTTTCCTGGCCATCGATCTAGAAGAGGGGCTCTTCCGGCTCTTCGGTTTCTTCGGCGGTCGGATCTTCCATGCCGGTAGTATCGTTGAAGATGTCGGGCAGTTCCTCGACGGTTTCGCACTCCGGCACGTGTTCCTCGCGGAATATCTCGAACGTGACGTTGGTCTGGCCGAAGCGGGCGGGACAGCCGGTCTCCTTGTCTATCTTGACTGACACGATGCCCGGCGGCATCGGCATCTGGTTTTCCGGGACGCCGCGCAGTGCTTCGCGCATGAATTCGATCCAGACGGGTAATGCCGTACGGGAGCCTTCCTCGCCCGGACCCAACGGCAGGTCGTCATCGTATCCGACCCACACGATGGCTGCGAGGTCGCCGTTGAAACCGCCGAACCAGGCGTCACGGCGATCGTTGGAGGTTCCGGTCTTCCCGGAAAGGTCTCTTCGCCCAAGGACGAGCGCGCGCCGTCCGGTGCCCCGGCGGATGACGTCCCGCATCATGTCCTGGATGAGGAATGCATTCTGCTTCGATACTGCTGCGGGCGCGGTATTTATGTCGGCGAACAGCTCCGGGGCCGTGCTCGCATCTGGCCGGTACGACAGCGCGATGTCCGCCATATCCTCGAGCGTCAGCTCTTCCATCGGATCGGCCGTGTAGGGGTCTTCGGGTTCCGCCAGGCAGGGCTCGCAGACGACCGCGGGATCTGCGCGATACAGCGTCGAACCGTCAGCCGCGTAGATCGCGTCGATGACGTAGGGTTTGACGGCGTAGCCGCCATTGGCGATCGTCGCATAGCCCTGCGCCATGTCGAGGGGCGTCGCGCTGCCACCGCCGAGCGCCAGCGAGCCGTTGCGCGGCAACGCGGCGTCGTTGAAGCCGAAATTCGCAATATGGCGCACCGCGTTACCGATGCCCGTCTCGAACAGCAGCAGGCGAACCGAAACGAGGTTCATCGATCGCACGAGGGCCTCGCGCATGCGCGTCGGCCCGTAGAAGCGCCCGCTGTAGTTGATCGGTCGCCAGACCGCTTCGAGTTCCGACGAG
The DNA here is from genome assembly GCA_009937525.1 of Gammaproteobacteria bacterium. GTDB lineage: Bacteria > Pseudomonadota > Gammaproteobacteria > Steroidobacterales > Woeseiaceae > UBA1847. The sequence continues at coordinate 9,524 of JAACFE010000092.1, forward strand.
TTGATCACGACGGGCGCATCGAGCACGATCGTCGCCGGGGTATTGCCCTGTTCCAGCGCTGCCGAATAGATGAAGGGTTTGAACGACGAGCCGGGCTGGCGGAATGCCTGGGTGACACGATTGAATTTCGTGGTCGCGAAATCGAAACCGCCGACAAGGCTGGTGATTGCACCATCATTCGGATCGACGGAGACCAGTGCGCCCTGCGCTTCGGGTACCTGCGCCAGCGCCCAGAAACCCGCACTCGTCGGCATGACGTAGATGACATCGCCCGGGGCAAGGACCTCGGCAGCCGACTCCGGGGCGGGGCCGGTCGTCTCACGATCGACGAACGGCTTGGCCCAGCTCATTCCTCGCCAGGGCATGGTTGCCGCGGTGCTGTCCCGAAACACGATGTCGGCAGTATTGTTTTCGTTGACCTGGGTGACGAGCGCGACCGACAAACCGCCGGGCGCGTACTGGTCGAGCACCTCGAGAATCTCGGGGGGCCATTCCGCAATCTCGAGCCCCGGCAACTCGGGCGGCAGCTCGATCGTCGATATCGGGCCCCGGTAACCGCGCCGGCGCGTGAATTCGAGCAGGCCGTTCCTGATCGCGTAGTTGGCCGATTTCTGCAGCCGCGAATCGAGCGACGTGACGACCTGGTAGCCGGCGGTGTAGGTCTCCTCGCCGTAACGCGACAGCATTTCGCGACGGACCATCTCCGCGACGTAAGGCGCGTTTAGCTCCACCGCCGCGCCGTACAGGCGGGACTCGACGGGTATTGCCATCGCCGCGTCGTACTCGTCGCGCGAGATGAAGCCGAGGCTCAACATGCGCCCGAGCACATACCCCCGGCGCCGCTTTGCGTTTACCGGGCTGCGCACCGGGTTGTAACGGGACGGTGCCGGCAACACGCCGGCAAGCGTTGCCGCTTCCGCGAGATTGATGCCGGCAAGCGGCTTGTTGAAATAGACCTGTGCCGCTGCGGCCACGCCGTAAGCCCGCTGGCCGAAGAACATCTTGTTCAGGAACAGCTCCATGATCTGTTCTTTCGTAAATTCCTGCTCGATCCGGACGGCGAGCGAGGCCTCCTTGAACTTGCGCTCGGCCGTCTGCTCCAGCGAGAGAAAGTAGCTGCGTGCCAGCTGCTGGGTAAGCGTACTGCCGCCGCTCGCGATGTCGCCGGTCAGGGCGAGCTGCCAGAGCGCGCGCAGGATGCCGCGGTAGTCGATGCCCGGATGCACGAAGAACCGCTGGTCTTCGGCGGCAATGAAGGCGTTGACGACGTGCGGCGGAACGTCATCGTAATTAATAAGTATGCGCCGGCGCTGCCCGATTTCCTCTATGAGGTAGCCGTCGCGGCTGAATATACGCAGCGGGATCTGCAGCGGGATATCGCGAATCGTCTGTGCCGCCGGCAGACCGGGAGCGACGAAGTAATAAGCGCCGACGACGCCGGCAACGCCCGCAATGGTCGTTATGACGGTCAGCCCGGCCACCACGACAAGGCTGCGCCAGAGTCCTCGATGGGACCGGTTAACGGCTTGCTTCCTCGGCTTTCGCATATGTGCTCGACTCACGCGTAACTGGCGTTACGGCGCGGAAAAGTGTGCCGCTGCCTGCACGAGCATACAGGTAGGCTGGTGTCCGACCGGTGCTGTCTGTGTGGCATATTGCGGGCAAGCGCCCAAGCGGGGCAGTTTTGCCGCGGCCGATAATAGCGAGCGACGGGCACAAGCTGCAACGCCTGGTTCACTCCGGAAGGTCCGGGGCGCCCACATCACGACCAGTTCACGGAACAGGCGGGGTGCTGTCAGTACCATACGTTCCCGGGATCGTGAACAAAGTCACGTTTTATTTAACATTTTGTTGATATATAGTTAAATCGATTTGCTCAGGTCCTTACTACTTTTGACTCGCAACTTACCGACTTAGAAGGGAAAAAACGTGCTTTTCGGCAAGAAAACTCAACCCCTGTTGGGCCTCGAGCTGATAGAGCTGTCGCAAAGCGGCAAGCGCTATCGCGTCGAGTCGTATTCGGCCGAGCCCACACCGCCCAGCTCCGTCAGCGAAAAAGCAATCGTTGACGCAAAAGCTGTGGGCGAAGCCATCCGTCGCGCCGTAAAACGCGCAGGCGCCAAAGCAACGGATGTTGCGGTGGCGATAAGCGGCGACGCGGCGATTACCAAGGTCATCCAGATGTCGGCGGGACTTTCCGCGCGGGACCTCGAGGGCCAGGTCGAAATCCAGGCAGACCAGTACATACCCTTCCCCATGGAAGAGGTCAGCTTCGATTTCGAGATCGTCGGCCCCAACGAGAAAGACCCCGAGCTGATGGACGTGTTGCTCGTTGCTACGCGCACCGAGAACGTCGATCAGCGGCAGGCCGCCGTCAATGCGGCGGGGCTGTCCGCACAGATCGTGGACGTCGAGGCGTTTGCGCTGGAGAACGCCTGCCAGCTGCTGAGCCACCAGCTTCCCGACGGCGGCATGGGACATTCGGTTGCTGTCGTCGATATTGGCGCGAGCAGCACGACATTCTCGGTACTCGAGGACCTGAAGGTTATCTACACGCGTGATTTCAACTTCGGCGGGCAGCAGCTCACCGAGGAAATCATGCGCACCTATGGACTGTCGATGGAAGATGCCGGGCGCGCCAAAAAGCAGGGCGGTCTGCCGAGCAACTACCAGCCGGAAGTTCTGGAACCGTTCATCGACGACATGACGCAACAGGTCAGCCGCTCCCTGCAGTTCTATCTTGCCTCGGGCGGCGGCCGCGAACAGCCCGACATGATCGTCGTATGCGGCGGTTGCGCGAATATCCCGGGAATCGCCGACGTGATTTCGAGTCGCGTCGGCATACCGACGGAAGTCGGCGACCCGCTCGGCCAGATGAAGATCTCATCGAAAGCCAAGTCGCAGGGCGTTCACAAGGACGCTACCGCGTTGCTTACTGCTTGCGGGCTTGCACTGAGGAGCTTTGACTGATGCCACGGATTAATCTACTCCCCTGGCGCGAGGAAGAACGCAAGAGACGCC